>JAFQFH010000071.1 GCA_017398685.1 Oscillospiraceae bacterium
AAGGAGGACTACATGAGACACATTGACATTAAATTCCACGGCCGCGAGCTCTCTTTGAGTTTGACGGCCAACGCCCTTTTTAAGATCTACGACGAGTTCGGTTATACCACCCAGATCGTCAAGACGCTGAAGCTCACAGAACCCAGCGAAGAGGGGTGGAAGAATACCTGCTGGCTCTTTTGCCTGCTTGCCTGCGAAGGCGAGAAGCAGCGCCGTCTTATGGGTGAGGACCACCGCCCCATGCTGGGCATGGAAGAGCTGCGGCTCTCGGCGGCCCCCGGCGACGTGGAGCCCATCCGCAGCGCCGTTGTAAACGCTCTGCGCGAAGGCTTCCGCCGTGCCGTGGAGGGTGAGGAAGAGGAAGTCGACCTCGTTCTTGCAGAGCTGGATGAAATCGAAAAAAAAAAGAAGGCCCGGGCCGCGATCGAGCAGCTTTCCTCGCTGCTTGTGCTGTGAGACTCCACCTGGCCCCGCGAGACGCCCTTCTGCTCACTCCTGGAACATACGCTGATATGCTGACTCTGCTGCAGCCCGGCGATGGAGGTTGACCATGGCTGTAAGAGAAATTACTACAGAGATAAAGCTGGAAGGCGAGACCGAGTTCAACAAAGGTATCCGAGAAATGGACTCGGCCTTGAGCGTTTTAAACGCTCAGTTGTCTTCTAACCGTGAGCGCTTTGCCGAGGCCGCCGACAGCGAAGAAGCTCTGGCCCAGAAAACCGACCTTCTTAACTCTAAAGTAGATCAGCAGGAAAAAAAGCTGGCTGCGCTTCGAGCAATGCTTAAAGATGTTGAGGAGAACCACAGCGATAACACGAAAGCAATGGACGAATACCGGCGTAAAGTGGCCCAGTCGGAAGCGTCTCTGGCTAAAATGCAGAGAGAACTTCGTCAGGCTGAGGATGCGCTGGAGGACGTCCGGCGTCCAACCGAGCAGGCGGCTGAGGCCGTCGATGATCTGGCGGACTCCTCTGCCGACGCAGCGTCCAGACTGTCCGCTATCGGCGGCGCTCTGAAAGTCGCCGGTGCTGGCTTCGGCGGCATCGCCGCTGCCGGCGCAGCCGGCTCTGCGGCCATCGCCGGCGTGGGCCTTGCGGCAGCCGGCGGCGCGATCGCGCTGGCCAATATGGCCAAGACCGCCGCTGAGGAGGGCAACCCGGCCTTTGCCGGGCTGGCCGCCAATCTGGAACTCCTCAACGGCGCCAGTGCAGAGGCCAAGGCAGCCCTTGGGCAGATCCTGCTCCCGGCGCTGGAAGATCTCAGCGGCGAGGGCGGCGCTCTGCTGAACAGCTTTGCTGCAGACCTAAGCGCCGCAGCCGGCGACATGGACGGCACGAGCGCCGTGATCTCCGAGTATGTCGTGAAGGCGGCCCGGCTGCTGGCGGACGCCGTACCGGGCATGATGCAGCAGGGCTATGAGTTCATCGCCGCCCTGGGCGAGGGCGCGGCGGACAGCCTGCCCATTTTACTGGACGCCGCCGGCGGCATCATCGACACGCTGACATCCAGCATCCTCTCCGACCCGGACAAGGTCAGCGAGACGGCCTCCGAGCTGGTGACCTCGCTGGTGACCTTTCTCGGAGAGCACGGGCCTCAACTGCTGGCAGCCGGCCCCGTGCTGATCTCCGCACTTCTGCAGGGCATCACCGACGGGCTCGGCGGTCTGGACGCCGTCGGCAGCTCCATGATCGCTGAGCTGGTACTTTCACTTCTGCGAGGGCTTCCCAATATGACCAGTTCCGGTTTCGATCTTCTCTTTGCGGTTCTGGACGGAATTCTCCTGGCTGTCCCCGACCTAATTGCTGAGCTCCCCATTATTGTTCTCGATATGGTTGCAGAGCTTATAAGTCATGCTGGAGATTTTTTAAGTGTTGGCCCACGCTTTATTGAAAAACTTATTGAAGGCATTTTTCTTCAGGAAGGATCCTTTATCTCTCGCATCGGCGAGTGGATCAGTGGAATTATAAGCCGTCTGGTTTCCACAGCTTTGAGCGGCGCTTCTAAGCCCGGCGGCTCTAATCGTGGCGGCGTCGGCCGTCACGCCACCGGTCTGGACTACGTCCCCTATGACGAGTACCGCGCTGTGCTCCACAAGGGCGAGCGCGTCCTCACCGCCGCGGAGAACCGCCGCTACAGCGAGGGCGGCAGCGGCCCAAGCCGCACCGTCAACATCACCATCAACGCGCCTCACATCGGCCCCGCCGAGGAGCAGCATCTGATCGACCGCATCAACCGTGAGTTTGGAGGGAAGTAAATGCGCAGAATCCCCAGAAAATTTTATCTCTCCTCCGCTGCCGGCGAGCGCTTCGGCCTGAACGGCGAGCGCTCCGTCTGGCTCACGGAGCCCGGCGGGCTGGGTCTTGAGCTTTCCCCCGGTTTCGCCAATGGCCGCAACGGCTTCTTTGCCGCCGTCCTTACGGATGACGTGCCCCAGAATGCCGTATACGGTACGCTGGTGTTTACCGGGGCGCAGCCCTACGCCGACTACCAGACGCTCCTTGACTGGGCTCTGACGGTCGGAGACGGCCTTCTTCTGATCTATGAGCCCATGCCAGGTAAGGAATACTATCGTCGCGTAATGCTCACGTCTCTGCCGAAGGGCGAGATCGAAGCTCCTGGCTGGCTCCATTGCGAAGCGACGTTCCAGGCGCTGACGCCCTGGTACAGTCTCTCGCAGCTTCGATTTGACCTGACGCCCGGCGGCGAGGATGGTGACGCCATGATCTACCCGTGGATTTACAGCGAATCGCTGTATTACCCCGTAGACGCCAGCGGCGCTATGCGCGCCGAGCTCCGGGCCGGCGGCCACATCCCCAGCGCCATGACGCTGGAATACAAGGGCCCTGCCGTGGATCCAACGTTGCGGCTTACGGGGACGCGTACCGGTATAAACTACGGTCGGCTGGCTTTGACGGCCACGCTGGAAGACGGAGACCGGCTGGAATACTCCAGCCGCTATCTGGACAGCTACATTCGCCGCGTGGCTGCTGACGGCAGCGTGACGGATCTCATGCCCTTTGTAGACTTG
>JAFQFH010000072.1 GCA_017398685.1 Oscillospiraceae bacterium
CAAGGTGAACTACAATACACATTAACTAGCTTTGGGACATTTTGTCCCGAGCCTATGCCCCGGTGCAGGTCGCCGCCGGAACTCCATTCAGATCAATCACCAAACAATTATCTGAATGGAGGAAAAATAAATGACCACTATAAATTTGAGAAATTACTATCCTTGGTATAAACACGATGAATACATAGAAGTCCCTGATGAGGTGGCGGCAGAGCTGAAGACTGACAAACTCTATGAGGCTTCCTATCAGCGGCAGCTCATGCGGAATAAGGCACACTACTCCCTTGACTGTGACGATGGCATTGAATACACCGCTTGCCTTGCCAATCCTACGCCGCAGGAACTGATAGAACGGATGGAGATGTTTTACTATCTCTGGAATGCGCTGAACTCTCTGCCGGAGACTCAGGGCAGAAGAGTGGATGCCTGTATTATCCTCGGTGCAAGTTATAGAGAGCAAGCCCGTATTGAAGGCGTTGGTAAAAGCTCTATAAGGATGTCGGTGCTTTACGGTTTGGAGAACATGAGAAAATATTTGAAGAAATATCTGTAATACACGCTCCGTTTGGCCGTTTTTTGTCATGGTATATGAGAAGTGTTTTTCACTTCGGACAAGTGAATATCCAATCGCTTGAAGGCTGACTGACGAGAAATGCTGTCTTATTACAGGCCAAGGAAATGAACAGCAGCCTTCAAAGAAAATGCCCCACAGGGAAAACCCCTGTGGGGCGAGGAGGGACAAATTGTCCCGATGTTTTTAGAAGGAGGTATCGCATGGAAGAAGTAAAACACTCTCATAAGTTATCCGTTGATGGCTACGAAATATCAGCAAGCTTTTCAGATAAAAAGAATCCCGCAGCCATCCGGCAAGCACGGGAGATCCTGCTCAAATCCTTTGCCGTCGGCATCCTTGATGTACCCGGCAGGGGGAGTTACAATGGTTATAGCAGGACACCTCTTGCACCTTGAAAACTTCATCAGGTTCGCATATCAATGCGTTCTTCATATTAAAACATTATGAAAGGACGTATCTGAAATGAAAGAAAGAGTTTGCTGTTTATACCGAGTGTCCACCGATAAGCAGGTGGATTACAACGACAAGAATCAGGCCGACATACCTATGCAACGCAAGAAATGCCACCAGTTCTGTGATGATATGGGTTGGGTCATCGTCCACGAGGAACAGGAGGACGGTGTTTCCGGTCACAAGGTCAGAGCAGAAAACCGGGATAAGCTTCAAATTATCAAGGAAATGGCACGGCAGAAGAAGTTTGATATTCTGCTGGTGTTCATGTTTGACCGCATCGGGCGCATAGCGGACGAGACACCCTTTGTAGTCGAATGGTTCGTAAAAAACGGCATCCGGGTCTGGAGCACGCAGGAAGGTGAGCAGCGTTTTGATAACCACACCGACAAGCTCACCAATTATATCCGTTTCTGGCAGGCTGACGGTGAAAGTGAAAAAACCTCTATCCGCACAAGAACTGCTTTGGGACAGCTTGTGGAGGACGGAGGCTTTAAGGGCGGCAGCGCAGCCTACGGCTATAAGCTTGTAAAAAGCGGTCGGCTGAACAAGCGAAAGCATGAGGTCTACGAACTGGCAATAGAGCCCGCCGAGGCCGCTGTTGTACGCATCATCTTTGAAAAGTATGTGTATGAGGGCTTCGGCGCACAGCGCATTGCTACATACCTCAATGACCGGGGCTACCGTGCAAGGTCAGGCAAAATGTGGCATCATGCAAGCATCCGGGGTATGCTCTGCAACCTCACTTACACCGGTGTGCTTCGCAGCGGCAAGAGCCGTTCCGAGCTTCTGCCTCACTTGCAGATTATAGAGACGGAGCTGTATGAAGCTGCCCAGCGGATAAGAACAGACCGGGCCAACAACGCGCAGGAGGAACGCCGTGTTCCCATAAACACGAAGGGTACTACTCTGTTATCCGGTAATGTGTTCTGCGGTCACTGCGGCTCCCGCCTCTCCCTAACTACCAATGGTAAGGCTTATCCCTGTAAGGATGATCCCAACCGCATCGTTAAGCGTGTGCGTTATATCTGCTACGGCAAGACAAGAAAGCAGACTGAATGTGACGGTCAGACCGGCTACACCGCAAAAACACTGGACGGCATCGTAGACAAGCTGGTGCGCCAGATATTTGAACATATGAAAGCGGTGCCCCGCAGTGAGGTTGTCGGTGCCAGCTACAAAGAAAAAATGGAGGAGCGCAGGGCGCTTCTCCGTCTGGCAAAGGCTGAATATACGAAGGCGGCATCTGACTTGGAAGCACTAAAGGCCGAGGTCATTAAGACAATCCGTGGCGAAAGTGCCTTTTCCAAAGAACTGCTTGGCTCTCTTATAGCCGAGGCTGAGACAAAGTGTACCGAAACTGAACGCCGGTTGAATGAGGTGCAGGCTGACTACGAAGAGGGGCAGGCACTTATGGCATCCCTCAATGCACAGTACGCTGACATTATCTCTTGGGCTGACATGTACGACAGTGCAAGCATCGAAGCCAAGAAGATGATCGTCAACTGCCTCATTCGCCGCATTGATGTTTACCGGGACTACCGGCTGCATATCGACTTTAACATTGATCTTGAACAGTTCGGTTTGGGACTGGATATTATAGCCGCATAAAACAAAAAACCCTGCTCACTGAGCAGGTTATCTATATAGAAAATCGTTCGGCACACCGTCTGATGGTGGAGATAAGCGGGATCGAACCGCTGACCTCTTGAATGCCATTCAAGCGCTCTCCCAGCTGAGCTATACCCCCATATATGTTAAAGGGGTGCGCCGAACGATTTATCTACTATTAAGTTGTACTCAGAGGGGTGCGTAACCGCTTGGGTTGGGCTCCCAGCTGAGCTATACCCCCATCTATGTTAAAGGGGTGCGCTGAGTAAATTCTATACACTTGTCGCGCCTGGAAGTCTCCCTCACAAGCAAAAGTATAATAGCAAAAGCGGCGGCAAATGTCAAGCACTATTTTGCAGTTTTTCCGCTTTTTCTGAAATATTTTTCCTGTATCAGAAAGGCCACGTGGGCAGCCAGCCTAAAATAGCACTGGCTTTGGCGTTGTCCACCACCATGCCGGAAACTGCGGGATAGAACATGACAAAAAGCAGCAACGATACAGCGGCAAAGCTTCCAAGATACAGCTTCCAGTGCCTTGAATGGAGCCTCACAAGCTTGAACACATAGCCCAGTGCCAGTACCAGAAACACGGTGCAGGGGAAGTAGTGATACTCGAAAGTGAGCCTGCCGATAGGCATCCAGGGTACAAGCTGAGCAAGATAGCCAAGAAGGATGAAAGCGGCTGTTTTATCCCGACGGAAAATGGCGGTGTAAATCAGCAACGGCAGACAAAGAAGGCCGGCCCAGCACAAAAGGGGATTGACAAAAGCACCGAAGCTGGAGCGTGTACCGTCGTTGAAATACTCCAGATAGTAAAGAATGGGCCGGATGTTCAAAAGCCACTGATACCAACGGGAGGAATAGGGGTGTTCTGCCACGAGGCCGGAGTGGTAGTTGAACATGAAGCTCTGATTATCCAATACAAGCTGTGCATACTCCCGGCTGAAGAACATACCGGGTCCTTTCATGCCCGCAGCCGTGCCGTATGCAAAGTAGCTCAGATAGTAGATAAGCGCAGGCACAGCCACGAAGAAAACAAGGCAGAAAGCGGCGTTTTTCAGAAAAATCTTTATACCTAATCTGCGGTTTACTATCCAGTACAATGCCCATATGACGGCCAGTCCCGCACCGGCGTATATAGCTGTCCACTTGGAGGCGGCGCCCATGCCGAAAAAGATGCCCGACAGCGCCAGAAACAGCAAAGCCCGACCTGAGCCCGGACTGTCCTCACAGCTGACAAAAAGGTACATGCAAAGGTACATCAGCAGTATGAAAAAGACTGCATAGGTGTCGATTGTGGCAATACGGGTTTGAACAAAGTGCATGAAGTCCGAAGCCAGAACAATACTGCAAAGAGTAGGTACAGTCCTGCCGCCGAAGAGCTTCTTTGCAAAAATGTATATCAGCGGCAGCATAAGGCAGCCCAGAAATGCGCCCATGAAACGCCAGCCAAAGGGAGTGACTCCGAAAAAAAGCATCCCCAGAGACAGTATAAGCTTGCCCAGCGGGGGATGAGATACTTCATAGGGGCGAACATCGTTCAGATGCTCCCAGGCGGTGCGGGCGTGGTAAATCTCGTCAAAATAGGTGGAGTTTAAAAAATTGGAGCGGGCGGGGACAAGCTGCTGCTCATCGCAGAGCGCCGCCGGAGCAGACAAAATGGACACGGGGCAGTTCTCCCTGTCGAAAAAGACCAATTCGCCCAGATATACAGCGCCCTGCCCCGTAACTCGCACATGGCTCACAAGAGCATCACAGAAAAGCACAGTTTCGTTCCACTTGAATACGCTCACATAGTTTTGCTCGTACTGTCCCAATTCAAACCAGCTCTGCCCATCTGCTGAGCCTTCAAAACTGTAGCTGCCCTCTCCCACACCGGAAAAAAGCATGGCCTTTGAAAGCTGAGTTTCCTCTTCAAACTCAAATTCCACACTTTCCCCCCACATGGGCATAAAGCTTTCGGGGGAGTTTGTATTGCCAAGGGCTGTAAAGGCCACACCGGCGTACAAAAGAGTTACGGCTGCCATGATAAGTGCATCAATACGCCCCAAAGAACGGCTGCAAGCGCTGTGTGCAGGCAGCACACAGCGCTTCAGATTGGGAATACCGGTCATGAATATTATGATGTACAAAAATAAAAGCGCGGGGAAAAGGTAGGCTGTTTTCATAAAGAGATAATAACTCCGTCAGATAGTTCAGGCGCGAAGGATCTGGTGCAGCTCGTGTACATCCTTGAGAATGTAGTCAGGCTGACGCTCAGCGGCATCCACCATCTCTCTGGTGGTCTCACCGGAGAGCACCAGCACGGACACGGCACCCGCGTTCTGGGCCACGGCGATATCCGTATAGAGTCTGTCGCCCACGCAGCAGATCTGTTCGTTGGGAATGCCGGTCATGGTGGAGATGACGTCTACCATGTTGCGGTTGGGCTTGCCAATGTAGGTAGGCTCCTTGCCGGAGGAGGCGGTGAGCAGGGCGCATATGCTGCCGCAGTCGGGGAGCACCTCGTCGTTGGGCATGGGGCAGACCCAGTCGGGATTGGCGGCAATGAAGGTGGCACCGCGGCGCAAAAAGTGACAGGCCTTGTCCAGCTTTTCATAGACAAGCTCAGTGTCAAAGCCCTGTACCACAACATCAACCAAGTCCGCATCGGTGTGGCCGTTTTCATCGTTCACAAGCTTGATGCCGTAGCTGACAAGCTCACGGTAAAAAGCCTTTGTGCCTGCAAGATACACACTCTGCCCTGCGTGCCTTTGATTGAGATACATACCGGTAGCCATGCCGGAGGTGAAAACATTTTCGGCGATGCAGGGGAAGCCCAGACGGTTGAGACGGGTGATATAGTCGGTGCCGGCGCGGGAGGAATTGTTTGTAAGATAGATATATTTTTTCCCAAGTGCAGGCAGATCATTCATAAGGTCGATGGCACCGTCGTAAACATTGTCGCCCAGATAGAGAGTGCCGTCCATGTCAAAGAGGAAAAGACGGCAGTTTTTCAGCTTGTCGTAGCTCATGACAGTCTCCTTTATTCTTCTTCGTCTGCCCAGAAAAGGGCGCATTTTACAGCCTTGTGCCAGCCGCGGATAAGCTCCTTGCGGTGGTTTTCTTCCATGGATGGGGTAAATACCCGGTTGACGCCCCAGTTGAGCTTGATATCGTCAACATCCTTCCAATAGCCCACGGCAAGACCGGCCAGGTACGCTGCACCCAGTGCGGTAGTCTCGATGCAGTTGGGGCGGAATACGTCGCAGCCGATAAGGTCGGACTGGAACTGCATGAGAAAATCGTTGGCGCAGGCGCCGCCGTCAACCTTCAGCTCGGAAATGGTAATGCCGGAGTCCTGCTCCATGGCGCGGGCAATATCATAGGTCTGATAGGCCAGAGACTCAAGGGTAGCGCGTACAAGGTGGGAGCGGGAGAAGCCACGGGTGACGCCAAGGACAGCGCCCCTTGCTCTCTGGTTCCAGTAGGGTGCGCCGATACCGGTGAAGGCGGGTACCACATAAGCACCTGCGGTATCGCTGACCTTTTCGGCGTACTGCTGGCTTTCAGCGGCGTTGGTGATGACCTTCAGCTCATCCCGCAGCCATTGTATTGCGGCACCTGCCACGAAGATACTGCCCTCAAGGGCGTATTCCACATGGTCCTCATAGCCCACAGCTATGGTAGTGACAAGGCCGTTTTTACTCTCAACGGGTTCTTTGCCGGTGTTCATAAGAAGGAAGCAGCCTGTGCCGTAGGTGTTTTTCATCTCGCCGGGAGCAAAGCAGCACTGACCGAAAAGGGCGCACTGCTGGTCACCGGCAGCGCCGGAAATGGGAATTTCCCCACCGTAAAGCTCAAAGTCGGTCTTGCCGTATACATGGCTGGAGGGCTTGACCTCAGGCAGGATGCACTCTGGGATGTTCAGCAGCTCCAGCAGCTCCTTGTCCCACTCAAGAGAGTGGATATTGTATATCATGGTGCGGCTGGCGTTGGTCTGGTCGGTAACGTGTACGCGCCCGCCGGTCAGCTTCCAGATGAGCCAGGTGTCAATGGTACCGAATAAAAGCTTCCCCGCTTCGGCTCTCTTTCTTGCGCCGGGTACATTGTCCAGAAGCCACTTTATCTTGGAGCCGGAGAAATAGGCGTCGGGTACAAGACCGGTCTTTGCCTTTATATCGTCAGCCCAGCCGGTAGCCACCAGCTTGTCTATTATATCGGAGGTACGGCGGCACTGCCATACGATGGCATTGGCAATGGGCTTGCCGGTGTCCTTATCCCAGATAACGGTGGTCTCGCGCTGGTTTGTGATGCCGATGGCGGCAATGCTCTCAGCGGTGACACCCAGCTTGTCCATAGCGGCGCGGGAGACTTCAAGGGTAGTTGCCCAGATCTCCTCGGCATCATGCTCAACCCAGCCGGGCTGGGGGAAAATCTGCCGGAACTCCTTCTGTACAGAGGCACAGATGTTGCCGGATTTGTCAAAAAGTATGCAGCGGGAACTGGTAGTGCCTTGGTCGAGTGACATTATGTACTGCATGGTAAAGCTCCTTTTTGAAAAATAAACACAAAGCCGGTCACGGGTATAGGCCCGTGACCGGGCAATTAATGGAAATATCTTATTTTACGATAAGTCTGGTCATTCTGGCCAGAGTCAGGCGGTTGCGGATAGCGGAGGAGATATCAAGGAACTCTTCTCTCACGCTCTCGTCAATACCCAGCTCTTCAAGGGAGTGCTTTGCACCGATTTTGGTGTAAAGCTCAATAAGCTCCTCGGCCTTGGGGATGGTGGCGATGATCTCGCGGATCTGGGGCCACTTCTCTTTGATGTTCTCAGGGGCAAAGGTCTTGAGAACGTCGTTTTCGTTCTCCTTGAGGATACCGTCTGCAAGCTCACCGAATACATCGCGGACCCACTGCTCATCAACAGGCTCAAAGGGCTTGACCTCGATGGTCTCGCGCTCTGCCAGCTTGTGGTAGGCGCTGGCGCACATGATAGTGCCGATGCCAACGCACTCGCCGTGCATACCGTGGGCATTTTCAAAGCCGCGGGGCTTCATTTCCACAAGATGGGCCACCAGATGCTCTGCACCGGAGGCTGCACGGCTGTTGGAGAGTATCTGCATGGTAAGGCCGGAGAGCATCTGGGTGTAGGCCATGGCCTCAAAATCAGGCTCCTTGCCCTCTGCCAGCTCATTGGCGCAGCGCACCATGATATCCAGTGCCTCCTGAGCCATATCGCATACCATGGGGCAGAAGTACTCACCGGAGACAAGGTGGGCTATCTTCCAGTCGGCGATGGAAACGTACTTTGCCATGATGTCCTGCACGCCTGCGATGCTCAAAAACATGGGTGCGCCGGAAACCACGTCCATATCGCAGATGACTGCATCTGCAGCCTGCATGGGGATGGACTTTTTCTGACCGTCTATGATAATGGAGCAGATATCGGCAGTGAAGCCGTCAGAGGATACGATGGTGGGGATAGCCACAAAGGGGATGCCCAGCTTCCATGCGCTGTAGCGGCCAAAGTCCATAAGGGTGCCGCCGCCAACGACCACTATGTAGTCGGGGGTGCGCTCAAGAATGGTCATCATGTTCTCAATAAGCCCCTTTTCGCTGTGAAGGCCCTTGGCCTCCAGAACGATCTCCTGATCGGCGGGGACATGGGTGATGCTGGGGAGATTATAGGTGTTGGTGTCGTAAATGACGGTACGGAAGCCTGTAAGTCCGCAGTCAGCCATATACTTGTCAAAATTTTTCAGTGCGCCGTATTCACAGACAACAAGCTTTGTACGCAGCTCGTGTTCACGGCCGCAAACGCATTTGCCAAGATATTTGGAAGTGTCGAGTATCATATTCTTGCTCCTTTGTTATGTGTAAATATTTGAACAATCACAAATATTATATATTTCAAAGCAGCTGTTTGCAAGAGCAACAGCGATCTCCGCGTGCAGAAAAAAGGCGGCCATTTTCGTATAAAATGACCGCTTTTTTATTTTCTCGTATATACATAACCGCAGCCGGTGCAGCGGCTGGATACCAGTGTCACAGCAACCCAGTTGTGTACGTGTTCGCAGAAGCCCGGACCATGCTCTCTGCCGTCACAGCAGTATTCCTGACAATTGCTGCACTTTTCATGTTCGCTTTCACTGACACAGTGGCCTGCCACCTGACAGGGGGCTATATCGTGGCCCGCCGGGTCAAAGCCCTCGGCGCAGCTATAGTGTCCACAGGAAAGATAGTGGAAAGCGCCTGTTTGCAGTTCACCGCAGCCTTCGCACATATACTCCACGCAAAGTCCGCTGCTTTCATCCCTGCGGCAAAGCACATCGGCGCTCAGAAGCCTTTCACCAAGCCGGTTTGAAAAGCTCACAACGGCGCGCCCCTCGGACAGTGGCAGAAGCTGGAGACTGGATGCAGAGCAGACCCTTGCGGGATTGATTATCTCCGAGCTGACACCATCGGCAAAATCCGAATAAAATCTCACCGGCTCAAGGCTGCCGTCTTCACCCATGAGAAACTGGCAGCGAAGCTCCAGAACGCTGTTCCAGTCTGGCTTTTCAAAGGGATAAACCGCAGCAAAAGCCCCGATGCAGCGCTCCCGCAGCTCGCCCCATATGACCTCATCGCCAACAAAGACTTCCGTCCCGTAGGGACTCAGCCGCAAAGTCAGAAGCTGGGCGCCGATCCCAGTGCTTTTCGCGCTGCCGCTTTTTTCCCTGCCCAGAACCGCGTGAAAGCTCTTGGTGCATCGGCCCTCTTCGTCAAAGTCCGCGCCGCCGAGGCTGCCGCCGTCGGAAAAGCTCAGGCTGCGCCACTCGCCAAGGCGGGTGAAAAAACCCTCCAGCGTAAGCCGGGCCGCCGGAAACTCAAGGCGCAGGTCCTCGCCCTCACGGAAAGCGCCTGTCAGGGCGGAAAGGGGGAAGGCTGCGGTATAGTCAAGGTCATTGTCGGCCTGCATGAAAATGACCTGACCGGCGCTGGGCTTGTCAAGAGCATAGTCGGCAAAGGCAAAGGGAGAAAATGAGGAAAAAACCGCCGCAAGCAGAATAAATACAATCAGCTTTTTCACCTTTCTCCCTCCTTTTTTTGATTAAATTTGATTACATCACGATATCTTTTATAAACCTGGGGCGCACAACGGGCTCGGCGCTGAACTCAAAGCACTCCATCAGCGTTTTTGCAGCCTTTTCAGCGGCCTCGTCACTGGCGGCATGAATTTGTGCAAGGCTCTCGCCACGCTTTACAAATTCGCCCACCTTCTTTTTGAGTACCACGCCCACGGAAAGGTCAATACTGCTCTCCTTGGTGACTCTTCCGCCGCCCAGCTGCATGGAAACGAGCCCCACACTCTCGGCGGCAATGGCGCTCACATAGCCGTCGCTCTCCGCCAAAAGCTCTTTAACCACGGGGGCTGCGGGCAGGCGGGAAGTGTCGTACACATCGCATCTACTGCCGCCCTGACCCTCTATCATGTCCGCAAGCTTTTCAAGGGCCTTGCCGCTGGCAATGGCCTCCCGGAGCATACCTGCCGCGGCCTCATTGTCGGGGGCAAAGCCGCCCACCGTCAGCATACAGCTGCCAAGGGCGATGCAAAGCTCCAGAAGGTCGCCGCCGCTTTCGCCCCGAAGTACGGAAATGGCCTCTTTCACCTCAAGGGCGTTGCCTATGGCCCAGCCAAGGGGCTGATCCATATCGGTTATGACTGCGGCGCATTTTCTGCCCGCGCCCTTGCCTATCTTCGTCATGGTCTCAGCCAGCACTCTGGCCTCGTCCTCAGTCTTCATGAATGCGCCGTCACCGCATTTTACGTCCAGTACGATAACATCAGCGCCTGCCGCCAGTTTCTTTGACATGATGGAGCTCGCCATCAGCGGGATGCTGGGTACGGTGGCTGTCACGTCGCGCAGGGCGTAGATTTTCTTGTCGGCGGGTACAAGCTCGGCTGTCTGGCCGATAATGGCAATGCCCAGCTCATTTACGTTTTTGAAAAACTGCTCGTCGGAGACTTCCGTAGAGAAGCCGGGGAAGCTTTCCAGCTTGTCTATAGTGCCGCCGGTGTGACCAAGGCCGCGCCCGGACATCTTGGCGATCTTCACCCCGCAGGCTGCCACCATGGGGCAGAGCACAAGACTTGTCTTGTCGCCCACGCCGCCGGTGGAGTGCTTGTCCGCCTTCAGCCCCTTAATGGCGCTCAAATCCAGAGTATCGCCGGAATTGACCATGGAGAGGGTCAGGTTCAGCGTCTCCTCCTCGTCCATACCCCTGAGCAGTATGGCCATACACATGGCAGACATCTGATAATCGGGGATAGAGCCTGCGGTGTAGCCCTGAATCATGTAATCTATCTCAGCGGCGTTGAGTTTGCCGCCGTCGCGCTTTTTGCCGATAAGCTCTGTCATCTGCATATGTATTACCTCCGGGAGTTTCTTTTCTCAATTATAATACAAGCCAAGCCCTTATTTCAATAGCGAAACAGCATATAAAGCCTGCCTTCTATTTCTTTGAGCACAGCACCCCGAGCGCAGCAATCCGCTTTTGCGGGCAGGGCTATTATATATCCGCCGCCGTCTTTGCAGATAAGGCTGCCGTCAGAGTATCTGTGCCAGCAATGTCCCTTTTCGCAGGGCTTTTTGGCATCCCCGGTGCGGGGCTTTTCCTGCGCCATGCCCGCAGGGGCTGCAAACTCTATCTTTTCGGGAAAGTCCTTCATCTGGGCGCGGCTGAACCTGCGCCTCAGATAAAGCCCGCCCTGCCTTGGCTGCATCACGCCAAGATAGCCTTCCTTTCCGCCGCCGTATACGGAAAGACGCATAAGCTCCGAAACCGCGCTGCATCTGGCCTCAAACACGGTAAAAAGCCCATCCTGACATACCCTGACACAGCCTGAATTTTTCCCGCCCACCATGATCGGATATTCCATTCCAGTCCCCTCCGAAAGAAAAAAGCTTCCGCTCAAAAATATGAGCGGAAGCCGGAAAATATCACATTTTCAACCTAATCCGAAGCTGACAGCCAGTGCATTGTCCACAGCGGTCATGGTGCCCTCGTCAAGCTTGCCCATGCGCTCGCGCAGTCGGGATTTGTCCAGTGTGCGTATCTGCTCCAGAAGTATCACGCTGTCCCTGTTCAGTCCGACGCTTTGGGCTGTAAGCTCGATGTGGGTGGGCAGGCGTGCTTTTCCTGTCTGGCTGGTGATGGCGGCGGCAATGACGGTGGGGCTGTGCTTGTTGCCGGTGTTGTTCTGGATAATCAGCACAGGGCGCATGCCTCCCTGTTCACTGCCCACGACCGGGCTCAGGTCGGCATAGTAGATATCTCCTCGTTTGACCATGTGTTTCACACTCCGTGAGAATAGTAGCCCATTACATATTATGTAACAGCACTATAATTTTCCCACGCATATGCAAAAAATATACCGCCTCTCAGGTGAAAAATCCTCCGTCCACCTGCAATACCTGTCCAGTGGTATATGTGGCCTCTGCCATGTGTATGATTGCCTTTGCTATTTCCTCGCTGCGGCCAAGCCTGCCCATGGGTATGGCATCACGGGCCAGCTCCTCCAGCGTCTCCTGACCCAGAACCTGCACCATGTCCGTATCAATGACACCGGGAGCCACGCAGTTGACGCGGATGCCGGAGGGGGCGAGCTCTGCGGCGAGAGAGCGGGTGAGGCCGATGATGGCGTGCTTTGTGGAAGAATAGGCCACCTCGCAGGAAGCGCCGTGGCTGCCCCAGATGGAGCTTACATTCACTATAGCTCCCTCGTGCTCGTGGAGCATATGGGGCAGCACAGCCTGAATGGTGTTGAAGCAGCCGCCCAGGTTTACGTCAAAGAGCCGCTTCCATGTCTCCGGCTCTATGTCCTGAAACTGCTGCTGCTTTGCAATGCCCGCGTTATTCACAAGAAGCGTCACATAGCCAAGCCGCCTTTCGACCTGGCGCACCATTTCGTTCACGGCGGCAGCATCGGATACATCCGCCTGCCAGCTCATCACCTCGCAGCCCTCAAAGCGCAAAAGTGCCTCCAGCTCCTCGGCCTTGTCTTTTCTTTCAATGTAGTTTATGCATACCGCGTAGCCGCTCTCTGCCAGCAGCGCGGCAGTGGCGGCGCCTATGCCGCGGGAAGAGCCTGTCACAAGGGCAACCTTTTTCATTTTCCACCCTCCATCTTCTCAATGTGCGCGGCAATGAGGCCGCGGCTGTGCTCGGCAAGCTCATTGCTGCTCATTTCCTTGACCTTCTCTGCGCTGACAGTGTCCAGTATGTCCAGCCGGAGCTTGCTTGCATGGAGCCTGAATATGTTCTTTTTCACGCTGTCCGTACCCAGTGAGCAGGCCACAACCACCGGCGCGCCCGCTTTCTGGGCGATCTTGAAAGAGCCCGCGTGGAAGGGGAGCAGCTTACCGTCCCGGCTTCTTGTGCCCTCGGGGTAGATGCATATGGAGCATATATCCTTTTTCAGATAGTTTGCGGCGGTGAGTATGGTTTTCAGGGCATTTCTGTCGTTTTCCCTGTCAATGGCCAGAAAGCCTGCGCCATAAGCCATTTTGCCCAAAACGGGCAGAGCCATGTTGGAGGGCTTGGAGATAAAAGCCACATCGTATTTTTTAAGCGCGTGAGCCAGTACCATGGGGTCTGCGGCGGAGCGGTGGTTGCACACCAGCAGAAATCTCTCCCCCTCCGGCAGCTTCTCCACACCGCTTATCTCCGCTCTCAGCCCGCCCAGATCGCAAAGGAGCGTTGCAATGCCGTCACAGCAGCGGCGGCTGAGCATGGACATTTTTTCAATGGGCTTTGTCATGTCGGCGCGTACTGCCGCAATTATGAGCAGCAGCACAAAAATGAGCACCTGAGCCAGAACTGCCAGCAGGAAAACCCCGATACAGCCCCAGACGGACATGGATGCCAACAGCCCCGCGCATATTGCGGCGACGAGGGAGACTATAAGAATAACAGTGGTCAGCATAAATATGCTCCTTTATTATTGACAATTTTGATATAAAGCTTATGATAAAATCCGGAAAGGGTGCTTGAAATGAAATCTTCTGAACTTGCGGCCTACGGCGGCTATGAGCTTGTTGAGCGCGGCGGCAATATCCCCCCGGAGGCGGACTTCTCTCTAGTTATCACGGACAAGAGCATGGAGCCGCATATAAAGCAAAACTCCACGGTCTATGTTCAGGCCAGAGCGGAGCTTGAAGAATTTGACACGGGCATATTCCTCTGCAATGGCAGAATAATCTGCCGCCAGTGGTGTCAGGATATACTGGGCAACGTGCATCTTCTCTGCGCAAACCCCGCCTTTGAAAAGGAGAACATAAGCCTTCCCAGTGGAGAGCGGGAAAAGCTCAGCTGCCTTGGCAGGGTGCTTCTTAAAAGCAAGCTGCCTGCGCCGGGCTACTATTGAATATACTGCTCAAACTTTTCCCACAGCTCTCCCACAGGCGCATAGGAAAACTCCATCCGCTTTCCGCTGGTGGGGTGCTGAAAACCCAGAGAACAGGACCACAGTGCGATACCGCCGCATTTTGCGGCGCTTCCATACTTGCTGTCTCCCAGTATTGGTGCACCCCGGCTTGAAAGCTGGCAGCGTATCTGATGGCTGCGCCCGGTGTGCAGCTTTATCCTCAAAAGGGCGATGCCGTCAACTGCCGCAATGCGCCAGTACTCAAGCTTTGCATCTTTCACGCCTTTTCTCATGCGTTTTACCACAAAAGACTTGTTTTTCTCCCTGTCCCGGAAAAGCAGGTCTTCCATCACGCCCTCATCGCAGCCCAGTACATCGGGGACAAGTGCCATATACTGCTTTTCAAGCTTTCTCTCTGCCGTCATCTGCGAAAGCTTTGCCGCAGCCACGGCATTGCGGGCGTAAACCATCACGCCGCCCACGCCCTTGTCCAGCCTGTGCACGCAGAAAAACTCCCCACCCAAAAGCTCTGAGAGCTTCTCCGGCATACCGGGGGACTGGGATACAGCCTCCGGCGGCTTGACGCACACGGCTATGTCTTTATCCTGATACAGAATTTTGATATCCAATTTTATCACCGGGATTTATTTTATACCACCACAGCATTTTTTTCAACACAGGATAAGAATGGAGCATAAAAGTAAATTATAATTGAACTTGCTTATACATGATTTCGTAATAAATATGGTATATAATCTGTAAAAAGTTTTTTGTGGAGGAAAGGGCCATGCTGCATCCCGCCCTTAGCCGCTTTCTGGCGGTGCTTCTGGCGATTTTGTGCCTTGTTCTGTTTCTTACAAGCTACTTTGGCTTGAGCGAAACGGATGAACTTAAAAATGACGATATCGCAAGCTATAATAAGCTGACCGAGCGCATTGCCACCTATGAGCGGCTTACCGCTGAGCTTGCCCAGATAGAGGAATATAAAAAGGCGGATGAAAAGCTGAGTGCTCAGGAAGAAGAGCACAACAGCACCGCATCCCAGCACCGAACTGAGCTTGCCGAACACACTGCCAAGGAGGGTGCCTTCAAGCAGGGGGCGGACGCTCTTTGGGAGGCCAGAGCCAAGATAGACGAGCAAAGGATTGCGCTTGACTATAATGTGGGGCTTTTCAACCAGAAGGTTGCGGAGTTTGAGAAGATGAAGCAAATGGTGCAGGGCCTTGGCCAGCTGGCACAGGGCAGCGCAGCCGTGGCGGGCATACCGGCTATACCGGACCCCGGCCCTCTGCCTGAAGAACCACAGCCGCCAAGTCCCCCCAATCCTGCCGACTATGCGGAAGGCGAAAACGATGCGGCCTATCAGCAGGCCCTTGGCGAATATAACAGCGCCCAGCAGAGCTATGAGCAGTACGAAGCTCACAAAATGCAGCTTGCGGCCTACCAGCAGTATTCTGCGACAGTAGCTCCCATCATGCAGGGCGGCGCGGCGGCTCTTGCCGCCCTTGGCAAACCCGTTCCCACGGACATTGCGGGAATGGCGCAGGCCTTGCAGGAGGCCAATGCCGAGCTTGGGCCTACCATCGAAGCGGCGGAAAAAGGCATAGCCGAGGGCAGGGCTGCCCTTGAAGCGGCCCAAAAGGCTCTGGATGATGGTGAACATACTATCCAGAGCAAGCTGGAGCTTATCTGGTATCAGATGGGTCAGGCCGAGGAGCAGGCTCAGGAGCTGGCAAAGGAAAAGGAAGAGCTGGCTGTCAATTCCGCTCAGCTTGAAAAAGAGCGGGAGCTTCTTGAAAAGCAGAAGGAAAACGAAAATAAGCTCCGCTCCACGAGAATTCTTCTCATGCAGAACAAGACCATTGAGGAGCGGGTAAATGCAGGCGGCGAGCTTGCGGAAGTTTCCGGACAGTACGCGGAGGAGTTCAAAGTCCAGTACGAAAAACAGTATGAGATACGCCGTGTGATCTGCTGGTTGGGTATCGCGGCGGGAATAGTTGGTATTCTTATGCTGCCCGCGGCCTTTGAGCTTATACACAGCCGCCTGCTTTTGCTTATGCCGGCCATTCTGAGCTTTCTGGCTTCAGCTCTGGCGGAGTTTTTAAGTGTCCGCAGCGGAGAAGGTCAGTTTTACACCGCGATCCCGGTCATATTTTTCTCGCTTTTCTATGTTCTTGCTGCAAGGGGACGGAAAAAGATACCGCGCTGAAATGAATACCAAAGGGCTTGTTGCAAAACGAAGCAACAAGCCCTTTGATATTTTCAATATTCTTTTTCAGTTGAAGCTGTCGCTGCTGAGTGTGAAAAGCCTTTCCACCCGCTCTTTCAAAGCTCTGTGTTCGGGCAATTCAAGGCCCTCGTCCCGCTCCAGCAGCAGCTTTGCCTCGGTCTGAGCCTTTTGCAGCACATTCACGTCGCCGCCCAGATCCGCAAGATGCATCTCCGGCAGACCGTGCTGTCTTGAGCCGAAGAAATCGCCGGGACCTCTCAGCCTCAGGTCTTCCTCGGAAATTTTAAAGCCGTCGTTGGTGTCGCACATTATTTTGAGCCTTGCCCGACTCTCCTCATTTTCCGCATCCGATACCAGTATGCAGTAGCTCTTGTGCTCACCACGGCCCACCCGGCCTCTCAGCTGATGCAGCTGTGAAAGCCCGAAACGCTCGGCATTTTCTATTATCATCAGTGCGGCATTGGGTACGTCCACACCCACTTCTATAACAGTCGTGGCTACAAGGATGTCAAGCTCGCCGCTTACAAAGTCCGCCATCACCGCGTCCTTGTCCTTGGCCTTCATCCTGCCGTGGACACAGCCCACTCTCAGCTCCGGAAACTGTGCTGCCAGTGCTGCTGCGTGCTCCTGTGCACTTTTGAGCTTCACTGTCAGCTCCTCATTTTCCTCAACCATGGGGCACACAACAAAGACCTGCCTGCCCACGGCGCACTGCTTTTTTATAAAGCCGTTGAGCCTCGGCCTGTAGCTTTCATCCACCGCAAAGGTATCCACTTTCTGCCTGCCCGGAGGCAGCTCGTCAATGACGGACACATCCAGATCGCCGTAGATGATAAGCGCCAGTGTCCTTGGTATGGGAGTTGCGGACATTACAAGCACGTGAGGCTTTGCTCCCTTGGAGATAAGCGCCGAGCGCTGCTTCACACCGAAGCGGTGCTGCTCGTCGGTTATAACAAGGGATAGATTTTTGTATTCCACATCTGAGGAAAAAAGCGCGTGAGTGCCGATAACAAGGTCGATCTCGCCGCTTTGCAAAAGCGCTTTGACCTGCCGCTTTTCTTTTGCGCTCATAGCACCCGTCAGCTTGGCTATCCTTAAACCCATAGGTTCCAACAATTTGGAAAGGTTAACATAATGCTGCTCTGCCAGAATTTCGGTAGGAGCCATGTAAGCGCTCATAAGGCCGTTTTTCCAGCATTGCCATATAAGGGCCGCTGCCACCATGGTTTTGCCGCTGCCCACGTCGCCCTGAACCAGTCTGTTCATTACAGAGCCGGAGCACATATCCGCAAGAGCTTCTTCAATTGCTCTTCGCTGAGCGCCCGTCAGTGAAAAGGGGAGGGCGGCGTAAAACTCAGTCATGTCGGCTGCTTTCAGAGGAATGCTGCTCTCCCGCACCCGCTCTTCCCGCA
This sequence comes from Oscillospiraceae bacterium, assembly GCA_017398685.1. Classification (GTDB taxonomy): domain Bacteria; phylum Bacillota; class Clostridia; order Oscillospirales; family Oscillospiraceae; genus Limivicinus. Next base: position 17,673 of record JAFQFH010000072.1, read on the forward strand.
TTTTGCCAAGGGCACAGGCCAGCACAAAAAGCTCCTCAAATATAAGCCGCCTGCGGGCCAGCTCCAGCGCCTCAAAATCCGCGGGGAAGTGAATATTCTCGTAGGCAAAGCCGCACTGGGCAAGCTGGCAGCTTTCCACCACTTCAGCGGGCAGCACATCGGGTATGAATCTCAGGCACTGATCAAGCCCCTGCCGTACAGCTTGCTGCAAAAGCCGCTGATTCAGCCCTGCGCTGAGCCTGTATATGGGCACTATCCGCCCGGTTACGCCGTTTACACTGTCGGATTTTTCGTGCACCGGGTTTGTCATACTGCGCCTTGCGCCTTTGACCTCTATCTTTCCGTAGAAATTGTACTGCTCCCCACACACGAACTGGTCTTTGACATAACTTTGGTTAAAATAAGTTATGTCAACTGAACCGCTCTCGTCCACTGCCCGGAATTTTACAATATCCAGTCCGCGGCGGATGCGGCTGAGTCTGGGAGTATCGGCGACGATGGCCTGAATGCACACATTTTCGTCGGACATGGTCATGGCGATGGGCTTGAAGCTGCTTCTGTCCTCATAGCGTCTGGGGTAGTAGGAGATAAGGTCATGAAGAGAAAAGACGCCCAGCTTGTTAAGCGCCAGCGCCTTTTTCTCGCCTATTCCCTTGATGTACCGTATATCGGTGCTCAGGTCTGCCATAGATGAATATTACTCCACAAATTTAAGAGTGTAGTTCTGGTTTACAAGGGTGAATTCCTCAATAAGACCCTTGGTGCAGATGATTTTGTTGTCCTTGTTCACAAGGATCATTTCAAAGCCGCCGTGAGTGCGCCAGTAGTTTATGGCCTTGCTTTCGCCGCACACAAACATGGCGGTGGAAAGGCAGTCAGCCAGAGTTCCGTCCTCACAGATAATGGTCACGGACTGGAGGGAGTTTGTGACCGGGTGTCCGGAGCTGGGGTTTATGATATGGTGGTAGCTGTTGTTGCGGTTGTCGGTGAAGTAGCGCTGATAGCTGCCGCTGGTGACTATGGCAGTTTCGCCCACATTTACAACTCCAAGGAAGCTTGCAGTGTTGTTGGGGTCCTGAATGGCCACGTTCCATTGAGTGCCGTCAGGCTTGAGACCCAAGGTCTGTACGTTGCCGCCCAGGGAGATTATGCCGCTTGTGACACCGGCCTGCCGCATGGCCTCAATGCCGTTGTCGGCGGCACAGCCCTTGGCGCAGGAGGCGAAGCTCAGCTCACCGTAGGTGGGGATGGACACGGCGTAGGAGGCGGAGTTGGGGAAGCTTGTGAGCACCAGCTGATTGAAGCAGGTGCGGGAAAGATCCTCTGCAATTTCCTCGGCTGTGGGCACGTAGTATTTCCCGTCCACAAAGCCCCAGCGTTTAATAAGGGGGTAGAGTGTAAGGTCAAGGGCACCGTCGGTCTGCTTATAGACGGTGTGGGCGGTGCTGAGCATCTGGGCCACCTGACCGCTGACAACAGTACTGGAGCCCAGTGCATGATTTATGGCATAGGTGGTGCTGGTCTCAATCTCCGGGTCCAGCATGGCGTCCATGGAAACTATAATGCTCTCTGCGGCGGCAAGGCCGGCGTTTGCGTTTTTGCCGTAGGCCGTCAGGGTCATTACCGTGTCCATGGCGTAGACTACCCGCTGCGTCTCCTTGGTCTCGCCGCAGGCGGCAAGGGGCAGGCACATAGCCACGCACAAAACTATGCAGATTATTTTACAGAAGATGCTTGTGTGCTTCATATAACTCATTGTAATCCTTCAGCATGTATTTAAGCAGGCTGGGGGTATCCAGCCCGTAGGGGCAGCGGCTGGAACAAAGGCCGCATTCAACGCAGTCATTGATCTTGTTCATTTTCGCCCGCCACTCGTCGCTCAGGTAGGGACGCCACGGGGAACGGCGCAGCAGCATATCCATGCGCGCGCAGTTTCTGATCTCAATGCCCACGGTGCAGGGCATGCAGTAGCCGCAGCTTCTGCAAAAGCTGCCGGAAAGCTCCTGCCGGTCCTTTTTGATGACTGCGGAAATTTCCTCATCCATCTGCGGATCCTCTTCGGCCAGCTTCAGCCATTGCTCAAGCTCTTCAAGGCTCTGAATGCCCCAGATAGGCACCACATTGTCGTAAAGGTTCATGAAAGCGTGGCAGGCTCTGGCGTTGGGACCCAGAAGACCGCCGGCCAGACCTTTCATGGCGATATAGCCCATGTCGGCCTCTCTGCACTTTTCGGCCAGTGCCAGATCTCTTTCTGAGGAAATGTAGCTGAAAGGGAACTGCAAAGTTTCATAGTCCCCGGTTTCTATGCTCTTTTCGGCAATGTCAATGGAGTGGGTGGTCAGACCGATGTGGCGTATCCAGCCCCGCTTTTTTGCTTCCAGTGCACCGGCGTACTCACTTTCAGGGTCATTTACATCGGGCAGCCTCGTCACCTGATGAAACTGGAACAGGTCTATGTAGTCGGTTTTCAGCATGCGCAGGCTGTTTTCGATGTGCTCCAGCACGCCAGCCTTCGTCTTGGCGGCGCTCTTTGTGGAGATGACGATGTCGCCTCGCACATCAGCCAAGGCAAGGCCCATCTTGTATTCGCTGTCTGTGTACATGTTGGCGGTGTCAAAATAGCGGATGCCGCCATCGTATGCTGCGCGCAAAAGCTTTACGGCATAGTCGGTGTCACAGCGCTGAACAGGCAGACAGCCCATAGCGGGCTTTGTTACTATAAGCTCGGTTTTCCCCAGTCTTATTGTTTTCATATTGCACCTCATTTCTACAAAAGAAAAGTAAAACTGCTATTTACTTTGCAGGCAGGATTTGGTATAATACGCAAGCAAAGCCAATGACTCGGCCATATGAAATAGTTCATGGTATTATAGCAGACAGCACTGGTTTTGTAAATAAAAAAGCTGATTTTGCCTCCTTTGCGGAGCTCTTTCGGCCCATATCCGTGCCCGTAGCTCAGCTGGATAGAGTGACAGACTCCGACTCTGTAGGTCGCAAGTTCGAATCTTGTCGGGCATACCACGTCGCAGCAGATTTCGCTCTGCTCCAAAACAGCCGTTTCAAAAGAAGCGGCTGTTTTCTCGTCTGAGCTGTATCGCTGCTCCTTTCCGTCTCAAAGCCGCTTAGTTGGGCTTTGAGACGGTGGTCGGGCTTGTTTTGGTATATGCCCTCAGATGAGAACGAAACTGAGTAAGCAAAGTTGCAGAAGAACAGGCATACGCCCTGAATGAATAAAATGCATAAAAATGAATACTTCCATAGCGCTTTTCATTGTGCTGCGCATAAAATCAAAGCTGCCCAGCCTGACTCTACCGCCTTGTTGACACGGGATAAGCACAAATTTTTGTGCAGCTTATATAAAAAAACTGGCGATGCTTTGTGCCCAACTGACAGCTCGGATAAAGATGCACAAAAAATGAATAAATACTTGACTTTATGTGCCTGCGATAGTATATTTATACACACAGAAAAGATTTCACATTCATTTGGAGGCAATAAAATGAATAAAGCTGATATAAAGAAAGTCGTACTTGCATACTCCGGCGGTCTGGATACTTCCATCATCATCCCCTGGCTGAAGGAAAATTACAATAACTGCGAAGTCATCGCCGTTTCCGGCAACGTGGGTCAGGCCGACGAACTTGAGGGTCTTGAAGAAAAGGCCATAAAGACCGGCGCATCCAAGCTCTACGTTCTGGATCTGACCGAGGAATATGTGGATGAATACATAATTCCTACCATGAAGGCCGGCGCCGTTTATGAAGATTATCTTCTCGGCACAAGCCACGCCCGCCCCTGCATCGCCAAGGGCCTTGTTGAGATCGCCATCAAGGAAGGCGCCGACGCCATCTGCCACGGCTGCACCGGCAAGGGCAACGACCAGGTCCGTTTCGAGCTGGCAATCAAGCATTTTGCACCCAATATGCCCATCATCGCCCCCTGGCGTGAGTGGGATATAAAGTCCCGCGAGGAGGAGATCGACTATGCCGAGGCTCACAACATCCCCCTCAAGATAAACCGCGAGACCAACTACTCCAAGGACAAAAACCTCTGGCATCTTTCACACGAGGGCCTTGACCTTGAGGACACCGGCAACGAGCCTCTGTACGAAAAGCCCGGTTTCCTTGAAATGTGTGTTAGCCCCCTGCAGGCTCCTGACACTCCCACCTATGTGGAGCTGGACTTTGTGCAGGGCGTACCCACCGCTCTCGACGGTGTTGAGATGAGCGCCAAGGAGATCATCCTCAAGCTCAACGAGCTGGGCGGCGCAAACGGCATAGGCCTTCTGGACATTGTTGAAAACCGCCTGGTCGGCATGAAGTGCCGCGGCGTTTACGAGACTCCCGGCGGCACCATCCTCTACTTTGCCCACAGCTATCTGGAGAGCATCTGCCTTGACAAGATGACCCTCCACGAAAAGCAGAAGCTGTCCATCACCTTTGCAGAGCTGGTGTACAACGGCCAGTGGTTCACCCCTCTGCGGGAAGCACTCTCTGCCTTTGTTGACAAGACTCAGGAGAAGGTCACCGGCAAGGTCAAGCTCAAGCTCTACAAGGGCAATATGATAAAGGCCGGCGTGTGGAGTCCCTACTCCCTCTACTCTGAGGAGATAGCCACCTTCGGCGAGAGCGACTACAATCAGGCCGACTCCGCAGGCTTCATCAATCTTTACGGTCTGCCCATCAAGGTTCAGGCCATGGTAGACGGCAAGAAATAATATCCGCTCCGGTTTCGCCGGAGACGGCGGAAAGGAGAGATGCCATATGGCAAAAATGTGGGCCGGACGCACTGAGGGCGTCACCAGCAAACTGGCGGATGATTTCAATTCCTCCATCCACTTTGACTGCCGTATGTTTAAGCAGGATATCACAGGCAGCATGGCCCACGCAGCGATGCTGGGCGCAAAGGGGATAATCACTCCCACCGATGCGGATACGCTCATAGAGGGACTTGAGGGCATCCTCAATGACCTTCAGTCCGGCGCTCTGGAATTTGACATGAGCTGCGAGGATATCCATATGTTTGTGGAGCAGGTGCTCACCGAGCGACTGGGCGATGTGGGCAAAAAGCTCCATACTGCCAGAAGCCGCAACGATCAGGTGGCGCTGGATCTGAGAATGTACCTGAGAGACGAGTGCGACACGGTAATGGGCCTTGTGAAAAAGCTCGTTGAGGTCATTCTTATAAAGGCAGGGGAGTACAAGGCGGCGATAATGCCCGGCTACACCCATCTCCAGAGAGCTCAGCCCATCACCTTCGGCCACCACCTTATGGCCTACGCCATGATGCTCCTGCGTGATCTTGAAAGACTCTCTGACTGCCGGAAACGCATCAATGTCTCACCCATCGGCTCCTGCGCCCTTGCAGGTACTACATATGATACTGACAGGTACTTCGAGGCGGAGAAGCTGGGTTTTGACAGCGTGTGCATGAACAGCATAGACGGTGTCTCCGACAGGGACTTCTGTGCAGAGCTTTTAAGTGCTTTCTCCATTTTGATGATGCACCTGTCCAGATTTTCCGAAGAGGTCATTCTCTGGTGCAGCTGGGAATTCAAGTTCGTGGAGCTGTCGGATGAATATACCACCGGCTCCTCCATCATGCCCCAGAAGAAAAACCCGGATATGGCGGAGCTGGTAAGAGGCAAGACAGGGCGCGTCTACGGAGATCTTGTAAGTATGCTGACAGTGCTCAAGGGCATCCCCCTTGCCTATAATAAAGATATGCAGGAGGACAAGGAGAGCGTGTTCGACGCCTGCGACACGGTTAAAATGTGTCTCATGGTGTTTGCAGAAATGCTCTCCGGCATGAGAGCCATCCCCGAAAACATGAAAAAGGCGGCTCAGAAGGGCTTCATAAATGCTACCGACCTTGCAGATTACCTTGTGAAAAAGGGCCTGCCCTTCAGAAGTGCCTACAAGATATCCGGCGAGCTTGTAAGAAAATGCATCGCTGAAAACAAGGTTCTGGAGGAGCTGAGTCTGGACGAATTCAAAGCTCACTCCGAGCTTATAGAAGACGATATATACAGTGAGATAGACCTGCTCACCTGCGTTGAAAAGCGCATCTCACTGGGCGGGACATCCGTTTCAATGGTGGAGCGGCAGATAGAATTTGTAAAAAATAAATTGAGTATATAAAGGAGAATAAAAAAATGAAGAACATCAAGAAGTTTGCACTTATCCTTGCAGTTATAATGATGCTTGGCATGCTCACCGGCTGCGGCCAGAAGGGCACCTCCCTCAAGGACATCCAGAAGGCCGGCGAGCTCGTAGTCGCCACCAGCCCCGACTTCCCTCCCTTTGAATCCCTCCAGAGCGACGGCAGCGTCGTCGGCATTGAGATAGACCTTCTCAACATCATCTGCGAAAAGCTGGGCGTAGCTCTCAAGATCGAGCAGATGAACTTTGACTCTGTTCTCCCCGGTATTCAGGCAGGCAAGTTTGACCTTGGCGCCTCCGGTATCTCCGTCACTCCCGAGCGTGAAAAGAACGTCCTCTTCACCGATCCCTACTGCCTGGCAGCACAGGCCATAGTCGTCACCGCAGACAGCCCCATCACCTGCAAGGCAGACCTTGAGGGCAAGGCAGTCTCCGTCCAGACCGGCACCACCGCAGAGAGCTTCTGCATGGCCAACGGCTACACTGTCAACTCCTTCGAGGCCAACTCCGACGCACAGACCGCCCTCACCTCCGGCAAGGTTGACGCATGGGTCATCGACGACCTGACCGCCGCCGACATGGTAGCAGTCTACAACGAGGAAAATCCCGGCGCACTGGTCATCCTGCCCGATGCAATGACCACCGAGCCCTACGCCTTCGCCTTCTCCCAGGGCAGTGACGATCTGGTTTCCGAAATCAACAAGATAGTTGCCGAGCTTGTTGCCGACGGCACTGTGGCTGAGATCTTCGCCAACAACAACGCACCCTACACCGCCCCCGAACTCTAATTCGTTCAGCAACATATCCAGCGGGATAAGGATAGCATTATCCTTATCCCGCTTAAACAGATTTTAGGAGGACAGGCATTTGGCAGCATGGTTGGATAAATTATACGAAACTTTTATAGAAACAGGCTATTATACCCTTCTTCTTGAAGGTCTTGGCAATACAATAGTTATCACCCTCGGCGCTCTTGTCATCGGCGTTGTAATCGGTATGATAATCGCCGTCATCAAGTACTTTGCCGAGGATGTTCACGCACTCAAGCCTCTGGCTGTTGTGTGCGATTTTTACGTTACCGCCATCCGCGGCATTCCCGTGGTAGTGCTTCTGCTCATATTCTACTTTATCGTCATGGCCTCGGCGGACGGTATCACTGTAGCTATCCTCACCTTCGGCATAAACTCCGGCGCATATATGGCAGAACTTATCCGCTCCGGCATAAACGCCGTGGACAAGGGTCAGATGGAGGCCGGACGCAGCCTTGGTATGTCCAAGCTTCAGGCCACCGGCAAGATAATTCTGCCCCAGGCTCTGCGCTACATACTGCCCGCCATCGGCAATGAGCTTATAGCCCTTTTGAAGGAGACCGCCGTTGCAGGCTACGTGGCCGTCAAGGACCTTACCCGCGCCGGCAACCTCATCCGCAACAACACCTATGACGCGGTCAACCCCCTCATGAGCGTAGCCGTCATCTACCTTGTGCTGGTGGTGCTTTTGACCCAGCTTCTGAAAGCAGTGGAAGGGAGGCTGAATAAGAGTGATAAGCGTTAAAAATCTCAAGAAAAGCTTCAACGGTGTGGAAGTGCTGAAAGGTATCGACACCGAGATAGAAAAGGGCGACGTGGTGTGTATTATTGGGCCCTCCGGCTCCGGTAAATCCACCTTCCTGCGCTGCCTCAATCTCCTTGAAAAGCCCGACTCCGGTCAGGTATTTCTGGACGGTACGGAGCTTACCGCCAAAAAGTGCAATATCAATGCCCAGCGCATGAAGATGGGCATGGTGTTTCAGCAGTTCAATCTCTTCCCACATATGAGTGTGCTGGAAAATCTCTGCTGCGCGCCTATGATGCTCAAAAAAGTGTCAAAGGAAGCGGCTGAGGAAAAGGCCATGGCCCTTTTGGAGCGTGTAGGTCTTGCAGACCGTGCCAATGCCTACCCTAACCAGCTCTCCGGTGGCCAGAAGCAGCGTATCGCCATCGTCCGCGCCCTCTGCATGGAGCCGGAGGTCATGCTCTTTGACGAGCCTACCTCCGCCCTTGACCCCGAAATGGTGGGCGAGGTGCTGGACGTTATGAAGGAACTGGCAAGAGAGGGCATGACCATGGTGGTGGTCACCCATGAGATGGGCTTTGCCCGTGAGGTGGGCAAGCGGGTCATGTTCATGGATGAGGGTATTATCATGGAGGAAAACAGCCCTGAGGAGCTGTTTGGAAATCCCCAGAGCCCCCGTTTGCAGTCCTTCCTGTCCAAAGTATTATAAGGAGTTAAATTCAAATGGATATAAATTTCAAAGGCAAAAGCTTTCTCAAGCTGTTGGACTTTTCCGCAGAGGAAATTACGGCCCTTATCGACCTTGCTGCCGAGCTTAAGGAAAAAAAGCACAAGGGCATCCCCCACAGACTCTGCGAGGGCAAGAACATTGCCCTCATCTTTGAAAAGACCAGCACCCGTACCCGCTGCAGCTTTGAGGTGGCGGCGGCAGATCTGGGCATGCACCCTGTGTATCTTGACCCCAAGGCCTCTCAGATAGGCAAGAAGGAGAGCATAGCCGACACAGCCCGCGTTCTGGGTCGCATGTTTGACGGTATCGAGTACCGGGGCTTTGGTCAGGAGCGTGTGGAAGCCCTTGCAAAGTACGCCGGTGTTCCCGTGTGGAACGGCCTTACCAATGAGTTCCACCCCACCCAGATTCTGGCGGACTTTCTCACCATCCGTGAGCACTTCGGTGACCTGAAGGGCAAGAAGCTCGTGTACATGGGCGATGCCCGCTACAACATGGGCAACTCCCTCATGGTGGGCTGTGCCAAAATGGGCATGCACTTTGTGGCCTGCGCCCCCAAGGCCTATTTCCCCGACCAGAAGCTCATAGATGAGTGCATGGCGGTTGCCGCCCAGTCCGGCGCTGTGTTGGAGTTTGAGGAAGACCCCATGAAGGCCGTAAAGGACGCCCACGTTATCTACACCGATGTGTGGGTCTCCATGGGCGAGCCTGCCGAGGTCTGGAAAGAGCGCATCGAGGCTCTTTTGCCCTATCAGGTCAATAAAAAGCTGATGGATGCAGCAGGTACACAGTGCCGCTTCATGCACTGCCTGCCCGCCTTCCACGATCTCAATACCGAAACCGGAATGGACGTTTACGAAAAGTTCGGCCTTGAGGCTCTTGAAGTTACAGACGAGGTCTTTGAAAGCGCCCAGTCCATCGTATTTGACGAGGCGGAAAACCGCATGCACACTATAAAGGCCGTCATGGCCGCAACTCTGTGAGTGATAAAATGAACTACGCTGAAAAATCCCTTAAGCTGCACTATGAAGTAAAGGGCAAGCTGGAAACTGCTGTCCGCGTCCCGGTGGACAGCAGAGAGGCCCTCTCCCTTGCCTATACCCCCGGCGTGGCCCAACCCTGCCTTGAGATACAAAAGAACATAGACAAAAGCTATGAGCTGACCCGCCGCTGGAATACCGTGGCTGTAGTCACGGACGGTACGGCGGTACTGGGCCTGGGTGACATAGGCCCTGAAGCGGGCATGCCCGTGATGGAAGGCAAGTGCGTTTTGTTCAAGGCCTTCGGTGACGTGGATGCCATACCCCTTTGCATCCGTTCAAAGAATGTGGACGATATAGTAAATACAGTGGCTCTCCTTGCAGGCAGCTTTGGCGGCGTGAATCTTGAGGATATCTCCGCACCACGCTGCTTTGAGATAGAAGAGAAATTACAGGCACGCTGTGATATTCCCATCTTCCACGATGATCAGCATGGCACAGCGGTGGTCATGCTGGCAGGGCTTATAAACGCCCTTAAAGTGGTAGGCAAACGCATTGAGGACATAAAGCTGGTTATCAGCGGCGCAGGCGCGGCGGGAGTTGCCGTCACAAAGCTCCTTTTGAGTGCAGGCGTTAAAAATCTCATCATGTGCGACAGGAAAGGCGCAATATACGAAGGCCGAGAGGACTTAAACCCCGTAAAGGCCCAGCTTGCCGCCATTACAAACCCCAAGGGAGAGAAGGGTACACTTTCCCAGATTATATGTGGTGCTGACGTTTTCATCGGCGTCTCCGCTCCCGGCCTTCTGACGGCGGACATGGTAAAAACCATGGCAAAGGATGCCATCATCTTTGCCTGTGCAAACCCCACGCCGGAGATAATGCCAGATGAGGCAAAGGCCGCAGGCGCGGCAGTTGTGGCCACGGGCCGCAGCGATTTTCCCAACCAGATAAACAATGTGCTCTGCTTCCCCGGCATTTTCCGGGGCACTCTGGATGTGCGCGCAAGATATATTTCCCATTCCATGAAGCTGGCAGCGGCTCACGCCCTTGCAGCCTTGGTGGATGAAGCGGAGCTTGGCAGGGACAATATTCTCCCTCAGGCCTTTGACAAGCGCATAAAGGACGCTGTGTCTCAGGCCGTAGCCAAGGCAGCCCGGGACGAGGGTATAGCCAGAATATAAACTTATAAGGCAGTGTTGAGTATGGAAAAAAGAATTGAATATGACAGCCTTGGCCCGGTCGAAGTGGACGCTGCCCATCATTGGGGCGCTCAGACCCAGCGCAGCCTTGAAAATTTCAAAATAGGCGCTCAGCACCAGCCTGAGAGCATCATCCGCGCCTTTGCCTGCCTGAAGGCCGCCTGCGCCAAAGCAAATTTCGCCTTCGGCAAGCTTGAGGGCGATAAGTGCGAAAGCATTGTTGAGATCTGCGATGAGATAGCAGCAGGGGAGTGGATGGATGAATTTCCACTTGTGGTCTGGCAGACCGGCAGCGGCACCCAGACCAACATGAACGTAAACGAGGTCATTGCCCATCTTTCCGCCGAACGCGGCGTGAAGCTGCACCCCAATGACCATGTGAATCTCTCCCAGTCCTCAAACGACACTTACCCCTCCGCCATGCACATTGCCGCCGTCACGGAGCTTGAAAACAGGCTTCTGCCTGCGGCAAAAAGGCTTTCCGGGGCTTTTGAGGAGCTTTCCGCAAAATATCCCGACATCATCAAAATAGGCCGCACCCACTTGCAGGATGCGGTGCCCCTGAAATTTGCTCAGGAAGTTTCCGGCTGGCAACAGCTTGTGGATGCACCCGTGCGAATGATTGAAAAAAGCCTTCCGGAGCTTTCAGCCCTCGCCATCGGCGGCACTGCCGTGGGTACCGGGCTCAACGCCCCAAAGGGCTTTGACGAAAAGGTCTGCGCCATTTTGTCCGAGAATGGCATAAGCTTCCACCCGGACGAGAATAAGTTCCACGCCCTGACGAGTATGGACTCCATGGTCTACGCTCACGGGGCCATGAAAGCGCTGGCGGCAAACCTTATGAAGATTGCAAACGATGTAAGATGGCTTGCCTCCGGACCCCGCTGCGGTATAGGTGAGCTTGATATCCCCGCCAACGAGCCGGGCAGCAGCATCATGCCGGGTAAGGTAAACCCCACCCAGTGCGAAGCGCTCACCATGGTGGCGGTGCAGGTCATGGGCAACGATGCCGCCATCGGCTTTGCCGCATCTCAGGGCAACTTCCAGCTGAACGTGTTTCAGCCGGTCATTGCCTATAATTTCCTTTTGTCCGTCACGCTTCTTACCGATGCAATGGACTCCTTCCGCGTCCACTGTGTTGAGGGAATAGAGGCCAATGAGGCTAAGATGGAAGAAAATCTCAATAATTCCCTTATGCTCGTCACCTGTCTTACGCCCCATATTGGCTATGACAAGGCGGCAGAGTGTGCCAAAAAAGCCCATGCCGAGGGCACAAGCCTTAAAACGGCGGTGCTGGCGCTGGGCTATCTCACCGAAAACGAATTTGAAAGCTATGTAAAAGCTGAGAAAATGGTATAAATATATGGCTAAAAGAAAAGACATAAAAAAGATAATGATAATCGGCTCCGGCCCTATTGTCATCGGACAGGCTGCGGAGTTTGACTATGCAGGCACTCAGGCCTGTCTTGCCCTCAAGGAAGAGGGCTACGAGGTCATCCTTTGCAACTCAAACCCCGCCACCATCATGACGGACACCTCAATCGCCCACAAGGTGTACATGGAGCCTCTGACTCTTGAGTACGTGGCCCGCATCATGCGCCGTGAGCGGCCCGATGCCATCATTCCCGGCATCGGCGGACAGACGGGGCTCAACCTTGCCATGGAGCTTGAGGAAAACGGCGTCCTTGAAGAGCTGGGCACCGAGCTTTTAGGCACTCCCGCCGAGAGCATCCGCCTTGCCGAGGACAGGGAGCAGTTCAAGGAGCTCTGCCAGAGAATAGGCGAGCCTGTCATCCCCTCAAGGATAACCTACAGTGTGGAGGAGGCCAAAGAGGCTGCCGCCGAGATAGGCTACCCCGTTGTGCTGCGCCCCGCCTTCACCCTTGGCGGCACAGGCGGCGGCTTTGCCTACAATGAGCAGGAACTCATTGATATCGGTGTCAATGCCTTCAAGCTCTCTCCCGTCCATCAGGTGCTTATCGAAAAGAGCGTCAAGGGCTATAAGGAGATAGAGTTTGAGGTAATGCGTGACGGCGCAGGTCACGCCATCACCATCTGCGGCATGGAGAATATCGACCCCGTAGGCGTCCATACCGGCGACTCCGTGGTTGTAGCACCCATACTCACCTTGAGCGACCATGACCTGAAAATGCTCAACGACAGCGCCATAAAGCTGATCTCCGCGCTGAAAATCGAGGGCGGCTGCAATGTGCAGTTTGCCCTGCACCCCCACACCAGTGAGTACTACCTCATTGAGGTCAACCCCCGTGTCTCCCGCTCCTCCGCTCTTGCATCCAAGGCCAGCGGCTACCCCATAGCCCGTGTCACCGCCAAAATCGCCGTGGGCATGGAGCTTAAGGATATTGCCATCGCCAATACCAACGCTGCCTTTGAGCCGAGCCTTGACTATATCGTTGCAAAGCTGCCCCGTTTCCCCTTTGATAAGTTTGCCACCGCCTCAAATCTTCTGGGCACCCAGATGAAGGCCACCGGCGAGGTCATGGGAATAGGCAGCAATCTGGAGGAGTGCCTTCTGAAAGCCGTCCGCTCCCTTGAAACCGGCGTGTGCCACCTGCATATGCCCATGTTCGACACCATGAGCGACGCGGAGCTTCGTGAGCATATATCTATGCTCCATCCGGATAATCTCTTTGCCGTGGCAGAGCTTTTGCGCCGCGGTGAGAACGTGACAAAAATCAACGAGCTTACCGCCATCACCCCCTATTTTATTGAAAGCATCAAAAAGATAGTGGATATGGAGCGGCTTTTGAAGGCCGCTGCAAAGGATACCGTACTGCTCAAGGCCGCAAAGAAAATGGGCTTCAGCGATAAATACATTGCAAAGCTCTGGGGCTGTGATGAACTTTCCGTCTTTGCCCTCCGTCAGGAAAAGGGCATAACTCCCGTATACCGCATGGTGGATACCTGCCATACAAACGCCTACATACCCTACTTCTACTCAAGCTACACCGGCGAAAACTGCTCTATAGTCACCGATAGATCCAAAAAAGTTGTTTTGGGCGCAGGGCCTATCCGCATCGGTCAGGGTGTGGAGTTTGACTATTCCACTGTCCACGCAGTGCAGACCATCGGCAAGGCGGGCTATGAGTCCATAATCATCAACAATAACCCCGAAACTGTCTCCACCGACTATACAACTGCCGACAAGCTCTATTTTGAGCCTCTCACCACTGAGGACGTTATGAACGTGCTCCTTTTCGAGGGTGCAAAGGACGTTATCGCCTCCCTCGGCGGGCAGACCGCCATAAATCTGGCGGAATCCCTGATGGCACGTGGCGCCAATATAATCGGCACTGATGTTGCCGCTATCGACCGGGCAGAAAACCGCGACAGCTTTGAAAAACTCCTTCTGGAGCTTGATATACCCCAGCCCAAAGGCACAGCCGTCACCAATATCGAAGATGGCGTAAAGGCCGCGGCCCAGATTGGCTATCCTGTGCTTGTGCGCCCCAGCTTCGTTCTTGGCGGCAGGGCAATGGAAATAGTTGCCAACGAGAAGATGCTGCGCCGCTATCTGAAGACCGCCGTTGAGGTGGATGAGGACAAGCCCGTGCTGGTGGATAAATATATCTCCGGCAGGGAAGTGGAGATAGACGCCATCTGCGACGGTACGGACGTATTCGTCCCCGGCATAATGGAGCTGGTAGAGCGCACAGGTGTCCATTCCGGTGACTCTATATCCGTCTACCCGCCCTTCTCCATCTCGGATAAGGTAAAGGCCACCATTCTCGACTACGGTAAAAAGCTGGGCCTTGGTATCGGTATAGTCGGACTTTACAATATCCAGTTCATCGTGGATAAGGATGATAATGTCTATATCATCGAGGTTAACCCCCGCTCCTCCCGTACGGTGCCATTCCTCTCCAAGGCCACCGGCTACTCCCTTGCGGACATTGCCACCAATGTTATTCTGGGCGTGAGCCTTAAGGAACAGGGAATAGACTGCCTTTGCGCAGATGAAAAGAAGCGCTGGTACGTGAAAGTGCCCGTGTTCTCCTTCTCCAAGCTTCACGGCATGGACACCTATCTTTCCCCGGAAATGAAGTCCACCGGCGAGGCCATCGGCTATGATGTAAAGCTGCACCGGGCTATGTTCAAGGCCCTGCAGGCCGCGGGCATTGCCCTCAAACGCTACGGCCGGGTCATCTTCACCCTTGCCGATGAGGACAAGGCGGAAGCCCTGCCCCTCGCAAGGCGCTTCAAGGCGCTTGGCTTCACCATCGAGGCCACCACCGGCACCGCCATATACTTCAAGGAGCACGGCATAGATGCGCGCATGCTCCGCCACATCCGTGAAGGCAGCGAGGACGCGCTGGATTCCCTGCGCTCGGGCTATGTAAAGTACCTTGTGAATACCCGCGCCATCCTCTCCGGCGTGCATCATAAAAACGGCGCCGCCATCCGCCGCTGCGCGGTGGAAAACGGCGTGCCCACCTTTACATCCCTTGACACGGTGCGTATGGTGCTTGATGTGCTGGAAGAGCAGGTAAACAAGGTCAGCACCATCGACGAAATGTAAATCATACGAAGCATATATAAAGGACCTTGAGAAATTTTCTCAAGGTCCTTTGTTGTGTTTACATAATAAAGATTACATAAAAATTAGCCAGAGAAGGCTGCTGCCAGTTTCTTCCTTATCCTCTGCAAGGCCGAGTCCACACTTTTTACAGGCTTTTGGCAGCCTGCGGCGATCTCCTCGTAGCTCAGACCCTCCAGATAACCGGAGAGCACCTTGCGCTCAAGAGGGGAGAGAATAGAGCGGCACATGAGATACAGACTGTCTTTTTCCTCCTGCTCTATGATAAGCTCCTCTGGCGAGGGAGTGTAAGCCCCGTCTGCAAGGGGCAGACCCATGCTGTCATCGCTGTCCTTAAGCTCGTCAAGGGACAGACCGCTGTTAAGAGGCATATGCTTGAGCCGCCCGGCGGCTTTTATAGCGTCCAGAATACGCCGTCTGATGCAGACCTCTGCGTAGGATTTGAAGGAAGCCGTGCCCTCTATGTCAAAGCTCTGCATGGAGTGGACAAGGCCTATCATACCCTCTTGGATAAGGTCTTCACCGTCACCGCCAAGAAGAAAGTAGGGGCGGGTACAGCGCTTTATAAGGGGTCTGTAGCGGCTTGCAAGCTCGCTTCCTGCGGCCTCATCACCCTGTTGGTACATAAGCGAAAGCTGTGCATCATTGTATAAACCTATATCCTTCACGTTGCATCCCCCTTTCTTAGCCGAGTATACCATGCTTTTAAGAAAAAAACATTAAAAAATGGAGAATTTTTCAGCTCCATATTCCATTTTCAGAAGCTCTGTGCTAAAATATTCCAGTTATTAAATTTACTTGTAAGGGAGTAAAAGAAATGGGAAGAACACTTAATGATGTTTTGCAGCTTTGCAAAGACAATGACATTAAAATAGTTGACTTCAAGCTGACCGATATTGACGGCAGATGGCGTCATCTCAGCATCCCCGTGGAGAGACTCACCGAGAACACCATGAAGTACGGCATTGGCTTTGACGGCTCCAACTACGGCTACGCCCCTGTGGAATCCAGTGACATGGTCTTTATCCCCGTGCTGGACTCTGCCGTTATCGACCAGTTTGCCCAGGTACCCACCCTTTCCATGATAGGCGATGTCATGGTCATTGCCCGTCCCGAAAACTATCCCTTTGACCAGTATCCCCGCAACGTTGCCAAGCGCGCCTGCGAGTATATGCGCGAGCTGGGCATTGCCGATGAGATGATAATCGGCCCCGAGTACGAGTTTTATATTTTTGACGATGTGCGCTTCTCTACCGATCCCCATAGCTCCGGCTTTGAGATAGATGCCCGTCAGGCCCAGTGGAACGGCTTTGCCGAGAACAATAACAAGGGCTATATCCTCCGCAACAAGGAAGGCTATCACTCCTGTCTGCCCATGGATATCAACAACGACCTTAGAAGCCGTATGTGCCTTTGCATGGAGGACTGGGGCGTCAAGGTCAAGTACCACCACCACGAGGTGGGCGGCTGCGGCCAGCAGGAGATAGAGGTGGAGCTGGGCGAGATGACCAAGCTTGCCGATGCCACCATGACCACAAAGTATATAATCAAGAATCTGGCCGCCTCCGAGGGCATGACCGCAACCCTTATGCCCAAGCCCGTGGCAGGTGCCGCCGGCAGCGGTATGCATGTTCATATGCTCCTCATGAAAGACGGCAAGCCCGTGTTCTTTGATGAGAACGGCTATGCTCAGCTCAGCGAGACCGCTTTGTACTTCATCGGCGGCCTTTTGAAGCATGCGGCCTCCATCTGCGCCATCACCAATCCCTCCACCAACTCCTATAAGCGCCTCATCCCCGGCTTTGAAGCCCCTGTCACCATCGGCTACGCCATGGCAAACCGCAGCGCCGTTGTCCGCATTCCTGCCTACGCCAAAGCCCCCGAGGACAAGCGCTTCGAGCTTCGTAACCCCGACGCTACCTGCAATCCCTACTACGCCTACGCCGCCATTCTCATGGCCGGTCTTGACGGTGTCATAAACAAGATTGATCCCCATGCTCAGGGCTGGGGCCCCTTCGATTTCAACCTTTACGATCTGCCCGATGAGGAAAAGGCAAAGCTGGGCGGTCTGCCCGCATCCTTGGGCGAGGCTCTGGACGCTCTTGAGGCTGACCATGAGTATCTCACCCGCGGCGGCGTTTTCCCCGAAAGACTGCTGGAGGTCTTCATCCGCCGCTGCCGCAAGGCAGACGAGGCTGTGGCCCGCATGCCCCATCCGGCAGAATTTTCCATGTACTACGACCTGTAATTTAAAACCTGTATGCAAAACCGAGGACGGATTCCCGCCCTCGGTTTTTTGCCGATATTTTTTGCTTTATATTTGTTCAGCCAGATTTATTACTTTTTTTCCTTTCTTTTTCGCCAGCTCAACAAATTTATATGCTCCTCCCCATGTGTATTTTACGTAGCATATGACGTAATCACACTTTTGCAGCATCCACTTGTTGCGCCAGACAATTGCATAACGCAAAGGAACTTTTTCCAGCCCTTCCGGATACATAGTTTCAATGTAATCGGAGTTTTGCAGATAATCGGGTTTTGCCGGTAAATATGACAGTACGACAGAATAGCTTATGCTGTGGTTTTCCCTGTAAATTTCCCGTAAAACTGACGCAGCCATAAGGTCAAAGTTGCCTTTGTCACCTACATAAAATTCCCTCACGCCGCTTTCAATCAGCGAAAGCACAAGCCTTTTCAATTGCGGCCTTATATTCAAAGGACTGTCACTGTGGCCGAAGAAAGTGCAGGCAGCCATTATATCTCCTTGAAATTGACCAATATAGCGGACAATATTTTTGCTCAGTATAGCATACCATAAACATAGTTGCAACCAATACTGGTCAATTATGCTGAGGTGCTACATGGAGCAGAAAATACGTCGGGACAGGAATATGGGAGATAATCTCCGCAGATTACGGCTTGAAAACGATATATCTCAGGAGAAGCTTTGCGCGGAATTGCAGCGTCGTGGATGTGATATCGGACGCAGCACATATGCAAAATATGAAGCGGGAGAACTGAATATCAGGGCAAGCGTTATAATTGAACTGAGAAAAATATATGCCTGCACATACGATGATTTCTTCGATGGACTTGATACGAGTACAGACTAAAAGAGACACGGTATCTTCACCGTGTCTCTTTTATCATATCTGGATAAATTTGCCCTTGAAATTCTCTTAATAAGATAATATAATATATTCAAGTATCTTTACAGGAGAAATACCCATGGCAGTCCGGCGCACATATATGTGCTTTGATCTTAAATCCTTTTACGCCTCGGTGGAGTGTGTGGCCCGCGGTCTTGACCCGTTTGAGACTAATCTTGTGGTGGCGGACCCCAGCCGGGGCGAGCGGAGCATATGCCTTGCAGTCAGCCCCGCCATGAAGGCGCTGGGCGTGCCGGGCCGCTGCCGGGTGTATGAGATACCGCCCAATATTGATTATATTATGGCCACACCCCGTATGCAGGAGTATATCAATGTCTCCGCCGAGATATACAGTGTGTACCTTAAATATGTGGCGGCGGAGGACATCCATGTCTACTCCATTGACGAGGTCTTCATGGACGTGACGGACTATATGGCCGCCCGCAGACTTGACGCACTGGGTTTTGCCCGCACAATAATGGCGGACGTTCTGGCAACCACCGGGATAACTGCCACCTGTGGCATAGGCCCCAATCTATATTTGGCCAAGATCGCGCTGGACATTATCTCCAAGCACTCGCCGGAGTTTATCGGCGTTCTCACGGAAGAGAGCTACCGGGAAAAGCTCTGGGAGCATCAGCCCCTCAGCGACTTCTGGCGTATAAGTCGGGGTACGATAAAAAGGCTTGCCCAGCTTGGCATACGGAATATGAGAGATGTCTGTCAGGCGGAGGAGGCGCTGCTCTATAAAACCTTCGGCATAGACGCCCAGCTTCTTATAGACCATGCCTGGGGCCGGGAGAGCGCCAAAATATCGGACATAAAGGCCTATAAGCCCTCTACCCACTCCGTGTCCACGGGGCAGGTTCTCCACGAGGGCTACGATATCCCCGGGGCAAAGCTCCTTATCCTTGAAATGGCGGAGCTTCTGAGCCTTGAGCTGGTGGAGCAGGGCATGGCGGCCTCCACGGTGGATATCCTGCTTTTCTACTCATATTCAGCGGACATGAAGCCCGCCCACGGCAGCATCCGGCTGGACGCGCCCACAAGCTCCACCAAGACCCTTTTGAAGTACACCGCCGCCCTCTACGACAGGGTAGCCACGGCAGATGTGCCGGTGTACAAGCTGAATGTGTGCTTCGGCTCGCTTACACCGGATGACGGGCTTCAATACGATATGTTCAGCGACCCGGTTGCTCAGGAGAAGGAAAGGCGGCTTCAGGGCGCAGTTCTGGATATAAAACGAAAGTACGGAAAAAACGGCATTTTCAAGGCCATGAACTTGTTGGATGGGGCAAAGACCTTGGAGCGCAACGGACAGATAGGAGGTCACAGAGCCTGATGAACGATGCACAGCGTGCAAAGCAGTTTATGCCCTTTGCGGCCCTCAAGGGTTTTGAAGAGGCAGTAAAGGCGAAAGAGCGTATGAAAGAACCGAAGGTAATATTGGGTGAGGATGCAAGGCAGGAGCTTAATTTCAAGCTACAGGGTATCCTGCCGGGGGACAGGGTGAGAGCGGAGTATTATTATCAAAGCCGCTATGTGACCGTGCGCGGAACCGTGCAGAAGATAGACACCCTTGGCCGGCGCATCCACCTTGAAATGATAAAAATACCCATAGACGATTTGAAAGACATAGAGCGGGAGGCATGAGCATGGATATAGGAAAGACCATTGCAAAGCTCAGAAAGGAAGCGGGATTGAGTCAGGCGGAACTGGCGGTGCGGCTTTCAATGCTGGGCGTGGATGTGACAAATCAGGCTGTCAGCAAGTGGGAGAGCGGCAGCAGCGTGCCCAATGCCCGGCAGTTTATAATCCTCTGCGCCGCTCTGGGTGTTGAGGATGTGCTGGGCGAGTTTACAAAGGGCAAATACGGCGCCTATGCGGGGCTTGACAGCGAGGGAAGAAGAAAGCTTGCTGAGTATAAAAGCCTTCTTATAAGCTCCGGACGCTACAGCATAAAAAAAGCGCCGCCGCACCCTGTCCGCACTCTGCCCCTCTATTCTCTCGCCGTCTCTGCCGGTACAGGTCAGTTTCTGGACGGGGAGAATTACGAGATGGTGGAAGTGGGCGCGGAGGTGCCGGAGGGCGCAAACTTCGGCGTGCGCGTAGCAGGCGACAGTATGGAGCCTGAGTATCATGACGGGCAGATCGTCTGGGTGCGCCAGCAGCGCAGTCTCATGACCGGGGAGACGGGCATCTTCCTCTATGACGGCTGCGCCTATCTCAAGCGCCTTGCTGCAAGGGAGGACAGAATGGCCCTCCGCTCCCTGAATCCGGCCTACGCCGATATCCTCATATCCCCGGAACTGCCCTTGCGCGTTCTGGGCAAGGTCTTGAACTGAAGACTATTATATGGTGTGTAACGAAACAGACCGAAAAATAAGAATTTGACTAGGTGATATTATCATGAATAAAACGTTGAAATACAACGGCGAGCTTGTAAATGTAGACGGGCATAACATTCATATATATAGGACAGGAAATATAGGCAACCATAAGATTGTGCTTATGTCAGGTTCGGGAACCGTTGCACCTGTATATGATTTCAAAATACTGTATGAAAAGTTATCAAAAAAATTCAGAGTGATTGTAATATAAAAGTTCGGATATGGATATTCGGACATCTTTGATTCTCCTGCTGATATAGATACGATTGTTTCAACACAAAGGAAAGCTTTGGAAGCTGTCGGTGAAAATGGGCCATACATTTTATTGCCACATTCTATGTCTGGTATAGAAGCATTGAGATGGGCGCAGACGTACCCCGATGATGTAATGGCAATAATCGGAAATGATATGTGTACACCTTTGACTTATAGCGCATGGACTGACGAAAAGGTCGAAAAGAAGATAAGATTGATGAAGTTTGCAACAAAATATAAACTACAGGGATTG
>JAFQFH010000073.1 GCA_017398685.1 Oscillospiraceae bacterium
CAGGGTGGTTTTGAGTGCATTCTCAATGATGAGCAGCTGACGGTTATCAATTATGTGGGCATTGAGGAATACATAAAGGGTGTTATCCCCTATGAGATGAGCTCATATTGGCCCTTTGAAGCGCTCCGGGCTCAGGCTGTATGTGCCCGTACATATGCAATATACAATATCGGTTCCTACGCCGATTATGGCTTTGACCTTACGGATGATACCCGTTCACAGGTGTACAGAGGTACTTTGGACGCAAACAGCACAACTGACGATGCGGTGGATTCAACTGCCGGTCAGCTTGTCAGATATAAGGGTGAAGTGTGCGAGATATACTATTTTTCGGCTGACGGAGGTGCCACAGAGGACGGAATGGCAGTGTTCTCAACGGATAAGCCCTATCTTGCCGGTAAGACAGACCCCTTTGAGTCATCTGCCAGGCACGACTTTGAGACATGGTCCAAAGAACTCAGCGGCAGTGAAATAAGCCAACTTCTCAACGAGGCCGGCTATAGCATTGAGAAAGTTACTGATATTTATCCTTCCATGTCGAAGTCGGGAAATGTTATTGCCCTGCATTTTTACGACAAGGATGATAACTGCGTTACAATAGAAGGGCGCAGATGCTATACCATACTTGGCCTGCATAATTGCCGTTTTCAGATAGTACATGGGCCGGATAATTTTACCTTTACCGGAAGCGGCTGGGGGCACAATTGCGGCATGAGCCAGTGGGGTGCCTATGCTATGGCCGATGTGTACGGCTATAATTACGAAGATATAATAAGATTTTATTTTACCGGAGCATATGTTGCATGAAAAAATCCGATTTTAACTTTTACCTTCCGGAGCGGCTGATAGCCCAGACGCCTCTGGAAAAGCGTGATAATTCAAAACTTCTGCTGCTTGATAAATATAACGGGAATATTTCCCATAAGCATTTTTTTGACCTTCCCGAACATCTTAATGAAGGGGACTGTCTTGTCCTCAATAACTCAAGGGTACTTCCTGCAAGGCTTATTGGCGCAAGGTCTACAGGAGGCGCTGTAGAGCTTGTTTTGCTGAGAGATCTGGGAGAGGGGCGTTGGGAATGCCTGAGCCGTCCTGGACGCAAAACAAAGCCGGGTACCACGCTTATTTTTGGCGACGGAGAGCTCAGAGCGTGCGTTGAGGATGTTGCTGAAGGCGGAAACAGGATAGTCAGATTTGATTACGAAGGGATATTTCTGGAAGTCCTGGAAAGACTTGGTAAAATGCCATTGCCTCCTTACATAAGGGAAGAACTGAAGGACTCAGAACGCTATCAGACTGTTTATTCAAGAGAGCTTGGCAGCGCGGCTGCACCCACTGCAGGGCTTCATTTCACAAAGGAACTTCTGGAACAGATAGCGTCAAAGGGCGTGAAAATATGTTTTGTTACATTGCACGTAGGGCTTGGTACTTTTCGCCCGGTAAAAGAGGATGACATTGAAAACCATGATATGCACTCAGAGTTTTGCATCATTCCCGAGGAGACTGCGTGTATAATAAATTCAACAAAACAAAGCGGCGGTCGTGTCATAGCTGTGGGTACCACCTCGTGCAGAACTCTTGAGAGTTTTGCAAAAGCTGATGGCAGCCTTGAAGCAAGCTCCGGCTGGACGGATATCTTTATCTATCCCGGATATAAGTTCAAGTGTGTGGATGCTCTTGTTACCAATTTCCATTTGCCGGAAAGCACTTTGATAATGCTTGTTTCTGCGCTTGCAGGCCGTGAGAATGTACTGAATGCCTATAGTATAGCTGTTGAAAATGAGTATCGTTTCTTTTCCTTTGGCGATGCGATGTTCATTTCCTGACAGCAGGGGGAGGATATATACTTGTATAAGCTGATTAGTCAGGAGGGCAAGGCAAGAAGGGGAGAGTTTGAAACTCCTCATGGCACTGTCCAGACGCCTGTTTTTATGAATGTGGGCACCGCAGGTGCGATAAAAGGTGCTTTATCAGCAAAAGACCTTAGAGATATAGGCTGTCAGGTGGAACTGTCAAATACCTACCATCTGCACGTCAGGCCCGGTGATGAGCTTGTGCGCGACATGGGCGGACTGCATCGCTTTATGACATGGGACGGACCTATTCTCACTGACAGTGGTGGATTTCAGATCTTTTCTCTTGCAAAGCTGAGAAAAATCACGGAAGAGGGTGTTAAATTCAACTCCCACGTGGATGGACGCCATATTTTCATGGGCCCGGAAGAAAGCATGAGAATACAGGCCAATTTAGGCTCTGACATTGCCATGGCCTTTGATGAGTGTATAAAGATACCATCTCCCAGAGATTACGTACAAAAGTCATGTGACAGAACTGTGCGCTGGCTTGAGAGATGCAAAAAGGCATTGTACGAATATACATCCGAGGAAAACGCCGTAAATCCCGGTCAGATGCTCTTTGGCATCAATCAGGGCGCTACATTTGCCGATATCCGGATTGAGCACATGAAAAAGATTGCAGAGCTTGATTTGCCCGGATATGCGATAGGCGGCCTTGCAGTTGGAGAGACCCATCAGGAAATGTACGATACCATTGAGGCTGTCGAGGAATACATGCCCAAGGACAAGCCCAGATATCTCATGGGGGTAGGAACTCCAGTGAATATTATAGAGGGTGTATGGCGCGGTGTGGATTTCTTTGATTGCGTTATGCCGGCGAGAAATGGACGTCACGGCCATCTGTTCACATGGAACGGAATAATAAATATAAAGAATGAAAAATACGCAAGAGATCAGCAGCCTATTGACCCGCAGTGTGACTGTCCTGTGTGCCGCAGATATACAAGAGCCTATGTAAGACATCTTTTCAAAGCAGAAGAAATGCTTTCAATGCGCCTTGCGGTTATGCATAACCTGTATTTCTACAATAATCTGACAAAAAAGATAAGAAAACATCTGGAAGAAGGTACTTTCGCCCAGTTCAGACAAAAGTATTCAGAAATATTGGATAAACGCATCTAATAATCTTGAAATTATCCTGCAATGGATGTATAATACCAACACATTATTTTTTGGAGGTTCCCTGTATGTTATTTCTGACAGCAGATGCAACAGCAGCCGCAGGCGGCAGCTCTATGCTTCTTATGATCGTTCTTATGTTCGCCGTTTTCTATTTTCTTATTATCCGTCCCGAAAATAAGAAAAAGAAAAAGGTCGAGGAGATGCGCAACTCTCTTTCCCTTGGTGATGAAATTACCACTATCGGCGGCATGACCGGCAAGATAGTCCAGATCACCGAGGATACCATCACCTTTGAGACCGGTGAGGACAGAGTCCGCATCCAGATCAAGAAGTGGGGCATTTCCACCACTGCAAAGATGGAAGCTGCCGAAGCAGAAGCCAGAAAAGGAAAGAAAAAGTAAGCTGATAAAAGCATAGTTTTGAATTAAATCACCTCCGAGCTAATAGGATGTAATATCTTATTTTCGGAGGTGTTTTATTTTGAGTGGAAACGGTTCGGAAGCGATAGACATAAGATATCTGCTTTCATCCATTTTCTTTTGGATTGTCTGCTCACTTGTAATTTTACCTTTAGCGGCTTTGGTTGCCCATATTTTCCGATTGGGTGAAAATGCCATGGCCTATTTGAGCTCTTCGCTGAGTTTTGTAACGGCTGCTGCCGCAGGAGCCCGAGCTATTTACCTCAGAAGAAAAAATGCCTTGGGTACTGCCGCTGTTACAGGGGTTTGCATAATAATTCTTGCACTGACCCTTGGTTTTGTCATTGCCGGTGATAAGCTCGATGCCGCCGGGATCCTCAGTGTGGTTTCATTTACTTTATCCGGAGCTTTGGTGGGAGCCGTATTTTTCCCGGCCAAGAAGAAACAGACACGAAAAAAACAATTTAATATCTCCCGAAAAAATAAGTAATTTTACTTTTTTCCCTCGGGACTATCTAATTAACATAATTTCAAAAATAATTTCGTTTATTTTTGAAATTATTTTTTTCTATATATAGTGTATTGAACCAGAAAACAGCTCAAAAAGCCCAACAAATTGCGACTATAAAATTACAAGAGTTTACATATAACAAAAAATATTTAAAAAAAGACTTGATTTATTTGTAACTTTGTAATATATTGTTACCACAGTCAATTATGTTAATTGATTTTTTATTTTCTTAGAGACTTAAACAGACAGCCTGACAGAAATCACAGCGTAAAATGCTGTTTATTATAGATATCAGATAAAGATTGAAAGGAGGGGGTTTGAATGCAGAATTCTCAGATTATTGAGATATTTGAAAAATATCTTGTTGAAGATAAAAAGGCTTCCGCAAACACCCTCAGCTCCTACCTCCGTGACATAAGACAGCTTGGTGAATATCTTGAGCTCACCTGCGACACTACCATTTATGAAGCAGGCGAGGAGGATATTTCGGATTACATAGAAAACCTCCGTTCTCAGGGTAAGTCCGTTGCAACAGTTTCCAGATGCATTGCATCCATAAAATGTCTTTATATGCATTTGTGCATAAAGCAGATTCTTGAGGTCAATCCTTCTTTGAAGCTTGTACCTGATAAGAGCACCCAGAAGCTGCCTCAGATACTCAGCAGTGAGGAAGTCGAACTTCTTTTGGATCAGCCCAAGTGCATTGATGCCAAGGGATATCGCGACCGCGCCATGCTTGAGCTTCTTTATGCAACGGGCATAAGGGTAACGGAGCTTATAGATCTTGATATATCTGATGTCAATCTCAGTGCAGGTGTTATCCGCTGCCGCAGCCGCAATAAGGAACGCGTAATTCCTCTTTACCCGGCTGCTGTGAAGGCTGTCAGCGATTACATTACACTTGTCAGACCCCAGATGATTGCCATGCCTGATGAAAAGTCTCTTTTCGTCAATGTGGGCGGTGAGAGGATGTCCCGTCAGGGCTTCTGGAAAATTATCAAGTACTACCAGAAGAAAGCGGGAATTGAGAAGGACATCACGCCTCATACACTGCGACACTCCTTTGCAGCTCACCTCCTCGAAAACGGTGCAGATATTCACGCAATTCAGGAAATGCTGGGTCATGCGGATATTTCCTCAACTCAGGTTTATTCACATCTTATAAAAAAGCAGCTTAAGGATGTATATAACAAAGCACATCCCAGAGCCTGATATAAAAGCACAGCCGGTGTATAAGGATGCACCGGCTGTGCTTTTTTTGTTGATATGGGACTTTAAATATGGTAAAATTCATTGCAGGATGTGATAGAATGCGGATTTTGGGTATTGACCCCGGGATTGCTACCATAGGCTTTGGCGTGGTCGATGCAGATAAAAACAGCTTCAGGCTCATTAAGTGTGGGGTTATTACAACCCCGGCACATACGCCTCTTTCTGACAGACTATGTCAGATATACGATGATATGTGCGATCTTATTGACACTTTCAAACCGGATGCGGTTTCTGTAGAAGAGCTTTTTTTCAATACAAATATTACTACAGGTATTTCTGTGGCTCATGGCAGGGGTATTATTCTGCTGGCCTGCCGCAAGGCCGGACTCAGTATATATGAATATACTCCGCTGCAGGTCAAACAGTCTGTGGTCGGATATGGCCGGGCTGAAAAAAATCAGGTAATGGACATGGTCAGGCGGCTTTGTGGGCTTGCCTCGCCTCCCAAGCCCGATGATGCGGCGGACGCAGTGGCTTTGGCCTTGTGTCATGCAAGAAGCCGGACATCCTTGCTGTACAGAGGAGAAAACGAAGAATGTTCTACCATATAGAAGGAATTGTAAGTGAAATAGAGCAAAATCTTGCCGTGATTGACTGCGGCGGTGTTGGATATGCACTTAATGCAACGGTCAATACACTTTCATGCATAAAGACCGGAACCAAGGCAAAGCTGTATGTTTCCGAGGCAATAGGTGAAAATAATTTTGATCTGTATGGTTTTTACAGCAAAAATGAGAAACGCTGCTTTGAAATGCTGACTGCCGTATCCGGGATCGGACCAAAGGCGGCTTTGTCTATCCTTTCGTATAACAGCCCCGAAAGCCTCGCTCTGGCAATTATGAATCAGGATGAAAAGGCCCTGACCGTTGCCCCGGGAATTGGAAAGAAAATTGCTCAGAGAGTTATTTTGGAACTTAAGGACAAAATAAGCAAGGAGCTTGGCAGCGAACAGATATCACTTCCGGTTATGCCTGCTGCAAATGTTTCCGGAGACAGTGTTCTTAATGATGCACTGGCTGCGCTGTCTGTTCTTGGCTTCAGCAGCGCTGAGATAGCTCCTGTGCTCAAGACCCTCGATGTCAGCGGTATGAGCGCAGAGCAGATAATTAAAACAGTTCTTAAACATAAAGCCTGATTTTGGAGTTTACGATGAGTATTTGCTATTCCGAAGAGATTAACGACGATCTTATAACTACGACAGCCAGTCTGCCCGAGGACAACAATGAGGGGTCATTGCGCCCTAAGTCCATTAATGAATATATAGGTCAGGAAAAGGCCAAGGACAATCTTTATATTTTTATTCAGTCGGCCAAGATGCGAAATGAGCCTTTGGACCATGTGCTTCTTCATGGACCTCCGGGCCTTGGAAAGACAACACTTGCCGCTGTAATTGCCAATGAGATGGGCGTCAATATGAGAATTACTTCCGGACCTGCAATTGAAAAGCCCGGCGATCTTGTTGCCATGCTGACAAACCTGAATGAGGGAGATATTCTCTTTGTTGACGAGATACACAGGCTGAACCGAGCTTATGAAGAGATCCTTTATCCCGCAATGGAAGACTATGCCATAGATATTATTCTCGGAAAAGGGCCTTCGGCAAATTCAATTCATCTTGATTTGCCGCGTTTTACACTGATAGGCGCTACAACCAGATCAGGCCAGCTTACCGCACCACTCAGAGACAGATTTGGCGTATCCCTACGACTTGAGCTTTATTCACCGGAAGAACTTCAGCGTATAGTTGAAAGATCTGCCGGGATACTCAATGTGAAGATAGAGAAGGAAGGGGCGTATGAAATCGCCTCCCGCTCCAGAGGAACACCGCGTATTGCAAACAGACTCCTGCGCCGAGTCCGTGATTATGCACTTGTTATGGCTGACGGCATTATAAGCAAGGAACTTGCTGACAAAGCGCTCTCAGCTCTTGATGTTGACCATCTCGGTCTAGATGCTATTGACAGGAGAATGCTCAAAAGCATAATTGATTTTTACAACGGTGGACCCGTGGGACTTGATACTCTTGCAGCCACAATAAATGAGGAGGCTGTGACCATAGAAGATGTGTATGAACCATACTTGCTTCAGAAGGGATTTATTACAAGAACCCCCAGAGGACGCTGTGTCACACGTCGTGCTTATGAACATTTAGGCCTTGATTTTGTTGGTCAACAGCAGATTGAATTGTAAAATTATGTCCTTATTTCAAAAAAATGTTGACTTTAAGGCACTAAGGTGTATAATGTAACATGACCATTTAGTTAAATTTATTTTTTCCGCAATATATCTTTTAGCGCTTCCGCTCAATGGTTTTTGAGCAACTCTCAGATACCCTCTTTTGGATATCGCCCAAGTCCTCCGCTTTCATAATGGAAGCTCTGGTACTGGCCGGAGAGCATGGAAAATACACAGTCGTTTCAGAATTGACTTTTGTGTACGGCGGGGATTTTGTTTCGGCGTTGTCAGCTTTGCTGATCGCATATATAGCCGGAGACGGCAACTTTTTTCAAAAGAGAGGATTCGAAATGTACGAAGACAAGACTTTAGTTTGCAAAGAATGTGGTAATGAGTTCGTATTTACCGCAGGTGAGCAGGAATTCTATGCTGAGCGCGGCTTCCAGAACGAGCCCCAGCGCTGCAAGACTTGCCGCGACGCACGCAAGAACGCTGCCCGTGGTCCCCGCGAGTTCTTCACCGCAGTCTGTGCTGCATGCGGCGGCGAGGCAAAGGTTCCTTTTGAGCCCAAGTCTGATCGTCCTGTATACTGCAGCGAGTGCTTTGCTAAGATGAGAGAGCAGGCCTGATTTACCTGCCTATGAGTTTGGGACGCTGCGGCGTCCCATTCTTATTTTAATTCAAAAGGAGACTGTCATGGAAATCACCAGAGAAACCCTTATTTCTGAAATCGTTGAAAACGCACCTCAGGCTATGCCTGTTTTCCAGTCTATCGGTATGCACTGCATGGGCTGTGCTATGGCCAGCGGTGAAAATCTTGAGCAGGCCTGCGCCGTTCACGGTGTGGACCCCGATGAATTCATCATCACTCTCAAAAATTATCTGGCAACTGTCTGATAAAAAATGATGACTTAAATGCCACAGCTTATGCTGTGGCATGAATTATATTTTCCTAGGATATGTATGGTGAATAATGGATAATAGATTACTGAGTATTGCCGGGTGTATAGGCGAAAAAGGTTTTGCCGACATCGGGACCGACCATGGGTATCTTCCCGTATATATGGCAAAAAAAGGATATGAAGGGGCAATTTTTGCTTCTGATGTAAATCTTGAGCCTCTTAACTGTGCCAGACGCAATGCAGATGAGGCTGATGTTTCTGACAGGATCCGTTTTATGCTGTGCAATGGTCTTGACATTGGCATGAAAGATGAGATTGACAGCATTGTCATTGCCGGTATGGGCGGGGATACTATATGCGGTATCCTTGACCGGGCGGAATGGTGCATGGATGAGCGATACAAGCTTATTTTGCAGCCTATGACCAAAGCAGAGATACTGCGCTACTGGCTTTCATACAATGATTTTTGCATTACGGATGAAATATTGATTGACGATAACGGAAGCGTATATCAGTTGATTTGTGCAAGGTACGGGAAAAGAGAGCCTTTGTCTGATGCCGAGCTTTTTCTCGGTAAACTTGAGCTTTCTGTCAATAATGCTCTTTTTGATAAACTGCTTGAAAAGAACATTAAACGCTTTGAAAAGCTTATCAAAGGGCTTTCGGTATCAAAAGATAAAAGGGAAATTGTAAGTCTGGGTTTTTACCGTCATGTTTATAGTGAGCTATGCTCTGTGAGAGACGGCATAAATAAGCAGGGGAGTAGGATATGATAAAAGTAAGGGACATTTTTGATAAGCTCCGGGAAATAGCTCCACTTGAATATCAGATGGGCTTTGATAATTCCGGGTTTCTTTTGGGTCGGGCGGACTCTGAGGTAGAAAGAGTTTTGCTCAGCTTGGATGTAACGGAAAAGGTCGTGGATGAGGCAATTGAGCTGGGTGCACAGCTTATAGTCTCACATCATCCGCTTATTTTTTCTCCATTGAAGAGTATAAGGGATGAAAAATTGCTTAAGCTGGCAGAAAACGGTATTTCCGTAATATCAATGCACACCAATCTTGATAAAGCCAAAGGCGGAGTAAACGACGTACTGCTCAGGCTTTTGGGCGCCACAGGTGATGAAGTCCTGGATGATGAAGGCTGCGGACGAGTAGGATATTTGCCGGAGAGCCTTGAGCTGAGGAGTTTTCTTGAAATCTGTAAAATGCGTTTGAACAGCAAAGGGCTGAGATATTATGACGCAGCCAAACCCGTTTACAAAATTGCTGTTATGGGAGGGGCAGGCGGCGACTGTGTGCAGCGCGCCCATGAGCTCGGCTGTGACACCTATGTAACTTCCGACATTAAATATAATCGTTTTCTGGAAGCGGAAGAACTGGGCATAAATCTCATAGATGCCGATCACTTCTGCACAGAAAACCCTGTTATGCCTGTGCTGTGTGATTTGCTTTCGCGCAGCTTTCCACAGATTGATTTTCTTGTTTCACAGACTCACGGTCAGGTAGTATCTTTTTTCTGATTTCCAAGCGTAATATTAAGCCTTTGCCCTTCATAAACTCGTACAAACGAGAACATGAGAGCGGAGGCTTTTATTATGACTGATACAAGTATATATCGTGACATTGCGCAGCGTACAGAGGGAGCTTTCATGCTCGGTGTTGTTGGCCCGGTCAGAACGGGAAAATCGACCTTTATAAAGAGATTTATGGAGACTTTGGTTATCCCACGCATAGAAAACACATATATGAGGGAACGAGCCAGAGATGAATTGCCGCAGAGCGGCTCCGGCAGAACCATCATGACTGCTGAGCCCAAATTTGTGCCGGAAGATGCTGTCAATATAGAGCTGGGAGATGATGCCGTGCTGTCTGTGAGGCTCGTTGACTGCGTAGGCTATATGGTGGACGGAGCGTCCGGACAGTATGAGGATGGGACAGAGCGCATGGTGACGACCCCTTGGTTTGACCACGAAGTCAGTCTCACGGAAGCGGCGGAAAAGGGCACATACAAAGTTATTTCAGAGCACTCAACAATTGGAATTGTTGTAAGCTGTGACGGCAGTATATGCGATATACCAAGGGAAAAATATGTGGAGTCAGAAAGACGCGTTGTACGCGAACTGAAGGAGATCGGGAAGCCCTTTGTTTTTATTCTTAATAGTTCAGATCCGTATGGCGAAAGTGCTCAAAGCCTGAAACGTGAGCTGGGAGAGGAATACGGTGTAAACTGTATTGCACTCAACTGTATGGAGCTAAACGAAAATGATATTGTTAATATCATCAGCTCTGCTTTGGAAGAGTTTCCGCTCAGGGCGGTGGCATTTTATCTTCCGGAATGGCTGGATGCATTGCCTGATGACGATGAACTTAAATCCCAGTTGTATGAAAGCATACTGAACTCGGCAGAAAATGCTTCCAAGATAAGAGACTGTGTGGGGATATGTGATAAACTTAAGGATATAGAACATATAACACAGGTCAAGACCGCAAAAAAAGAATTGGGTACAGGTCAGGTATATCTTGATCTTAAACTGCCCCGGGAACTCTATTACAGCAAGATAAGCGAACAGACAGGGCTTGACGTCAAAAATGATGCAGACCTTATATACACGCTTTCTGAAATCAGTACAATAAAAAAGGACTATGACAGATTAAGAGCGGCGCTTCAAAGCGTCAGAAATACGGGCTATGGAGTTGTTATGCCTGACTCATCACAAATGCAGCTGGAAGAACCGAAAATCGTCAGACAGGGTGGAAAATACACGGTAAAGCTGAAAGCCAATGCGCCTGCAATACATATGATTATGACCAATATTGAGACAGAGGTTACACCCGCAATTGGCGGCGAAACCGCTTCCGAGGATATTATAAATTTCCTTCTGCAGGGCTTCGACGGGGATGTGAACCGTATATGGCAGTCAAATATTTTCGGAAAATCTCTCTACGATATAGCAGAAGAGGGATTGTACTCCAAAATTGAAGCATTACCGGACAACGCAAAGCAGAAATTACAGGATACATTGCAGAGGATAATAAACGAGGGAAGCGGTGGGCTGATCTGCATTTTACTGTGAAGATATGTGTTTGACTTAATATTGGGCAGGATTTATAATAGTGCTGCGCCTTTCAAGAGGTGAACGCTTTGACTCCATTTTTTGAGAGACTCACGAAAAAGCACGCCGCTGCGGTATTTTTAACTCTTGCAGTGCTCGTTACTCTTGCGGCATTCGTGTTTAATCTTGGCAGAGATAAAGCGGTCTATGCTCGAGCCGGCAATTCCGGCCCCACCCTGGTCATTGACGCAGGGCATGGCGGAATTGACGGCGGGGCCATAGGTGTGGACGGATCAAGAGAGAGCGATATCAATTTGAGCATAGCTCTCAAATTACAGGCAGCCTGCGATTTCTTCGGAAAAAAGACTGTGATGACCCGCGTAGATGACAGCAGAGGTGCAAATGCGCTTACATACAGTGAGCATGCAGAGCTTGTATACAGAACAGAGCTGGTCAATTCTACAAACAACGCCGTTTTGCTCAGTATACATCAAAACTGCTTTCCTACCGCTCAGCCAAGTGGTCCGCAGGTACTGTATTCAGACGATGAACCCAGTAAACGCTTTGGCAACATCGTCCACGATAATCTTATACGCTGTCTCTACCCGGAAAGCCGCAGACTTGCCGAACCGGACAGAAATAATATTTATGTTCTGAATAATGTCAACTGCCCTGCAATCCTTGTGGAGTGCGGCTTTGTGTCAAATCACAGTGATATTACAAAGCTTACGGACATGAAATATCAGACAGCCTTGTCCACTGTGCTGTTTGCATCATTTATGCAGTATATCAACAATACTTCCAGACTTTGAACGGAGATAAACATGGCAAAACAAAAGACAATTTATGTTTGCAAAGAGTGCGGCGGTGAGACAGTGAACTGGGCAGGCAAATGCCCACACTGCGGAGAATGGAACACTCTTAGTGAAATGAAAATGGAAAGCGGCTCCGGAAGGGGCAGAAACAGCAGACAATTTGTCCGAGCACAGCAGCCTGTACTTCTTTCAAAAATCGACGATGAACAGGAAATTCGCTTTTCAACAGGGATTTCAGAGCTGGACAGAGTCCTTGGAGGCGGGGCGGTCACAGGCTCTCTTGTGCTTGTGGGCGGCGCTCCGGGAATTGGCAAATCCACTTTACTTTTGCAGATGTGCGGACTTCTTGAGGACCGGAAGATATTTTATATATCCGGTGAGGAAAGCGAGCGTCAGCTGAAGCTGCGGGCCCAGCGTCTGGGTGTGGATGAGTGTGAAGTATATGTTCTTGCTGAAACGGATATAGACAATATTCTTTCATCTGTTGATGAAAATGAGCCTGATATTCTTATAATCGACTCAATCCAGACCATATATGATTCTGCCATTAGCTCTGCGCCGGGCAGCCTTACACAGGTACGTGAATGTACTATGCGTATCATGAATGCATGTAAGAAGAAAGGTCTTACCGTATTTGTTGTCGGCCATGTCAATAAGGAAGGCAGTATAGCCGGCCCTAAGGTTCTTGAGCATATGGTTGACTGTGTGCTTTACTTTGAAGGAGAGAGGAACACCTATTTTCGCCTTCTCAGGGCGGAGAAAAATCGTTTTGGCTCAACCAATGAGATTGGCGTTTTTGAGATGGCCGAGTCTGGCCTTAAGTGTGTGGATAATCCTTCTGAAATGCTGCTTTCAGGCAGACCTGAGAACAGCCCAGGAACCTGTGTGGCATGTGTAATGGAGGGCAGCCGCCCTATACTTGCGGAAATACAGGCCTTGCTGAGCCCGGCCGCTTATAATGCTTCAAGACGCAGTAACGGCGTGGATTATAACCGGGCCGCAATGCTCCTTGCTGTACTGGAAAAAAGGGGAGGGCTGCCGGTTTCCAACTGTGACTCCTATATAAATGTTATAGGCGGTCTGTTCCTTGATGAGCCTGCTGCCGACCTGGCTACTGTTCTTGCTCTGGCATCAAGCTATGTTGATAAACCTCTTGGTACCGATCTTGCCGCAATAGGTGAGGTTGGGCTTTCCGGAGAAATCCGAAGCGTAAATGCACTGAATTTACGTCTTTCAGAGATTGCCCGCCTTGGCTTCAGGCGCTGCGTAATACCGGCCCACGCCAGGGATGAAATAAAGGAATACGAGGGTCTGACACTTATTCCGGTAAATAACATAAGAGCCGCATTAAGGGCAGTTTTGGGGAAAAATGAGTAAATATGTCATAATCGGAGAGAAATATGCTCCATTACTCACAAATTCACTTGATTTGCTGGGATACAGTACTTTGATTCTTCCGGATAATCCCTGCGTTGACCCACGTCTTTCGTGTCATGCGGATTTATCAGTTTTTTGCGATAAAAACAGTATATTTTTGGCAAAATATCTGGAAAACAGTGCTTTTTATCAAGAAATTAATGGACTTGATATGCATTGTGCTTTTATAGACGAGGAGCAGAGTGCAAAATATCCCCATGATGCACAGCTTAATGTATGCGCTTTTGGCGATAAGTTTATCTATAATTCCCGCAGCGCCTCACGAAAAATCATTGAATATCTGAAAGCACAGGGCAGGGAAGGGATAGAGTGCCGGCAGGGCTACACAAAATGTTCTGTTTGCACAGTCGATAACAATTCCTTGATTACTTCTGATTCCGGTATTGCAGAAATATGCCGTAAAGCAGGACTTGAAGTTCTGGAAATTTCTCCGGGACACATTGAACTTGGCGGCTTTGACTATGGTTTTATCGGCGGTGCATCAATAAATCTTGACGATAGGATGATAGCCTTTACAGGGGCGCTTTCTTCACATCCACAGCGTGAAGAAATTGAATTATTCATCAGTTCGAGAGGAATTGACATATTCTATCTGACTGATATGCCGGCCTTTGACATAGGAAGCGGTATCGTAATAAAGACCTGAGACACATAACAGGCTCAGGTCTTTATATATCCAAATCGGATTTCTTTTTCCGCCCTATAGGATTTGCCATTGCAGCCTCGTGAAGCGAAGCATTGTCCAGATGAGTATATATCTGGGTGGTATTCAGATTGCTGTGACCCAAAACTTCCTGAAGTGCTCTGGTGTCAACACCGTTTTTTAGCATAAGAGTTGCGGCGGTATGTCTGAGTTTATGGGGAGAATAGCGTCTTGAGTCAAGACCGGCCAGCAGAAGCTTTTTATCAACCATCATTTCCACGCCGCGGCTTGTAATGCGTTTATTATGGTTGCTGATAAAAAGTGCATTTTTGGCCTCTTCCGCAATTTTACCATTATCACGCACAGCCAGATAGTCATCCAGAGCCTCACGGCAGCCCTCGGCAAAGAAAACAACACGTTCTTTATTGCCTTTGCCCAATACTCTCAGATGATCATCATAAACATCAGTTAAATTCAAGGAAACAAGCTCGGAAACACGAAGACCGCACGAAAGAAACATCATAAGTATAGCATAGTCTCTGTAGGCGTATTTTCCCTCACAGGCAGCCAGCAGTCGTTCACATTCGTCTTCTTCAAGGTACTTTGGCAGTGAGGCCTGACGTTTAGGCATGTCAAGATTTTGACAAATGTTGACTTCAAGAAGCTGACGTTTTGAGCTCAGATAATTGAAGAAAGATTTTACCGTAGAGGTGCGTCGGCAGCGACTGGCGGCGGAGAGGGAGGCGTTTGAATTGCTCAATTCAGGCGAAAAGCTTTGATATCTGTATAGCTCTTCGATTTTGATGCTTTTGATAAAATCTATATCAATATCAAGAATATCTATTTCATTGAATGGTACATCATTGGGAACAAGATGTCTGCGCTTCTTAAGGAAGCGGAAAAGTATTTTAAGGTCAGTGTAATAGGCAAATACAGTTTTATCAGAATGTCCGCGTACCGTTGAATGGTATTCAAGAAATTCCATTACAATATCAGGCACATCATTCAAAGCATCCAAAAACATAGAAAAAAGGCTCCTTCAGAAAAAAGTTTACATAACATTATTAAACATAGTTACAACTTCGTTAAATTGATATTATGCGAAGTTGCATGTGTAAAATAAAACCGATCTCACGTCTTATGTCAGCCTTGCTTCCCTTGTGTGCTGACTGTGAGATTTCCGGTTTTATTATCTTCTGCCTGTTTTGTAAAGCAGGATGTTTACAAGAGATTCACTGGTCACTCTGATAGAATTTAAAATTGTGGCAATGGCGGCGACCATGTCTATAAAAATAGCAAACCAGATATTGCAGTAACCTACTATGCTCAAGAAAATCAGTATGGCTTTTACAATAAACGCAAACAAAGCGTTTTCAGTGAGAATTTCTTTCATTCTCCTGCAAATCTGAACTGCAAAAGGAAGATTTGCAAGATATTCCGGGAAGACAATTACATCTGCGTACTTCCCTCTCCTGCTTACTCTTATATCCACGTCGGCTGCACTGTGCGCTTCAGTACCTTTGGAATATATGAACAATACAGGTTTTTTCGCGCTGGTTTTTATATCTTCAACGAGCCTGAGTTTTTTCTCAGTGTCACATTCGCTGTATACCTCTCTGAAGTCCATCTCCTCTGCCACACGCCGGCTCTCAAAGTTGGCGTCCTCAGTGAGAAGTATATTTCGTGGTATTCCGGCTTCACGCATACCAATAACAAGCTCAGTAGCTTCGTTATTAAGCTCACTGTTTATTACAAG
>JAFQFH010000074.1 GCA_017398685.1 Oscillospiraceae bacterium
GAGGGTGCGGTAGTTGATGGTCTCGGGCTTTTTTACCTCGCCGTGGGACCAGCTGAGAATCATTTCGGGGGAGGCGATGCCTATCTGAATGGCGTCAAAGGGTGTATAACTCATCACATATCCTCCTCATCATCATCGTAATCGTTGAAGTCGAAGCCGCCGCCCAGCTCGTCCTCGGGTACGTCCTCAATGGAGTAGCCCTCGGCGGCAAGCTCGCTGTCATCGGACTGGTAGATCTCATCCTTCATGTCGGGGATGAAATCGTCCTCATCCTCGTCCTTAAGCTCTATCTGGTTGCCGTCCTTGTCAAGGATGCGGACATCCAGACACAGAGACTGCAGCTCCTTGATGAGGACCTTGAAGGACTCGGGAACACCGGGCTGAGGAATATTGTTGCCCTTGACGATGGCTTCGTAGGTCTTGACACGGCCGGTAACGTCGTCGGACTTGACGGTGAGTATCTCCTGAAGGGTGTAGGCTGCGCCGTAGGCCTCCAGTGCCCAGACTTCCATTTCACCGAAGCGCTGGCCGCCGAACTGGGCCTTACCGCCCAGAGGCTGCTGGGTAACAAGGCTGTAGGGGCCGGTGGAACGGGCGTGGATCTTATCGTCAACAAGGTGGTGGAGCTTGAGGAAGTAGACCCAGCCGACGGTGACGTCGTTATCGAACTTCTCACCGGTACGGCCGTCGTACATCTCGCTCTTGCCGTCCTCGCGCAGGCCCGCCTGACGGAGGGTCTCGCGGATAGCGGTCTCATTTGCGCCGTTGAAGATGGGGGTAGCCACCTTCCAGCCAAGGGCTGCGGCAGCGTAGCCAAGGTGGACTTCAAGAATCTGACCGATGTTCATTCGGGAAGGAACGCCCAGGGGGTTAAGGACGATATCCAGAGGAGTACCGTCGGGCAGGTAGGGCATATCCTCGCGGGGCAGGATGCGGGAGACAACGCCCT
This sequence comes from Oscillospiraceae bacterium, assembly GCA_017398685.1. Lineage (GTDB taxonomy): Bacteria > Bacillota > Clostridia > Oscillospirales > Oscillospiraceae > Limivicinus. The sequence continues at coordinate 950 of JAFQFH010000074.1, forward strand.
TGTTACCGTGGCGGCCTGCCATCTTGTCGCCCACAGAGATCTTACGCTTCTGGGCGATGTAGACGCGGACGACCTGGTTGACACCGGGGTTCATCTCGTCGCCGTTTTCACGGGTAAAGACCTTGACATCGACGATGATGCCGCTTTCACCGTGGGGAACCTTAAGGGAAGTGTCGCGGACTTCGCGGGCCTTCTCACCGAAGATGGCGCGCAGCAGACGCTCCTCTGCGGTCAGGTCGGTCTCGCCCTTGGGAGTGACCTTACCAACCAGAATGTCACCGGCGGTGACTTCGGCACCTACCATGATGATGCCGCGCTCGTCCAGATACTTGAGAGCATCGTCGCCCACGCCGGGAATGTCGCGGGTGATCTCTTCGGGGCCAAGCTTGGTATCGCGGGAGTCACACTCGTACTCCTCAATGTGGATAGAGGTGAAAACGTCCTCCATGACAAGACGCTCGTTAAGGAGAACTGCGTCTTCGTAGTTGTAGCCTTCCCAGTTCATGTAGCCGACCAGAATGTTCTTGCCCAGAGAAATCTCGCCCTGGCTGGTGCTGGGGCCGTCTGCCAGAACATCGCCCTTGGTAACTCTCTCGCCGAGAGAGACGATGGGACGCTGGTTGATGCAGGTGCCCTGGTTGGAACGGGAGAACTTTATAAGCTTATAATCCTTGATTTCGCCGGCATCGTACTTGACGGTGACGTAGTTTGCGTCAACGCGGGTGACAACGCCGTCGCCCTCTGCCAAAACGCAGACACCGGAGTCCACCGCGCACTTGTGCTCGATACCGGTGGCAACGATGGGGGCCTGAGTGGTCATGAGGGGAACTGCCTGACGCTGCATGTTTGCGCCCATCAGAGCACGGTTAGCGTCGTCGTTTTCAAGGAAGGGTATCATTGCGGTTGCAATGGAGACCATCATCTTGGGGCTGATATCGATATAGTCAACATCCTCGCGGTTGACGGAAACGGTATCGTTGCGGTGACGGCAGGTGACGCGTTTGTTGACAAGGCAGCCATTCTCGTCCACAGGCTCGTTGGCCTGTGCCACGATGTACTGGTCTTCAACGTCGGCGGTCATGTAGTCCACCTGATCGGTCAGGCGGCAGGTGCCCTTCTCTATCTTGCGGTAGGGAGTGACAAGGAAGCCGTACTCATTGGCGCGGGCGTAGCTGGCAAGGTAAGAGATAAGACCGATGTTGGGGCCTTCAGGAGTCTCAATGGGGCAGAGACGGCCATAGTGAGAGTAGTGAACGTCTCGCACGTCGAAGCTGGCGCGCTCTCTGGAAAGACCGCCGGGGCCGAGAGCGGACATACGGCGCTTATGAGTAAGCTCGGAGAGGGGGTTGGTCTGGTCCATGAACTGGCTCAGGGGGGAGGAACCGAAGAACTCCTTGATTGCGGCAGTTACAGGACGGATATTGATAAGGCTCTGGGGAGTGACGATGTCCAGATCCTGAAGGGTCATACGCTCGCGGATGACGCGCTCCATACGGCTAAAGCCGATGCGGAACTGGTTCTGCAGCAGCTCGCCCACGCATCTTACGCGGCGGTTGCCCAGATGGTCGATATCGTCAGCCTCGCCGATGCCCTTTGCAAGGCAGTTGAGGTAGTTGACGGATGCAAAAATATCGTCGGCAACGATGTGCTTGGGGATGAGAACGTCTATATTGTCGCGGATAGCGTCCTTGAGAGCCTCGCCCTCAAACTGCTCGCACAGCTGACGGATGATGATGCCGCGGACCTTCTCCTTGATGCCCAGCTCTGCTGCTGCATCAAAGTCAACATAGCGGTTGATATCCACCATGCCGTTGGAGAACACGCGCACGTTCTTGCCGTCCACGTTCACCCACACTTCGTTGACACCTGCGTCGGCAAGCTCTCTTGCCTTCTCGCGGGTGACGATCTCGCCGGCATCGGCCAGAAGCTCACCGGTGAGGGGGTCTGCCACGGGTGCAGTCAGCTCAAAGCCTGCGATACGGGGGAAGAGGGAGAGCTTCTTGTTGAACTTGTAGCGGCCGACATTGGAAAGCTCATAGCGGCGGCGGTCATAGAAAAGGCCGTCCAGCAGAGCCTCGGTGGACTCCACAGTGGGAGGATCGCCGGGACGGAGCTTGCGGTAGATCTCGATAAGGCACTCTTCGCGGCTGGAGCAGCTATCCTTGTCGATGGTGGCAACTATACGCTCGTCCTCACCGAAGATCTCGCGCAGACGCTCATTGGTGACAGCGCCCACAGCGGGGTCTGCAACACAGCTGAGCCAGGTGGCGGGGCTGTCCTCACGGTACTGACCCATGGCCTTAAGGAACCAGGTAATGGGCAGCTTGCGGTTTTTGTCGATACGGACGTTGAAGATATCTGCAGCGTCAGTCTCATACTCCAGCCATGCGCCGTGATAAGGGATGACGGTGGAGGCGTAGACGTTCATCATGGACTTGTCCGTGGTCTTGTCAAAATAGACACCGGGGGAACGGACGATCTGGGAGACGATGACACGCTCTGCACCGTTGATGATGAAAGTACCGCCGGCGGTCATCAGGGGGAAGTCACCCATGAAGATCTCCTGCTCCTTGATCTCCTCGGTCTCCTTGTTGCGCAGACGCACACGGACCTTGAGAGGGGCAGCGTATGTGGCATCGCGGGCCTTGCACTCTTCCTCGTCGTACTTGGGCTTTTCGTTCATGGAGTAGTCGATGAAGCTCAGCTCAAGATTGCCGGAGTAGTCAGTTACAGAGTCAACATCCTTGAAGACCTCGCGAAGACCCTGCTCCAGAAACCACTTGTAAGAGCTCTTCTGAATCTCCAGCAGATTGGGCATATCCATGATTTCCTGGGTACGGGCATAGCTCTTTCTGAGCGTTTTCCCGTAGAGAACATCTTTTGGCATTAGCGCACTCTCCTTATCACTTTTTGCAAACGCCCGGGTTTGTTGTCAAAAACAAAAACCCGGTGTTGATTTTACTTTACTACGGTGCTATACTGTGAACAGTAGATAGTGGGTACATAGCGCCGCTCCTGAACACACATAGCAAGCTATTCTACCATTATTTATATAATAAAGTCAAGGAATATTTTATTAAATTTCAGGTTTTCGGCGGGAGCTACAGTCTCCGGCTGATTTTTTTATTTATTCCGTTGAAACTCTCTTATAAGGACGCATTTTATGGATATTTCCGTGATAATTATTGCAGCTTTGTTCTGCGGTTTCGCCCTCTGGCTTTTGTACAGGGCAAAGGTGGCCCGCTCACCCCTGTCGGCAGTGCTTTGCGCGCTGCTGCTTATCGCCTTTATGGGGCTTCGCCTTGCCGTTTTTGACTATGAAACGTTGGACTATCAGAACTTTCTCTCCCGCTGGGTAGAGTTTTACCGGCAGAACGGCGGCTTTGCGGCCCTTGATACTCCCGTTGGCAACTACAATATCCCCTACCTCTACTTTCTGACACTGTTTTCCTATTTTGACGTGAGTGACCTGCACCTTATAAAGCTTTTGAGCGTGTTTTTCGATATCATCCTTGCCTGGAGCTGCATGCTGCTTGTGGGCAGATTTACGGAAAGCCCGGTGCGTAAGGGCGCAGTTTTCTTCACAGCCTTTGTATGGCCCACGGTATTTCTCAACGGCGCTCTCTGGGCTCAGTGCGACAGCAGCTATGTGGCGCTTCTGGTGCTGGGCATATACCTCGCTTTGGATGAAAGGCCCATGGCGTCCATGGTTTGCGCCGCATTGGCATTTGGCTTTAAGTTGCAGGCAGTGTTCATTCTGCCTGTGTACGCGGTGCTGTGGATGCAGGGGAAGTTCAAATTCAGGCATTTTCTCATTCTCCCCGCAACATATGTTGTTCTGGTGCTGCCTGCGGTAATTGCTGGCCGACCTTTCTGGGACACTGTTACCCTCTATTTCAATCAGACCGGCAGTATCGGTGACGGGCTGAACTACAACTCCCCCTCCGTATATTCCTTTTTCCAGTACACGCTGGACGAAAGCCATCATGAGCTTGCATGTAAACTGGGTATAGTGGCTGCCTTTATGTTTATGGCCGGGCTGTTGTTTTTGTGTTATGTTAACCGCAAAAGACTCACGGAGCGGTCTGTTCTGGCGGCGGCGCTGCTTTTCGCCATAGGTATTCCCTTTCTGCTGCCCCACATGCACGACAGGTATTTCTTCGGTGCGGATATGCTGAGTCTGGTGCTGGGCTTTGTGTCGCCTGTATACTTTGCCGCGGCGCTGCTGGTGGAGTTTGCGTCCTTCCTCGGTTACCACGCCTATCTCAAGATGCAGTTTCTTCTTCTGATGGACAAGGGCGCTGCCGCTTTGTGCGTGGCTTTGGGACTGACTTTCCTGTGTTTTTTCCGGTCTTTGAAAAAAATTGACAGAGTTTGAAAAATACCGCTTGACAAAAGGAAAAATTCTGCTATAATCAGCAATGCCTTAAATGTGGCGCACCCAAATGAGACAAGCAGCTTTAAATGGAGCGAAGTCTCGGGTTATGCGAGAGTGCTGGAACAGGTAGACAGGCACGTTTGAGGGGCGTGTGTCAACCGACGTGGGAGTTCAAGTCTCCTCTCTCGCACCAAAAAATGCAGACAGTCTTTTGACTGTCTGCATTTTTTCTTGTCTGGAAGAGGAGACTTGAATCATGTCCGCACAAGCCGGGGGCTTGTGCATGAGCCAGCGGCCCAGGCCGACCTCTCTTGCTGCTACGCAGCAATTCACCTTTTGCAAACACTGGCGAATACTATGTTTTCCCGTCCCCCGCGAGACGGGAAAAGCACCAAGTCTCTTCTCTCGCCTTGTTTTTTTGACGGCAGGGGCAAGCCCCTGCCCTACATTCTTACGTTGGCTGATATAAAAAAGCCGCACTGTATACGACAAATAAGCGGCTGCTTTTACTCAGTCAGCCTTTCAGCCAGCAGTTTCTCCACCTCAGCAGCTTTAAGCACCCGGCCCATGGAAACAACTTTTTCATTGACTACCAGTGCGGGCATGCTCATCACTCCATATTCCATAACTTTTTCCATGTCCGTCACATACTCAAGCTCGGTGCTCAGTCCCATGTTCCTGACAGCTTCCTTGGATGCTTCCAGCAGGGCATGGCAGCTCTTGCAGCCTGAGCCCAGAACCTTAATGCTGCCACCGTTCACATTGGAGAGGTGGGCAAACTTTTTTTCTTCCTTCTCTTTTCTTAAACCAAACAATGCCATATTGATATACCTCCGTTTTTATGTTTCAAAGAAGTCTGCTTTTCGGTGTCAGGCTTCTTTTTCTTTGCGCTTATATAAGAAAATTCTGTACCAAGTTGAAGAAGTAACCCACCAGAATAATACCGGCCGTACATATTGCCACAAAGATACCCAGCAGCTTTGGCTTCACAGCCTTACGGAGCATTATGATCGAGGGCAGGCTCAGCGTGGTAACAGCCATCATGAAGGACAGGACAACGCCAAGCTGTGCGCCCTTGGCAAGCAGAGCTTCCGCAATGGGAATGGTGCCGAAAATGTCAGCATACATAGGAACACCGGCAATAGTTGCGATCACCACACCAAAGGGGTTGCCGGTTCCCAGCAGCTTCACAATGAATTCTTCGGGGATCCAGTTATGGATGAAAGCGCCGATGCCCACGCCAATGATGACATATGGGGCGACCTTCTTTGCGGTGGACACCACCTGTTCCCATGCAAATGTCATACGGTCTTCGATTGTCAGTTCTTCCTGCGCCACTTCCAGAGTTTTTCCCTTGCGGATATACTCTTCCACTTGCTTTTCCAGATGCAGCTTTTCAATCACCGTACCGCCCACAACAGCAATCACCAGACCAAGCAGCACATAGACTACAGCAACCTTCCAGCCGAATATACTCATCAAAAGCACCAGACTTCCCAAGTCCACCATGGGAGAGGAAATCAGGAAAGAGAATGTCACACCAAGGGGCAGGCCGGCACTGGTGAAGCCGATAAACAAGGGAATGGACGAGCAGGAGCAGAACGGCGTTACAGTTCCCAGCAGCGCGGCAACGCAGTTTGCACCAATGCCGTGAAACCTGCCCAGAATTCGTTTTGTACGCTCCGGTGGGAAGTAGCTTTGTATATACGAAATTATAAAAATCAGGCAGGTCAGCAGCACCATTATCTTGATAACATCATAGAGAAAAAACTGAACGCTGCCGCCGAACCTACCGGCAGTATCAAGCCCCACAGCCTCCACAATGCGGCCCATCAGGCGATTCAGCCATTGCATTCCAAGAACTTCTTTCTGGAAGAAATACCATGCGACTCTTAAATTTTCCATAAAAACGCTCCTTTGTCATATTGTTATATTTACATATGTCGATATATAGGGTTTGAGCTAAGCCGTGCATGGAAAAGCGGGCTTACTTTTCACAGCACGACTTAGCTTCGCCGGTATAAGTCTCTTTGGTCAATTCATTCAGGCCATCCTTGGCAAGCTGGCAGCCTTCCCCGCAAATGGAGTAGTGCATCCACTTTCCTTCCTTGCGGCCGGTGACAAGAGCACAATCGCAGAGAATTTTCATATGGTGGGAAAGGGTCGGCTGGCTTATATCAAGCTCTTCAAGAAGTTTGCAGGCACATTTCTCCCCCGTTCTGAGCAGCTGCATTATCTGAATTCTGTTCTCATCGCCCAACGCCTTGAAAATCTGTGCCATCTGTTTTGAACTGCGTTCCACAAACTCACCTCCCATTGATGTCTGTCGATATGTTATCACTCATATAGATATTTGTCAATATATAATTTGCAATCCACAAGAAAAAAGCCCCTGCCCTACATTACACAAAATAATTGAACAATCCGTGTAGTTCAAGTCAATTTTTCCTCAACTTGCATCCAAGGAAAGACGCGGCAAGCAACAGGAGAAAGGCCGCACAGTATACCACAAACAGGCGGCTGCTCCACATTGTAAGTCTGGCGCTGATATTTATAAGCGGCAGATAGTAAAGCTGTGTCCACAGGCCAAGGGGATTTTGCCAGTAGGATTTGAAGACAAGCTCCTGAACACAAAGCAAAATCAAAACGGCAAAGGCTGGGAGATTAAAGGCGATAAGCAGCTTTTTTGTGTCCTTCACGAAGGGCTTTGCAATAAACGCGATAAGCGCCCACACAAGCAATGTGGCAACAGCTATCAAGGCATAAGGCGGCAGGTTTTCAGGGTGGCTGAGCATAAAGAAGTTCATAAAGCCGCCAATGGCAAAAGGAATAAGCCCAAGTAAAGACAATATAAGCACACTAACACCTCCAATCATTTCACACAAACTGTATCACAATTGCAGCGGTATAGCAATAAAGAGCATATATAAAAGGGACGATGTGGGCATCGTCCCCTACAAAGGTTTATAATCCGTCAGCGGATTTTTATAAGCAGCAGCTTTCCGTCTTCAACGGCCACTGTGGCATGCTCACCTTTCAGTACCTCATTGCTGACGCCGTACTGATACTCGCAGCTGATCTCAGCATTCTCAAGGGGATATTTTGCGCCGCGGACGGTGATACCCTTTGCCCTGCCCGTGATGTTCATAAGCGAGAAGAAGGAATAATCATCACCTATTGAGACCGGCTCTTTCGAGACTATCTCCATTTCCGAATAGTCATCTATTATGCGCCCGCTCCTGCCAAGAGAGTCAAGATACAAGAGGATGGAGAGATTGGCTAAACTGTGGTCAAGCCTTGCGCCGATAACACCTATGAGCAAAAAGTCCTCATATCCCCTTTTTACCGCCTCTTTGACGGCATAGAAGGTATCCGTATCATCCTTTTCGCAGGGCAGGACTATAGTCTCCACATCAAGACAGGGATTATCGTGAGAGTCAAAGTCTCCCACGATAAGTCCTGGTTTTGCATTCAGCGCGTCCATGTGCTTCAGTCCGCTGTCGCAGAACACGATAAAATCATCTTCCCTGAGATTTTTGCGGATAAAGGCATAGTTATTTATATCCGCACCGCCCACGATAACACAGCGTTCCATAATAAGCACTCCTTTGTTTTTTTACAGTAGTGAAAGTATTTCCCGTTTGTACTCAAGAAACTCCGGTGTAAGATTAAAGTCAGTACGGCGGGGCTTTGGCTCACGGATGAGGATTTCTCCCGTAATTTTGCCGGGAGCGCCGGAGAGAAGATATATCCTGTCGGAAAGCAGTATGGCCTCGTCAATGTCATGGGTGACAAAAAGTGTGGTCAGCTTTATTTTCTCCATCACGTCCAGATACCAACCGTGTATTGCGCTTTTGGTCAGGGTATCCAGGGCAGAGAAAGGCTCGTCCAGCAGGGCAATGTCACTGGAGAACATATAAGTCCTCAAAAGCGCTGCCCGCTGGCGCATCCCTCCCGAAAGCTGGGAGGGATATTTTTTTTGCGTTCCGTCCAGACCAAACTGGGCAAACATGGCTGAGGCCTGTACACGGGCTTCCTTCTTTTTCACGCCTTTGAGCAGCAGGGGCAGCGCCACATTGTCCTCAATCGTCCGATAGGGCAAGAGCAGATCCTTTTGCAGCATATAGCTTATATGCCCGGGCCGGTTCGTGATATTCTCCCCGTCCAGAAAGACTTCACCCTTATCCGGCGGCAAAAGCCCGGAAATCACGTTAAAAAGCGTGGTTTTCCCGCCGCCGCTGACGCCCAGCAAAGACACAAGCTCCCCCTGCCGAAGCTGGAGAGAAACATCCTGCAGGACGGATATTCCGTCAAAGCTTTTACTTACGTTCCTTACCTCTAATTTTACCATATCATTCGGGGAGATAGCTATTGGTAAATCCAAAATCAGGGGCAACTTTTTCTTCCATCAGATTATTTTCGTTGAGCCAGTTGAAAAATGCGGCCCAGCGCTCACCGTCAAACTCGCCCCAGCGGGCAGCATCGGCTATGTACTCCTTGGCCAGATATTCCTGACTTGCGTAGACAAGCTCAGTATTGGCTTTAAGCTCGGGTGCGGCCTCCATGAGGATGTCGGCAGCTTCCTTGGGATTTTCGACTGCGTAGGTATAGCCCTTGGAGAGCGCGGAAATAAAGGCCTTTGCAGCGTCGGGGTTTTCCTCCATCCATGCGTTTCCGCCGATGATTACGGGGGTATAGTAGTCAAAGACCGGATCTATATCCGCAAAGTCGAAGTAGTCAATGTCCAGACCTGCCACCTCACAGGCCACGCCTGCCCAGCCGTAGAATATCCAGATAGCATCCACGGACTTGCTTTTCAGGGCGGACACCTCATCGGTGACGGTGGATGGGATAAGCTCCACCAACTCAAAATCACCGCCGTCGGCAGTCATCACATCGCGGATTGTTGCCTTCTCCACGTCCATATCCCATGTGGCGTACTTCTTGCCCTCAAGTCCCTTGGGGCGATCCATACCCTCACCGGCACGGGAGACTATGCCGGAGGTGTTGTGCTGAATAACGGCGGCTACTGCCGTGACGGGGATAGGCTCATCCCCTGCGAAGGCGGGGGCAAGGGAGTCCTGGAAGGATACGCCGAACTGGGCCTTGCCGGAGGCCACCAGCGTCACAGCGCCGTCCTCAGGGGGCTGCACCACTTCCACCTTAAGTCCGGCTTCCTCAAAGTAGCCCTTTGCCTGAGCCACGAAGATGCCGGTATGGTTTGTATTGGGTGTCCAGTCCAGAACCACGGTTATGGTTTCCGTTTCGGCGGTTTCTGCGCTCTTTCCGCAGGCAGCCAGCGCGAATATCATTGTCAGCGCCAGCAGTATGGCAATAAATTTTTTCATATTTTCCTCCTATTTCTTGTCCAGATAACGATACGGCATACATTTTTTCTCCGCCAGCTCCACCAGTGCCATCAGGGCCAGCGAGATTGCGGAAATGAGAAAGATAACGGCGAACATTTTGTCAAAGGCAAAGGCCTTTTTTACCCGGGTCATGTATACGCCAAGGCCGCCGAAGCCGCCCAGCCACTCACTGATGACCGCACCCACCACACTGTAGGCCGCAGCTATCCTCAGTCCGGAAAAGAGCTGGGGCAGTGCCGTGGGAAACTTTATGTAGCGGAAAATGCGAAGCCTGTCGGCGCCCATGGAGCGCAAAAGCCCGATGGCATCCTTGTCGGCGCTGCGAAAACCGTCCAGCAGTCCCACGGTCACAGGGAAGAAGGTGGAGATCACTATGAGGACGATTTTGGGCGTCATCTCATAACCGAACCAGAGCACCAGAAGCGGCGCAATGGCAACGGAGGGCACTGTCTGGGTGATGATGAGCAGAGGGTAAAAGGCCTTGTACAGCACATCAAAGCTGTCCATCAGCACCGCCGCCAGAAAGCCCACGCCAACGCCCAGAGCAAGGCCGATGAACGCTTCCTGCAAGGTGATGAGGGAGTTTTCCCACAAAAGGGGCAGTTCGCTGACGAAGGCGCGCAGCACATCCACGGGGGAGGGCAGCATATAGCTTGGTATAAGCCCGCTCATGCAGACAAGCTGCCATGTGAGCAAAAGTGCCGCTATGGCCACAAGGGATGGGATATTACGCCTCGGCATGCTTGGTGATTTTCCTGTCGATGGTGAGCAGCTCGCCCTCGGGCTTGTAGACCACTCTCACATAGGCGGAAACGCTCTTTGCACCGGCCCGGATAGCCACATGCTGGCACTCCTTGACTATGTCCATGAGCTGATTATAGTCTTCACCCTCGACGGTGGTTTCAAAGGGGCCTACGTGGCAGTGCAGACCACTGCTTTTAATGTAGGCGATGACCTCATCCACAATGCGGATAAGCTCATTTTCGTTTTCTGCTGCGGGAAGAACCTGGATTGCGATGCTTGCTTTCATGTTTTTTCCTCCAAAAATTAAATTTCCCCCACCGGATAAGTCCGGCGGGGGTGTCTGGAAGTATGCTTTACCACACTTTTCACTGCTCCCTACGCCGGCATTATCCGGATCAGGTTGTAGGGTCGAAGTTGGATTACTTCCTCTCAGCCTGCTGACACAGACTCCCCTGCATTTTAAATTTTAAAAAAACAGGAGACTTGCCCTTGCGGTAAGCTCCTGTAAAAAATCCCGGGTATGACTTCCTACGGCGGCATTATCCGCATCAGGTTATAGGGTCGAAGTTTGTTTACTTCCTCTCAGCCTGCTGACACAAGCTCCCCTGTTTTTATCTGTATCTGCATCATACACCCATCTTCGCAAAATTACAAGTGCAAAGTGTGGAAAAATCGGGGCAAATATGCTACTATATTTTCAGCCCGGCAAAACAGTCGGGTAAAACTACATTTCAGGAGATTGCTGTTTGAGAAAAAACAAGACCTTGGAGACTGTGCGCTGACCGGGAGGTTTGCGCGTCAGACCCGCCAAGCCTCCCAGTATTGCAGTCAACAATCATCAGGAGGTAATAAATAATGAGCAAAAATGACTATATAATTCGTTTGGAAAGAAAAGACGAGCAGCGCAAGGTTGAAACCTTAGTAAGAGAAGCTTTCTGGAACGTATACCGTCCCGGCTGTCTGGAGCATTTTGTTCTGCATGAGCTGAGAAATGACCCTGCCTTTGTGCCAGAGCTTAACTTTGTCATGGAAAAGGACGGGCAGCTCATAGGGCAGAACGTATTCATGCGCGCCCGCATCAAGGCCGATGACGGCAGAGAAATTCCCATTATGACCATGGGGCCTATCTGCATACATCCTCAGTTCAAGCGCAAAGGCTACGGCAAAATACTGCTGGATTACTCCCTTGAAAAGGCTGCAGAGCTTGGCTGCGGCGCACTGTGCTTTGAGGGGAACATCGGCTTTTACGGGAAAAGCGGCTTCACTTATGCCAGCGACTTTGGCATCCGCTACCACGGCTTGCCGGAGGGAGAGGATGCGTCCTTCTTCCTCTGCAAAGAGCTTATTCCGGGATATCTCAAAGGCATCAGCGGCGAATACGCTACGCCGCAGGGCTATTTTGTGGATGAGGCAGCCGCAGAGAAATTTGACAAAAGCTTCCCGCGCAAGGAGAAGCTTGTCCTGCCCGGACAGATTTTCTCAATAAACGAATAAAAACATGGCAGTGCGTCCTTAAGGGCGCACTGTTTTTGTGAGCTTAGGTATAGTTTCGTACTGTTTCGCACAGTTTTCAGTCAATATTCAATATTTCCTTGCTTTATCTGCCACACTAATATATATTATGGCAGTATTTCAAAAGAAAAGGAGATAAATATATATGAAGCTCAGTGCAAGAAATCAGCTGAAGGGCACTATCATCGAGATCAAGGAAGGCGCAGTCAACGGTATCGTAAAGATCGACATCGGCGGCGGCAACGTTATCAGCTCCTCCATTTCCATGGCCTCCATCAATGAGCTGGGTCTGGCAGTTGGCGGCACCGCCTACGCCGTTATCAAGGCAAGCTCCGTCATGATCGGTATTGACGACTGAGTATAATTCTTATCCTGTCCCAAAGGGGCAGGATATTTTATTTTCAGCCCATGTATGTTATAATCCACTTATCCCATACTAAGGAGAAACAAAAATGAAGCTGGACGGATTTGGCATATTTGTAAAAGACATGGGCGTAATGGTACGCTTTTACCGGGATGTGCTGGGCTTTGAGATAAAAGAGGATGACGAAACCTCCAATGTATTTCTGGAAAAGGACGGGACGCTTTTTCTTCTCTACCGCCGCTCGGACTTTGAAAAGATGTGCCGCCGCCCCTTCGAGTACGCCGGGGGTATAAACGGGCACTATGAAATCGCCCTGCACGTTGAAAACTATGCCGCTGTTGACCGGGAGTTTGAGCGGGTTACGGCACTGGGTGCAGTTTGCGTGATGGAGCCTGAGACTATGCCATGGGGACAGCGCACCTGCTATATTGCAGACCCGGAGGGCAACCTTGTGGAGATAGGCACTTTCACTAAGGAGTGAATTTTCTCCCCGCTATTGTATTTTTTGCAAAATGCGGTATAATCCCTATGTAGAAAATTTAAGGAGTTACTTATGGATATCAGAAACGGAATAGACCTTCAGGACTGTCCCCTTTGCGGCGGCGCAGGTATTCTTGAGATAGAGCAGGACTGGTGTGTGAACATCTCCTGCCTGGACTGCGGTTGCCAGACTGCGGACGTAGCCTACAAGAAGCCTGAGGACAAGGACGCTGCCATTGCTCAGGCACTGGAGCTGTGGAATCTGGGCAAGGTTGTGGCCTGCTCCCCCGGACTTTGAGACGAGTTAAAAAATGCTCTTCGCAGTTTTTCTGCGGAGAGCATTTTATTTTACATTTCTTCTTTTTCTATTTTACCGTGCTGTTTTTCAAAATCCTCGATGGCGCGGCGGATAAGATAGATCACCTGCGCGTTGGCGGAGCGACCTTCGTAACGGGAAATGTAGTGGAGCTTATAGTGCAGTTCATCATCTATTCTCAAGCCAAGATGTTTCGATTTTTCCTTTTTGAACATATCCATCTCAATTCCTCACATACTTAAACGGGATACATATTGAGTTTAATTTAAGTACATGATAGAATGTGCAAAATGTACTTGTTTTAAGTACATAATTTTTTGGAGGAATTTGAAATGATAAAGAGATTGTGGGGAGAGGCAGCCTTTATTTACCGTCCAAGAACCCTAATTGAACTGGAAGAATCGGCTAACATGGAGCACAAGAAGGAATATAAGATAGTTAAAGTAATTGAGCTTTCTTCCATTGACTATACAAATTTCATAACGGATATGCTGGCAGACAGGCTTTTTATTGAGGAAAATGAGGAGATTTGTTCGTATGAACATCCTTGGAAATGCCTTCTTGTAAAAGATAAGACTTCGCATGGTGGGGTACTGGTCATGCCTCACAATAATTCTTTCGTCGGGTGGGCTGCAATTTATCCTTAATTTTTCATTTCCCTTTATTGTTGGAAAATATTATGCTATAATACAGCCATCACTACTATTCTTATACTTTGGAGGAATGTGGCAATGGCAGAAAAGACAGTTTCTTTTTCCGAGCTTGACAGATATCTTTTCCATGAAGGCAGTCATTTCAAAGCATATAAGAAAATGGGCGCACACATCAGGCGCGAAAATGGCGTTTCCGGCGTGCGCTTTTGCATATGGGCGCCGGAAGCGAAAAGAGTATGCGTGCTGTGCGACCGCCTTGGCTGGGACGAGTTCAAGGGCGAAATGGAGAGAGTCGGCAGTGGCGTGTGGGAGGTATTTATCCCCGGTATACGCGCCAGTGACAAGTACCGCTACATGATAGTGGGCTGCGACGGCATTACCCGCTTCAAGGCAGACCCCTACGCCTTCCGCTCGGAGCTGCGCCCGGCGACCGCGTCCATAGTATGCCCTCTCACAGGCTACAAGTGGAACGACAGGGAATTTATTACTCAGAATACCAACAAAAATGTCCTCCAGAAGCCCATGGCCATATACGAAGTGCATCTTGGCTCATGGAAGCGGGACATGCGCTATGAGGACGGCTTTCTCAACTACCGGGTGCTGGCGGACGAGCTGGCCCAGTACATAAACTACATGGGCTACACCCATGTGGAGCTTATAGGCATATGTGAGTACCCCTTTGACGGCTCATGGGGCTATCAGGTGACGGGCTTCTTCTCCCCCACCAGCCGCTACGGCACACCCAACGATTTCAGATACTTTGTGGACAAGATGCACCAGTGCGGTATCGGCGTTATACTCGACTGGGTGCCTGCCCACTTCCCCAAGGACAGCTTCGGCCTTGAAAAGCTGGACGGCGGCGCCACCTACGAGGCTTTGAACCCGCTGCTGGCAGAGTACCCGGAGTGGGGCACCAAGGCCTTTGACCACAGCAAGGGCGGTGTGAGAAGCTTCCTTCTCTCCAGCGCCTACTACTGGGTAACGGAGTTTCACATTGACGCGCTGCGCGTCGATGCGGTAGCCTCCATGCTGCACACCAGCTTCGGCCGCTCCCAGTGGTACGTAAACGAGGACGGCAGCACCCACAACCACGCCAGCATCGCCTTTTTGAAGATGGTGAACAAGACCATCACCAAAAAGACCCGCGCCTATCTCATTGCCGAGGACTCCTCCATCGAGCCGGGCATCACCGAGGAAGTGGACAAGGGCGGCATGGGCTTTATGTTCAAGTGGAACATGGGCTGGATGAACGACACCCTCAAATACATTGAGACTGACCCCATCTACCGCCACTGGGATCATGGCAAGCTGACCCACACTGCAAACTACGCCTTCCTTGAAAACTTCGTGCTGGTACTCAGCCACGACGAGGTGGTGCACCTGAAAAAGCCCATGGTGAAAAAAGCCCCGGGCAGCATAATGGATCAGATGGGCACACTCAAATCCCTCTACGCCTTCCAGTTCACCCATCCGGGCAAGAAGCTTCTTTTCATGGGTCAGGACTTTGGCGAGGACAGGGAGTGGGATGAAAACCGCGAGCTTAACTGGGGTCTTACTCAGGACTTCGGCCACAGGGACATCATGCAGTGCGTGAAAAACCTTTTGGGCATATACAGAAGCTATCCCGTGCTGCACACCGACTCCAAAAACCCCACCACCTTTGAGTGGATAAACAGCATGGACTATGACCGTAATATCATAAGCTACGTGCGCCGCAACCCCTGGAACTACGACAACGCCCTTCTGGTGGTGTGCAGCTTCTCCCCCATGCAGTACAACGGTTACCGCTGCGGCGTACCTCTTGAAGGCTACTACAAGCGCATTTTCAGCACCTACGATTCCCTCCCCGGCAGCGGCGGCCCCGGCGAAGTGGCGGACATTCCTCCCCTTTGCACTCTGCATGAAGAGTGCGACGGCAGAGAGTACTGCGTAAGCTATGACCTGCGCCCCTTTGAATCGGCTATTTTCGAGTTCCCCATAAAGAAAACGGAAGAATAAATATTTTACGCAAAAAAACAGCGCTGACGAACCTGTCAGCGCTGTTTTTGTTTGTTTTTAATGTCTGGATTTGTATCTTTTCCTGCGGCTGAGGGTAAAGGCCGAGCCTGTACCCAGAAGGCCGAACAGGGACAGAACGGACCAGAGCATCATGTCGTTATCGTCACCGGTTTTGGGAGTGAAGATAACATCGTTTTTCACGCCATAGGCGTTGTTGGCTATGTGGAACACATGAGAGCCTGTGACTGTTGCCACGGGAGTTCTGACGATGACGGGCTGATTATCCGCATTATAAATAACAGATATATCATATTTCACATCAATGGCGATGGGGCCTCCCGCTCTGTATCCGGCAGGTGCTCTGTTTTCAATGAGCCAGTAGGTGCCGGGAGCGTTGAATACGCCGCTGATGTAAAATCTGCCGTTGATGTCAGACTCATAGGCGCCAAGAAGTTCGTTGCCGCTGTCGCGCAGGCTGAACCTTGCTCCGGCGAGAGGCCTTCTGTAAATATCCCCCGAGACTTTCACCATTTCCAGAACGATGGGATTTCCGCCGTCAGTAAAGCGGTAGGTGTTTTCTGCGGTGACGGCAATAGGCCCGCTAAGCTCAGTTTCAACTTTGCCCTTTGCGTTTGCGGAGAGCACAGAGGAGAATATGGGTTTTTCCGCTGTAAGCTCTCTGACCTCGTAGCTGCTGCCGTAGGGTACGGTTTTGGTAAAGCTCTTTTCCTCACCGGCTTTGAGCTTCACGGCTTCCACCGGCTGCACGCCGCCGTCAATGTACAGGGCAAACTCGTACTCGGCTTTGCTGAGACTGTATTTTACCATGTAGTCATTGGCGGGGTCTGTAAGGCCCTGATAGGTGACCGTCTTTTTCACGGAGACTGGGTAGGTTTTGCGGGAATTGTAGACCGTAAGCACATCGCCCTCGATGGCAGTATCGCTGCCAGTCTGGAAAATGCCCGCGATCCAGCTGACTATACCAAACTTGCCTTTCTCGTCCTCCTCGTCAAACAAGGTCACATTTTCGCTGAGCTGAACCTTCCAGACCGTACCGTCCTTTTCAAATCCGGCGGGGGCCACAGTCTCGGTAAGGTAGTAGGTAACGGAACGAGTAGTGTCTTTATAGTCCTCGTAGTCCCTGTCGTCCATCTTGAGGTCTTTAAACAGGGCAATACCGTTTTCATTGGAAGTTGCAGTGGCAATGGTATTCTTGTTCTCGTCATAAAGAAGGAAAACAGCATCTTTTAGGGGCTTATCGCTGCCGGTCTCCAGCTTCTTTACAGTAAAGTCGGTGGGAACGACGGTCAGCTCCTTCTTTTCGTAGCTGTTGGTGACTGTTACGGTGGAGTCGGTTTTGTTGGTTGTAAGCTCTACTGTGGCTGAGGTGGCACCGTTCTGAGCTACAGAGTCAACAGTGTATCCGGTATTGAGAACATAGCCGTCAACTATGGCCGGCTGCTCGACAACAGTGTATTCGCCCATGGGGAGATTGGATATCCTCTTTTCCCACTTGCCGTTTTCATCGGGCAGGACAATTTCCTGATCAATGCCGTTACCTGTCAGACTGAACTTTATTTTGGCGGGTTTGTCCTCATCGGCAATGCCTTTAAACACCTTGCTGACAGTAACACTGCCGAAGGGCTTGTTTATGACCTGGAGCCTGTTACTGGATATCCACTTGTAGTCTGCACCGCCAAGATCGCTGCTGTGCTTGCCGGCGAGCCAGTTGACCACCGTTTCAGAAATCGACTTGTCGGGGCTGAGCTCGTCTATCTTGGGATAGCTTTCGTCAAGTGTGATGGTCCAGACGGTGTTTGAACGCTCATAGCCTGCGGGTGCCTGACTTTCCTGCATATAGAAGGTCTTATTGCGCACCGACCCGGTACTGTAGCTGTCAAAGTCCAGATCGTCCAGCTTCAGGTCACTGAACACGGCAAGACCGTTTTCGTCACTGGTGGCAGATACTTCAAAGGGCACATTTGCAAGAACTTTAGTGCAGTTTTTGTCCTCATAGAGAGTGAATACCGCATCCTTGAGGGGCTGACCATTTTCTCCCAGCTTGACCACTTCGATTGTTGAGGCACTGACATTGAGGGTCTTTTTGCTGTAGGTGTTGGTAATGATTACGTCCCTTGAAGTGGCATTGGGAGCAAGCACCACTGTAGCCTTATCCGATGCCTCTGTGCCGGAAGCGCTGTCATTTACAGCAGGCACAACATAGGAGGTACTGAGCAAATAGTCTTCAAGCTTAATCGGCTGCTCAACGATGGTATATTCGCCCATGGGAAGGCCTGTGAACTGATGTGTCCAACTATTTCCCTTATTGAGGGTCACAGTCTCGGTAATGTTGTTGCCGCTGAGAGTGACTTCTATTCCGGCAGGTTTCTTGTTGCCAAGGTCTGCACCGTCAAAGTCTTTTTTGACCGTAATTTGGCCCATTATCTCGGTATTGTAAACCATAAGGGCATCACGGGCAGCATCCCAGTTTCTATGGAGTTTGTCGTCGTCAAGGTTTTTGATGTGGACATCATACTCGTTGTTGTTGTTGTGGTCTATGACCAGCTTGTACACGGTATTGTCCGGGCTGTAGTTAGTGGGAGGATTGCTTTCCTTAAGGTAATATACCTGCTTGGTCTCACCGTCCGGTACTGTGTAGCCTGTAAAGTGGGCATAGCCTGCCACTCCGGTGGTCGCTTCGGTAGTAAAGGCATCGTTTTCGTCAACAGGCTGAGTACAGGCCGGATCATGGTACAGCTTGAATGTTGCGCCGGGGAGCTTGGGATTATCGGCATTTTCGCTGCCATCTGCGCCGGTTTTGAGCTTGACCACATAGAAGTCTACAGCATCCCACTTTTTGTAGCTGTTTTCAACTTCTATAGTCACATCACGCTTGTCGGCTGTTATTTTGAAGGCGGCAAAGCCCTCGGCGGATACGCCCGCATCGGTAAGGCCGGACTCCTGAGTCAGCACTGTACTGCCCTCGGTGTATTCAACACCTTTCCATGTATAGCCGTGGACAGAGGGGAAGGGTTCGCGGATGACATACTCGCCGGTTACAAGGTTTTCAACAGTGGCAGTGCTGATAAAGTTATTGTTCTGATTTGGATCCTTGGCAAATATAACTTCCTTTACCTGAGGGCCAATGTCGGTGATATTGCGATCGTCGTCACGGGTGATGGGGCCGTGGACATGAAGGGCAATACGGGCATTTTCATAGGCTGTTTCGTCAAGAGTGTTACCCTCTTCATCCAGAAAGCTCTTGGTGAGGGTCAGTTTTCCCTTGATGCGATTGTTGGTGACGGTGATGGTCTGCTCGTTGCTCCAATTTACTTCACCGCCTGCCGTGCCGTTTCCGACGATGTCTGTTATCCAGTTGACCAAGGTTTCAAAGAAGCCCTTTCCTGCGTTGTACTGACCTATGCTGACAAGATTTTCCTTAAGGCTTATCTTCCATATGGTTTGGGAAGCATCATAGCCATCGGGAGCGTCGGTCTCTTTCAGATAATAGGTTTGGGTACGTTCCTTATTCTGCTGATATTCTTCGTCATAGTCACTGTAACCAAGGTCTGCAAGCTTCAGATAGTTGAAATGAGCATAACCATCCTCACCGCTTCGGGCAGAGACAGTAAAGCCGTCGGGTACTTCGTTTGCAGTAAGAGGACTATTGCAGCTTGCATCAGAATGGAGTGTAAAGGTAGCTCCGCTCAGGGGCTTGCCGTCTTCATCCTGCTTGAGAACCCTGAAGCTGGCAGGATTTACGGTGAGTTCTTTTATGCGCTCATAGGTATTGGTAACGGTTACTGCCTGTTCGTGAGCTTCCGGTGTGAGATTCACGGTCGCATACTCTGCCACAGTGGGAGTTCCCTGCCCGGCATCACTTTGATTTACGGTGCTGACAGTATAGGCAGTACTGACCAGATTGTAGCCGTCCACATTGGCAGGCTGCTCATAGACTGCATATCTGCCCATGGGGAGATTGTGTATTGTTGCAGTCCATTTATTTTCTTCATTGAGGGTAACTGTCTTTGGCTGTCCAGGACCTGCAAATATGAGATTTATCGCCTCGGGAGTGTATTCGCCAAGGTCTGCAGCATTCGGCGCGTCTGCATCCACAAAGCGCTTGGTGAGCTGTACCTCGCCCAGTATTTCATCGTTGTAGACCCAGAGGGTGTCAGTACCTGTGACCCAGCTTGCAGAGCTGCCTGTGGTACCAATGCTGACCATATAACCACTGTTGTTATGACTTACCGTCACGGGGTACACGGTTTCGTCGCGGCGGTAGCCGGTGGGGGCAGTATCTTCCCTGAGAAAATAGGTCACAGACTTATTTTCATCAACTTCCAAGCCGTCAAAGTGGGCAAGACCGGCTCCGTCGGTGGTTTGTGTGGCAGTGATGCCTGTGACTTTGGTGGTGCAGGCATCATCGGTGTAAAGACTGAACACGGCACCTTTAAGCTCGGTTTGCGTACCGGTTTTCAGCTTGCGGACGTAAAAATCAGCTTTGTCCCACTCAGCATAGGTATTTTTGACTGCAATTTTTACGGGTGTGGCATCCGTCACGTTAAAGAAAACGGATTTATCAATGCCCTCTACCGGCTGCTCGGTTCCAACTACACCGTTGACCTTATACTCCTTGCCTGTCCAGCTATAACCGTGGACAGAGGCAAATGCCTCGTGGATGGCATACTCACCCAGGGCAAGGTTTCCCTTCGTTACAGTTGTGGGGAAGGGGGAGCTTTCATCCGTTTTCAGCTCTATTCTGCGCTCAGTGCCGAGATCGGTGATGACTCCCTGTTCATTACGGGTGATGGGGCCATGGAGATGGAACTCGACGCGGGCATTCTGATACTTGCTCTGGTCAAGGGCTGTGCCATTCGCATCCACAAAGCTCTTGCTGACTTTGACGCTGCCCAGTATGGGCTGGTTTACAACAGCGAGAATATTATTCTCCTCCCATGCGTAACCAATGCCGCCATTATCGCTTTCGTGCTTACCGGCAAACCAGTTGATGATGGTTTCAAAGAAGCTGTTGTTTGTAAGCTTGTCAATTTCTACATGGTTTTCTTTGAGGCTTATCTGCCAGACCGTATTGGAAAGTTGATATCCGTCGGGAGCCGTGGTTTCTTTCAGATAAAAGACCTGATTGCGTTCACGCCTGTTTTTATATTCGCCGTATTCATGGTCTTCAAGCTTCAGATTATAGAACTCAGCCTGTCCGTAGGAATCGCTGGTTGCGGAGACGGTAAAGTCTTTGGGCATATCTGCGGCAACAAGCGGTTTCTCACACTGGGCATCCCAATGGAGGGTGAATATTGCGCCGGACAGAGGATTACCCTTTTCATCGCGCTTGAGCACCGTGAAGCGGCCGGGGTTGACCCGCAGTTGTTCCTCACGGGTGTATGTGTTGATAAACTCCACCTGAGCCTTGGCGCTTTCGGGCAGGCTTGGGCTTGTGAGAGTACCGTCGGAATCATCGGCGATAGTTACTGTTGCTGCTGCGCCGTCAGTGGCAGTATCAGCGTTATTTACTTTGTACTGCGTGGTATAGCTGTAGCCCGGTGTGGAGGAATAGGTCTCGGTGACGGTGTAGCTGCCCATGGGCAGACCGGTGAACTTATGGGTCCATTTATCTCCTGCCGCTATGGTTGCAGTAGCGGTGTAATTATTGGTCACGCCACTAAGAACAACCACCACATAGCTGCCTTCAGGGAGACTTTCCCCCTGAGGGGTTTTATTTACGGTGATCTGACCTAAAATTTCAGTATTACCCAGAGTAAGGGTATTGTCAGCCGCACTCCAGCCGGATACGGGGTTTCCGGAGTTGTCGGTGATGGCAACATTGTAGCCCTTGTCACCGTGGCTGATGGTTACTTTGTACACCTCGGTGGAGATATAATAGTTGCTTGGGGCTTTTATCTCCTTGAGGTAGAAGATTTTGCTCTCGTTCTTTTCTACTTCAAAGCCGCTGAATTCCGCGGTGCCTGCAATGCCGGTTGTGGCCATGGAATGTAGTGTGGTGCAGTCAGCTTCATATAGGCCGAAAATTGCGCCCTGAAGGCCCTGATTTGTGCCGGCCTTGACCTTGCTGACGGTAAAGTCCGCTGCCGTCCACTTTGCATAGCTGTTTGTCACCTCTATGCTGACTTCGCTGCTATCGGCGGAGATGGTGAAGGGAGCAAAGCCTTCGGCTTTAACACTATTTTCGTTAAGGCCGGGTACCTTGGTTATGGTATTACCGTTATGGGTATACTCAACGCCGGTCCATGTATAGCCGTGGACAGAGGCGGAAGGCTCGCGGAGGACATACTCGCCCTGAGCCAGATTTTCCACTTCAATGGTACTTATGAAGTTTCCGTCTGTTCCCTTTTTAAACTCCACCAGCTTTACCATGGGGCCTATATTGGTGATATTGCCATCGGCGTCACGGGTGATGGGGCCATGGAGATGTACCTGAGTGGTAGTGTTTTCGTAGTCGTCGGAAGGAAGCTCCTGCCCGTCAGCACCCACAAATTTCTTTGTGACCGTGAGCTTGCCGGTTATCTGCTCATTGGGAACGGAGAGACGGGTATTGTACTCCAAAAGCACGTATTCGCCGGGTACAGAATCTTCGTTTACGTCTTTGCCGTTTTCATCGGTGACTGTCAGCTTGTATTTCTGGACAGGCACAAACTTATAGCAGCTTGTATCGTGCACATGGCCTTCGCTTTCGGTGCAGACGGTTTTAAGCTGCTCGACAGGCTCTCCGTCCGCGGTGACTTTTACTATGTAAGCGAAATCAAGAAGCTTATATCCGGCAGGGGCTACAGTTTCCCTGAGGGTATAATCGCCCGGCTGCAGTGCCTCATAGCGCACATCGTTGCTTTCAACTGTACCTTCTATCAATGCATCGCCTTTTTTAAACTCAAAATGGGCGCCGGTGAGAGGAATATTAAGGCCGCTGTCGGTTTTACGGACTATAAGATTGGGGTAATCATGGGCGGTGCTTGCAGTATTTTTCGTATATGTATTGGTAAAGTTTACGGTGGCGGTATGTATGCCGATGTCGTTATCCAGTGCCGAAATGCCGCCGTTCACAGCATAAGTGTCATAGGGCAGGACGATGTCCACTTTGCTGCCGACCTCAGTATATTTATGCCCATCAGTTATAATTTCAGAGCCTATGTAGTTTCCTTTGTCGGTGCTGATACCACCAACGGGTTCGACCGCAGACGTGGCCGCGGCAGTATAGCCCTTGACATTGTAGCCGCCTTCCACAACGATGTATTCACCGTTTTCACTGATGGGGTGATCATATGTCCAGGAAGTCCCATTATTATACCAACTGCCCACGTTTGCAGGAACGATTTCGGTTGTCACGCCATTGTGTATTACGGAGATATAGTAATTTGCAAAGGCCGCGTCTGCGGGCCTGTTTACAAATTCCTTATTGATGGTGATATAGCCCTCGGCACGGGGCAGCTCATGTCTTTCCCAAAGGCCGTGGATAACGGTGTCGCTGGTAATATTGATAGCTGAGGGCTGGGGTTCTCCGTCGGGACTGTATGTTATGGTTTCGCGCTCACCGACCTCGGTGGAATAGTATTGCCAGCCGAGAAACTCATAGTAATACCCGGAATCTTCGCCTGTCCCCTGAACTCTGCGGCCGGGTTTATTCAATGTATCTATGGTGTAGTCACTGCCATATTGGAGATTTAAAGCGGGTTCAGGCAGAAAGGAAAGCCCATCCGGAATGCCGGACCACTCGTAGCTTACGTTCAGGGGGCGGCGGGCATTTTGTATGGTTATTCCGTTTGCTTTGGTATATCCGGTATTATACTGGCGGCTGAACTTCATATCACCGCTAGTGGCTATCTCGATATAGAGGTCGCCACTGGTGATGGTTTCGTCATAGCCATCGCGGTGTATAATTATGTCTGTAATGTTCCAGCCGGTACTGGTATTCTCCGTGAGCTTATAGTAGCCGAAGCCCACCTTTGTACCGTCAGTACTGTATATACCTGCAGATGTTTCTCCTGCGGGAATTTCGGCAACAAGGGTTTTGCTGCCAAAGTTCGGGTCGAAGCCCTGTTCTGCAGGGTTTATGGGCTTATAGTTGGCGTCCTGCAAGAGTCTTTGCAGGTTGAAGGTAAATACCTGCTGCTGATCTTCCGCCTGGGGAATTGTCTTGGTCAGCTTCATATCTGCAGGGAGAATTCTCTTTGAAAGGACGGCATCAATGTGGATATGAGGGCCACGCTCACCCACATCTTCATCACAGCCGCACTGTCTCCAGTCCCATATCCATGTTGCTTCATTGGGGCAGCGTCTGCATATAGTGACCCATTTGATCTCATAATCGGTGCCGGAGTAGGTAGTTCCGCCAATGGTGAGGGATGTGAAATTTTTGAGCTCTGCCATGATGGCCTTGGTATTATCATCAACGTACTTGGTAATATCGTTTTCGTTGTTGGCGTTACGTATACCCTGCTGAGAGTTTATAGGCTCGGTGTCTCCAACTCCGGGCAGGGCATAGGCTTTGCCCTCATCTTTATCCTCATTGCCCCATAGCTCCATAGCGTAGTTTTCATAGTTTCCGGAGGGGTTTGCCGCCTGTCCGGGCAGGGCAATGAAGAAGTGGACAGGCAGACCCTTATCGCTGCTTTCGGCAAAGGTGGAAGATGTATCCTCAACCAGCTCCCAGCTATAGTAAAGGGCATCCATATCACATTCGGCGGTATGGCTGTGCTCCTCTATGGCGCAGTCAGGGGCGCAGCCTTCGCTGATGCAGATATGCTCCTCCATGCCGCAGGAGAGCTGATTTTCACTGATGCAGTTTTCGTCGTGGCTGTGCTCTGTGCAGTTGGGGTATGCACGGGTGGGGACGCAGCTTTCGTCATGCACATGGGCTTCCATGCCGCAGGTGTAGGAGCTTGTAATCACGCACTGGCTGTGGTCATGGACGGTGCAGACTTCTTCGGCAGGGCAGCCGAGGGCTTCATGGTCGTGGGCAGCTTTGCCGCAGCTATACACAGTGACGACGGGGCAGGCATCGGTGTGCTCAGTATGCCCGTCAATACATTCGGGATATGTGGGAGTGGGGATGCAGCTTTCGTCATGTGCATGGGCTTCCATACCGCAGGTGTAGGCTTTTGTCATGACGCACTGGCTGTGGTCATGGACAGTGCAGACTTCTGCGGCAGCACAGCCGGAGACGGCATGGTCGTGCTCCGCTTTGTTGCATGCGTATACGGTCACGGCGGTGCAGTTTTCGTCGTGACTGTGCTGGATGCAGTTGGGGTATGTAAGGGTATAGCAGGTCTCAGAATGTGTATGCCCCAAAGCGCAGTCGGGAGCGCAGGCATATACGTGGCGATGCTCCTGCTTGGTGCAAAGACCCTGCCTTGTAACAGGCTGGTCATTATCATCATACTCGGGTATCCAGAAAGTACCCTGCGGGGCGCTTTCGGCAGCCGGTTCGGCTTCCTCGCCGCGCATCCAGACCCTGTCCCCTATCTCATAGACGACAGCGCCGTTTTCATCTGTAGTCTGTGCCGAGGCAGACACAGGAAATGAGCCAAGCACGGTAATAATACACAGCACAAGACTCATCAATCTTTTAAAATATATTTTTTTCATTACGCCACACCTCTTACCGGATCTGAAAGTGTTACAGTAAAAAAGGGATTCAGTTCCATTCTATTTATGTTAACTATTTTATACCAAAATAAAAAGAAAAAAAAACAAGTCTAAATTTACCTGTTTCAGCGAATTTATACAATTTATGTAATTTTGTAATGATAAGTGCAATTTACACTGTTTGTACTTATGTAAATAATATCGCAATATGAAAAACTCGGTTTTCCCACTGGTACAGTCTTAGGCTCATTCCGACAGAAAACGGCTTTCAAAACGCAAGTTTTATGTTGAAATTCTCCTGTCCCGGGTTTAAAATCTTAGCAAGTAAGTTGAAAGGATTTTCGCCATGAATATTGAGATACGGGAGATAATCGCCGCACAGGAGCGGCTCAGACCCATACTGCACCGGACGGAGCTGGACCTTTCCTCCACCTATTCAGCCATGACCGGCGGGCAGATATATCTTAAATGCGAAAACAGGCAGAAAACCGGCTCATTCAAGATACGCGGTGCCAGCAACAAGCTGGCTGCCATGGTGGAGCGGGGCAAGGTTTGCCCGGTGGTGGCATCCTCTGCGGGAAACCACGCTCAGGGCGTGGCTTATGCGGCAAAGAAGCTCAACATCCCCGCCACCATTGTCATGCCCAAGGCCGCGCCCA
This sequence comes from Oscillospiraceae bacterium, assembly GCA_017398685.1. Classification (GTDB taxonomy): domain Bacteria; phylum Bacillota; class Clostridia; order Oscillospirales; family Oscillospiraceae; genus Limivicinus. Next base: position 27,041 of record JAFQFH010000074.1, read on the forward strand.
TTGCCAAGGTGCAGGCTACCGAGGGCTATGGGGCTAAGGTGGTGCTGGCTGGTGACTGCTATGACGATGCCTATGCCGAGGCCTGCCGGATATGCCGGGAAGAGGGCGCAGAGTTTTTGCATCCCTACAATGATGTGGACGTTATAGCCGGTCAGGGCACACTGGGGCTTGAGATAATATCCGAGCTTTCCGATGTGGACATAGTGATCGTCCCCGCAGGCGGCGGCGGTCTTCTGGCGGGTGTGGCCTGCGCCATAAAGCAGCTCAAGCCCCATGTGAAGGTCTACGGCGTTCAGGCCGAGGGCGCAGACGCTATCGCACAAAGCTACAGGGAAAAGCGGCAGGTCTGCACCGACAGCGTTGCCACCATTGCCGACGGTATCGCCGTGAAAGCGCCCGGCGATATCACAGTGGAGCTTATAAACAAGTACGCAGACGGGGTCGTGACTGTCACTGACTCCGAGATATCCGAGGCTATCCTCCTTCTGATGGAGCGCAGCAAGCAAATAGTGGAGCCTGCCGGCGCCACTCCCCTTGCCGCCGTTCTGAACGACAAGATAGATGTGAAGGGCAAAAAGGTTGTATGCGTCATGTCCGGCGGCAACATAGATGTGAGTTTCGTGCAGTGCATCATCGAGCGCGGTCTTGTGGCAAGACACAGGCGCATGCGCTTTACCGTGACCCTTGCGGACAGACCCGGCAGCCTTGTGCAGATGCTCAACATCCTTGCCGAGTCCAGCGCAAACGTTCTGACCGTGGAGCACGATAAGCTGAACATGGAGCTTAACCCCAACGAGACTACTGTACACGTAGCCTGCGAAGTGGGCGGGCTGGAGCACGGCAGGCTGGTGCTGGAAAAGCTCAAATCCAAGGGATACAAAACGGTACAATATTCATAAAAAATCCGGAGAGGACGAACCTCTCCGGATTTTTGCACATTATTCACATTTCGGGGTAGAGGGGGAACTGGCGGCAAAGAGCGATGCTCTGTTCCTTTACCTCATCAACAGCAGCCTCGCCCTCGCGGAGAAGACGCACTATCATGTCGCCTATCTGACGCATTTCAGCTTCCTTCATGCCGCGGGTAGTGACGGCGGGAGAGCCGAAGCGCATGCCGGAGGTGAGCTTGACGGACATTTTGTCAAAGGGGATGGCGTTTTTATTGGCGGTGATGTTGGCTCTGTCCAGAAGCTCCTGAACTTCCATACCGGTCTTGCCCATGCTCATGACATCGGCCAGCATCAGGTGGTTATCGGTGCCGCCGGATACAAGGCGGACACCGCCCTTCTGAAGCTGATCGGCCAGAGCCGCGGCGTTGAGCACGATCTGGTGCTGATAGTCCTTGAACTGGGGAGTAAGCGCCTCGCCGAAGCACACGGCCTTGGCAGCGATGGTGTGCATGAGAGGGCCGCCCTGAGTGCCGGGGAAAACGGCGCTGTTTATCTTCTTTTTAAGCTCCTCAGTGCACAAAATCAGTGCGCCCCGGGGGCCGCGAAGGGTCTTATGGGTGGTAGTGGTGACTACGTGGGCATAGGGTACGGGATTGGGGTGCTCACCGGCTGCCACAAGGCCCGCAATATGGGCCATATCGACCATCAGGTATGCGCCTACGTTGTCTGCAATTTCACGCATACGGGCAAAGTCAATGACTCTGGAATAGGCGCTGGCACCGGCGATAATGAGCTTGGGCTGGGTTTCCTCAGCTGCGCGCTGCACAGCGTCATAGTCCAGCATTTCGGTAGTTTCATCCACGCCGTAGAAGCAGGCGTTGAAGTACTTGCCGGAGATGGAGGCCTTGGAGCCGTGGGTCAGGTGGCCGCCATGGTCAAGGTTCATACCGAGGATAGTGTCACCCGGCTTTAAAAGGGCAAGGTAGACCGCCACATTGGCCTGAGAGCCGGAATGGGGCTGAACGTTGGCATGCTCTGCGCCGAAAAGAGCCTTTGCCCGCTGGATGGCCAGATTTTCCACCTCGTCCACGTACTGGCAGCCGCCATAGTATCTGGCTGCGGGATAGCCCTCGGCGTACTTGTTGGTCAGGTGGCTGCCCATGGCCTCAAGCACTGCGGGGCTGACAAAGTTTTCAGAGGCAATAAGCTCGATATGGTCGCGCTGGCGCTCAAGCTCCCGCATCATGGCCTCGTAAACGGCTGCATCCTGTTTTCTGACGGCTTCGTAGCTCATTTTTATCCTCCGTATGTTTCCACAAAATCCATGACATTATATCTTTATCGCCTGTTTTCGTCAAGGAAAGTAAAAAATTATTACAGTTTATTTATATTGTGACAAATAATTTTCCACGGCCTGCTCAACGATGGCGGCAGTTGCCTCTGCGCCCCGCTGTGCTTCAAAGTAGAGACGTGAAGCGTTGACCACCACGTCCGCAAGTTCGGTATTGGTACATTTAATCTTTTCACTGCCCGTAAGGACTTCTCTCAACTGCTCTGCCTGAGCCTCAGTAAGCGAGCGAAAGCTGCGGACACCCAGCACCGTTCCCATGTGGCCCTGGGGAAGCTCGGTGCTGTTCCCTTCCTCATCGACTATGAGCTCCCCTTCTTCATCCTGAAGATAGTCCGGAGACATGGCTTTTTCGAGGGAGGCTTCAAAGGCATTTATGTTTGTGGGAAAGGCCCACTGGCTCTGCTGGGCCTCATTTGTGAGAAAGCTTCTGACAAAGCTCCACGCGCTGTCCTTATCGGTGCAGCTGCGGCTTATGGCAAGGCCGCCCCATACATCCAGTACATTGCCAGCGGAGCCATCCCATGTGGGATAGCCGATGTAGCTTAGGTCTCCGCCAAAATAGATGCTGTTATAAAAAATCTCCTCTATGCTGAAAAGAGAGGTGCGAAGCAGCATTTGTCTGTCCTGAAGCAGCCGGTTTTCCACTATATCCGCGTCCGACCAGTCATAAGTGTCCCAGTTGAAGTAATCCGGAAAGCTGCCTGCGAACTCAAGAAGGGCAATGAAGTTTTCGTTTTCAAAGTCCGCCGTCAGTTCAGACCAGTTTACATAATTATTCAATTCCATTGCCAGACCGGTCCGGAGTATGTCCTCGGAGGTGATGTACACTTCAAAGGGCTCACAGCCTGCCGGCATTAGGGCGAGAGCCTCATAATAGTCCTTATAGCTCCAGCCGGGATTTGCGCCGTGGCGCTGGGCGGAGCCCAGCACAGTGTCCACGGAGAAGCTGCTGCCGATGGCGCAAAGCTCGCCTTCACACTCATAGGCGGAGAGCACATTGGCAAAAAAGCTGTCCCTGCTCAGTTCATCGTCCTTCTCAAGATACTCGTTCAGGTCTTCAAGATAGCCTTTTCTGTGGAGGAGATGGTGATTGAAGCCGCCAAGATCCAGAATATCCGGCATATTGCCGGAGAGAAGCTCTATCATGGCCCTGCCCTTCTGGCCCTCGGTCTGAAAGTCAAAGCGCAGGGAATAGTCCTCAAGCTTAATGCAGCAGGGCGCATCGCTGCGGTTGAACAGGACTATATTTTCAACAAGTCTGTAGTCCGGTGCGGCGCTGCCCAGTGTGAGTGTCTTTTTCGCCGGGATCTCATTCTGGGGATAGATATAGGCTGCATAGTTCCTGTAGCTTTCACCCTCCGGGTCTGACTCATTGAAAATGCAGCGGACAACTCCGTCCGCCCCTATCCTCACATCAGAAATGGTCGTCGGGTTGATGCCGCAGGACAGCCAGTTGAAAAGCTCGGTGCTTTCGCCGCTTTCAAAGTCAAAACAATAAAAGGATGTGCCCCATGAATAGCCTGCATCCAGCTCACCGCTGCCAAGTGAAAAATACATGGTGTCCCCGGGAACGGAGACTGTACGCTCTATCTCCATCTTTTCAGCGTCAACAAAATGGAGAAGCTGGCTGTCATCCTCGGTATAGCACAAAACTGCCAGAGCTCCTTCGTCACTTTTCAGCACAGAGCGCACATAGCCGCCAAACTCAAGCCGGCCCCGCTCCTCGCCCTTGAGAGAATAGGCGCGAAGCTGCTTTTGCTCCGTCACGAGAAGATCGCCGCTGCTGCTTAAAACAAGCTCATCGGCGTAGATATTCTCCCCTTCTCCAAGCATCAGTTCATTGCAGCTGAGCTCTTTGCCGTTTTTATCCAGAGTGCGGATATAAATTTTTCGCAAGTAATCATCAAAGGCCGTGCCGTACTCATCACGCCGCTGCCCTGCACCCGCGTACCATGACATATAAACGCTCTCCACGCTTATAAGGCCGCCTTTTTCATTCTCCACAAGACCAAGTATCTCATTGGTGGCATAAAATGAAGGCAGGGTGCGTATATCCTCGGGTATCTCCACAGGCTTATACTCATCAAGCTGTCTGACTGAGCCCTCAGATAAGTTTACATAATATATGGCCGTGGAGTATTCCCCGCCCATATCGGCGTCACTTACGCTGTAGCCCACACTGTAGTAGCCCTCATCGGTGCTGGCCCTGCTGCCCAGGTACTGCTGCATATCCCCGGCAAGCTCTTCAAAGCGAGCCATATAGCTTATGGGTAAGGGCGCTTCCGTGGCTGCCGGTTCGGGGGCAGGCTCAGGAGCGGATGCGCAGCCTGCAAGGGAAAAGACCAGCCCAAGGCATAAAAGCAGGGCCAGATATTCAGTTGATTTTTTCATAAAAACTCCTCCAATATCCAGCCCTTAATAGTATTCAATTTATTATTCTGGTATTACTTGTCAGAAAACTTGAAGCTTGCCCAGCCGTGGAACTTTTCACCGGCTCTGAGAGTGGCAGAGGGGAAATGAGGCTTGTTGGGGCTGTCGGGATATAATTCCGGCTCGATGGCAAGGCCCTCATTGACCCGGTGGGGTGCGGGGAGGGCAGAGCCTGTATAAAGCTGCATGGCGGGGAAGTCAGTATAAAGATCCATGCGGATGTCACCGGCCTCAACTGTGCAGGCGTGCTCGCCGTTGAGCACAAAGCAGTCGTCAAAATTGCAGCCGACCTTGCGCATTGCGGAAAAATCAAAGTCACCGGTTGCGGGGAGCAGAGTGCCGGTGGGGATGAGGCCCGCGTCCACTTCAAGGTGGGCGCCGCTGTTTATCCACATCTCATGCTCCAGAACGTTGCCGCCGTCCAGATTGAAATAGAGATGGGAAGTGGGGGCATAGACCGTGTCAGCATCGGAAAGGCCATCAAAGTCCATACGCAGGGTGCTGCCCTCAATGGTGTAGGTAACGCCTGCGGTCAGGTTGCCGGGAAAACCATTGTCCCCGTCAGGAGAGAAAATGTACATTCTGAGAGAATTTTCGCTGAGCACTTCCGCTGTCCACTTGCGCTTGTCGTAGGACAGGGGGCCGCCGTGGAGCTGGTTTACGCCCTCGTTTGCGGGGAGAATATACTCCACACCGTTGAGAGTGAAGCGGGAGTTGCCTATACGGTTTGCATAGCGGCCTATGGCAGCATTCACAAAAGCAGTACCGTCCAGATAGCTCTGGGCATCAGCATAGTTGAGAACCGTCTCCCGTCCCTTGTACTTGAGGCTGTAAACCGTGGCGCCAAGCGTTATGACGCAGATTTCAAGATATTCGTTCCCGAAGGTATAGGCTTCATAGCCGAAAAAATTATCCATTTTCATAACAGTTTCCCCCTTTGAGTAACTTTATTTTTGTCTTAATAGACAAAGTATATCGCCATTCCATCTGAAAATCAAGTGCAGTATTTTGTATATATCCCAAAACTTGTTTCTTTGTTCATTTAAATTAGTTGAAAATTCTGTGCATATTTACTACTGTTGCAAGAGAAAACATTGTAGTATAATTCTACCATAAAAAAGTACATTAGCGACAGCCAGCCGGATTATGCACTGATAACAAATCTTTTATCTTATCAGGAGGGATAAAATGCTTACAAACGAATATCTTAAAAGAGTATATGCAGAGGTCGAAAAGCGCGATGGTCACGAGAGTGAATTCTTGCAGGCAGTCCGTGAGGTTTTTGAGTCCTTGGAGCTTGTTGTTGACAAGCACCCCGAATGGGAAAAGGCCGGTCTTATCGAGCGCTTTGTGGAGCCTGAGCGCGTTATTGAGTTTCGCGTTCCCTGGGTGGATGACAATGGCTGCACCCGCGTGAACCGCGGCTACCGCGTCCAGTTCAACTCCGCCATCGGCCCCTACAAGGGGGGTCTTCGTTTCCACCCCTCTGTAAACCTGTCCGTCATCAAGTTCCTGGGCTTTGAGCAGATTCTGAAAAACTCCCTTACCACCCTGCCCATGGGCGGCGGCAAGGGCGGCAGCGACTTTGACCCCAAGGGCAAGTCCGACGGTGAGATCATGCGCTTCTGCCAGAGCTTCATGAGCGAGCTCTACCGCCACATCGGTCAGTTCACCGACGTGCCCGCAGGCGATATCGGCGTTGGCGCCCGCGAAGTGGCCTACATGTTCGGCCAGTACAAGAAGATCGTCAACCGCTTTGACGGCGGCGTCATCACCGGCAAGGGCCTGACCTTCGGCGGCTCTCTGGCACGCACTCAGGCCACCGGTTACGGTCTTTGCTACTACGCAGCCGAGGCTCTCAAGCATCTTAAGAATGATAGCTTTGAGGGCAAGACCGTTGTAGTGTCCGGCTCCGGCAACGTGGCTCAGTACGCCGCTGAAAAGTGCACTCAGCTGGGCGGCAAGGTCGTGGCTATGAGCGACTCTCAGGGTTACATCTACGACCCCAATGGCATTGACCTGCCCAAGCTCTTCGACATCAAGCAGAAGAGAAGAGCACGCATCAGCGTATATGCCGACGAGGTTCCCGGTGCCGAATATGTTGAAGGCTGCAAGAACATCTGGAACGTCAAGTGCGACATTGCAATGCCCTGCGCATCCCAGAACGAAATGGATGAAAAGGGCGCACAGGCACTGGTCAACTGCGGCTGCATCGGTGTATTCGAGGGTGCAAACATGCCTCTCACTCCCGAGGCTATCGAAGTTGTAAAGTCCAACGGTCTGCTCTACTCCCCCGGCAAGGCCTCCAACGCAGGCGGCGTGGCCACCTCCGGTCTGGAAATGAGCCAGAACTCCATCCGCATGAGCTGGAGCTTCGAGGAAGTGGACGAAAAGCTGCAGGGCATCATGAAGAACATCTACAAGGCCTGCTATGACGCCTCCGTCGAGTGCGGCAAGCCCGGCGATCTGATGCTGGGTGCTAACGTGGCCGGTTTCCTGAAGGTTGCCGAGGCCATGATGGCACAGGGCGTTGTGTGATAAAAGTTTAATAGCGATTACGGGCACAGCAGTTTATCTGCTGTGCCTTTTGTATTTTGTGTGATAAAAGAGAAAAACAAGGGGTAGCTTAACAGTCCATTGACGGTTAACTCTCGTTGCCGTAGAATGTTGGGCAGAGGTGAAGCGGTGTGACTGACAAAAAAACTTTCGGTTCGTTCATAAAAATCAAACGAACCGAGAAAAATTATTCGCAAAAAGATTTGGCAGAAATGCTGTTTGTTACAGAAGGCGCGGTGAGTAAGTGGGAGCGTGGGGTTTCCTACCCTGACATTACTTTGATTTCCGATATTTGTCGCGTCCTTGATATCAGTGAACACGAACTGGTCACCGCTTCAACAGACACGGACACAAGGAAGATGAAACAGGAGGCGCGAAAATTCCATGTAATTCGCAGCACATGGATTCAGGTTCCGACTATAGCCTATTCTATTGCGCTGATTATTTGTTTTATCTGCAATCTGGCTGTTAATCATACGCTTTCCTGGTTTTTTGTGGTATTGGCTGCCTTGATTTGTGCCTATACCTTTGTGCCCACAGTTACTTATCTTTTCAAGTCGAGGAAGCTGCTTGTCTTTTCCGTTTCAACGTACCTTGCTATTTGCCTGCTTTTGTTCACCTGTGCGGTATACACCAATGGCCTATCCTGGTTCTTAACCGCCTGTATCGGGGTTTTGATGGGCTATGTGCTGTTGTTTGTGCCTATTCTTTTATCAAATGGCAAGTATTCTCGCTATAAGTTTGTAATTTCCTTTGCAATAAGCTGTGTTTTAACCCTTGTGCTATTATTGTATGTGCACATCTGGCATCCTTTTAAGCTCATACCTGCGATATTGATTACTTGCTATGCTTTTACCCCAGCTATACTCTGCGCCTATATTTGCACACTTCATTTTGATGCTTTTCTCAAGACGGGTATTTGCATCGCTTTAAGTACCGTTATCTTTTATTTTCTAAGGTATGTTGAGCAATTTTTGTTTGGCACGAATGAAAATTACTATCGAGTGAATTTTTACGACTGGGAACAGTGCTTAAGCGGAAATATACACTTGATTTGTTTTATATCGCTTCTGCTTATAAGCGCTGTTTTTATTGCAGCGGGAATTTTCAGAATCAGTAAAAACAAAAAAAGTTAAATTGCAGAGCTTTCTGCAATGATATGGTATTCTAAAGGTTCCCTCTGACGAGGGAGCTGTCAGCGAAGCTGACTGAGGGAGAGAGTTTTAACAGCCAAATCTATATGTTCACACACAGCGCTGAAATTTCGGTCAATGTCCAGATTGCAAATGCGCAATACTGTTAACTTCATTTCTTCTAATTCTTCCGTGCGCCGTTTGTCCTTTTCGGTCTGCTGTTCAGTATAGTGGCCGCCACCATCAAGCTCAACTATCAATTTTGCCTTTGCACAGTAAAAATCCGCAATATAATTACCGATAGCCTTTTGCCGTTGAAATCGCACCGGATAATTCCTCAAAAAATCATACCACAACTTTCGTTCCCACGGTGTCATGTTTTTTCTTAATGTCTTTGAAAGAGGAATATTTGCTTTATTATATTCTTTCATGTTCTCTCCCTCCGTCAAAAATCAGAGATTTTTGCCACCTCCCTCGTCAGAGGGAGGCACTGGTGCGATGCAGGACAGTTCAATGCACGATAGACCGAAGGATGTGGGAAGCTTATCCTTATCAGTCCGACAAATTGGAATTTATCTCTCTAATGAATTCACAAATCCGACTATTTCCTCACACATTTCATTGCTCTTAAAATGGTGAATGTAATGCCCGCAGTCATAACGAATCAACTTGGCATTTTGAATTGCTGCAAATTCTTTCTGTGCCGCAGACCAATATCCCTGTGTTTGTTGCCCATTTGACGAAAACAGTAAGATTGGACATTTTGTGTATCCTACTTTTTCTACAATACTTACATTGCTTAAAATTTCTTTGGATTCCTTGATGCAGCAGATGTTAAATGCATTTCTCTTTCTCAGAAGTTTGTGCTGCTTGATTTCTGATTTCGTCAAACAACGATTGCTTAACGGACATAGCAATCCCTGTAGTTTATATTTTGTTGCAAACTTCATCAATCTTATCTTCTTTTCGACCTTTTCGTCAGTCCATGCGCTATAAGTCAAAGGTGTACACATATCATTTCCGATTATTGCCA
>JAFQFH010000075.1 GCA_017398685.1 Oscillospiraceae bacterium
CGCAGGGAAAGATTGTCCGCTATCATGGCGATGAATTCGCTATTTGTGGGCTTGCCCTTGATGCCGCTGACGGTGTAGCCGAAGAATTTCTGCAAAACTTCCACGTCGCCTCTGTCCCAAGCCACTTCAATGGCGTGGCGGATGGCACGCTCAACACGGGAGGGTGTGGTGTTGAAGCGCTTGGCCACCTCCGGGTAGAGCACCTTGGTGACGGCGTTTATCATGTCCAGGTCGTTTATGGTGAGGATGATGGCCTCGCGGAGATACTGATAACCCTTGATATGGGCAGGCACGCCTATCTCGTGGATTATATCCGTGACAACGGTCTCAAGGTCTGCGTCCCGGCGGCTCTGCATGGCGGAATTCTTGAAATCTATACCGTCGGCAGAGGCAGGCTGTGCGCTGCCCCGGGCTATCTGGCGGATATGACCCAGCAGCACAGGCACATCGCAGGGCTTGGGAATAAAATAGTCTGCACCGCAGGCAGAGCAGTCCGCCACCACTTTGCTGTTTACAAAGCCGGACAGCACGATAGTGTGGGGTGCGCAGCCTGTTTCGGGCAGTCGGCGCAGCAGCTCCAGACCGTCCAGCTTGGGCAAAACCAGATCTAAAAGCAACAGATCCGGCTTCAGCTCGCCCAGCATTTTGAGAGCCTCGGCACCGTCCGCAGCGCAGCCGCAAACCTCCAGATCCTCCTCGGCGCGGAAAAGCCCGGTGAGCAGTTTGCTGAAATCCTGATTTGAGTCGGCAATGAGTATGCGAGTTTTAGTTTCCATAATTTTTGTCCTCCAGATGCGCCTTTATATAGGTTGTACCGTATTAATTTGGCGTAATTTTCCGTAATGTCCTGTTAAATTTAACATGAGAAACACTTTTTCAACAAGAGAAATGTGTCGAACAGAGAACCAAATATGTTGACATAATATTACCAAATCCGAAAAGCCTCAATATATTTCGACAATTTATTTTTCCTTTCAGCCGCCTAGTTTGTCGAATTTTGTCGAAAACTTTTGGAACAAAAGAGAGCGTTATGTCAAAACGCCCTCTTGACAGCCTGTTTTACCCGCAAAACCGCGGGAGGCGACGCTTATTCCTCCCCGTACAAAAGCTCAAAGCTCTCGTAGTGGTCGGCAGTATAGTAGATAAGCCCGTCGTTGGAAAAGACTATGCGCTCGGCACCCCGGGAGGATTTGCCCTGAGTATTGATGTCGCACTCTGTCCATGTGCGGCCCGGCGCTTTGGGCAGGAGGCCCTCGTAGTTGCCGAAGCGGCTGCCGCCGATGGCGGCTCCGGGTATATACTTCTCCACAGAACCGCCGCTCCAGCCGGCCTTTTCCGCCTCGCTCTTGGACACAAAGTTATCCGGCAGGCGGCCGTATGTGTGGATATATAGGGCAACCTCGTCTTTGGAATAATACCAGCCGTCCTCATCAATGGGGGCAGGGCTATCTTCCTCTGCTGTGGGCGCCGTATCCGCTGGGGCAGTGACGGAGCTGCTCTCCCCGGAGATCACGTCCAGAAGTTCTACGGCGGTGTCAAGCGCGGCAGAGCTGTCGCGGCCTGTGCCGAAGTAGACAAAGGCTGCGGCCAGAAGCACCAGCACTATTGCATAAAACTTAAAATTTTTCTTCATAATTATATAGCTCCCGATGGACTTGTTTTATTTATCTTCATTGATAATAACATCTCTCCGTGATAAAATGAAGAAAAATTTTTAAAAAAGGAAAGCTGCGGCGGAAAAAGGCGCAGCAAGGGAATCTGGGATGAAAAAGCTGGGCTGTTTTATTCTTTTTATCATATTGCTCTTTACGCTCACTGCCTGCAGCGGGGAGCTCTGTGCCCTGCCGGACAGACTGGATGCCCTTTATCTGCACCGAAACCCCATTTCTCCCTTAGACCAGGGGCAGAGCGGACAGATGATGAACCTTATGAGCGCAAACCGTGTCCTTGTGACGGAGGATGCGCTGTACACTCTGGAGCTGGACGAAGAGAGCCGCCCTTTGCTTGCCAGCTACAAGCTTGAAGGGGAACGGCTTTCGGAGTTCAGAGTGCTGCGTCAGGCCTGTGTGCCCAAGTGGCTGACAGAGCATGAGGGAAGGCTCTACTATATAAATGAACAAAACGGCGACGCCATAGAGTGTCTGGAGCTTGAAAGCACGGAGCACAGAGTTCTGGCGGAAGGCCCCTGCGCCTATTTGCAGATAAAGGGCGGGCGGCTGTATTTTACCGACGGGCAAATGCAGCTTTGTTCCATGGCGGCGGACGGAGCGGAGAGAGTAAGGGTGCTTGATGAGCGCTGCTGCTATCCCTTTTTTATAGGAAATGTGCTCATATACCAGAGTGAGGACGAAGGGGAGATACTCAAGCTGCGCTTTGGTCTGGGCGACGGGGTAAAGGAGATAAGGCTGACGGAAGAGGCGGCCTACGCCCCGGTCATCATAAACGACAGACTCTTTTACACCGCCGGCGGATGGATAAAGAGCATGCGCCTTGACGGCATGGCTCCGACTCTTTGCTCGGGAGATGTGGTAAGCGGTGCGGCGGAGTATATCTTTGAAAATGGAAGCTGGTACGCCAGAGCCGTCAGCACCGGCAACGGTGTGCAGCAGTGGCGCTGCGCCCTGCCTGAGGGTCAGGCCGAAAACTACCCCTACACCGGCTACAGCTACTGTGATTTTACCGGCGGCGGCTACCGGGTGGATGCGGACTATTTTGCCGACGGAAGACTGCGCGCCTTCGTGCTTTACAGCCCTGACGGCAGCCGTGCCGAGTATTTATACGGGAAAATTACGAATTTGGGCTGAAAATGCTGGAAAAATCCCCGAAAGTGCTTGACACATAGAGAAAAGCTGTTATAATACCCTAACGGAAAAACTGAACACCTTATCAAGAGTGGTGGAGGGAACGGCCCTGTGAAACCCGGCAACCTGCGAAAGCAAGGTGCCAAATCCGGCGGTGACGAAAGATGAGGCTAATTTGCTTGTTTACGCTCTGCCGGCCGGCAGAGCGTTTTTGATGATTATCCATGGAGGATTATTATGAGACACTATCTTTTTACATCCGAGTCCGTTACCGAGGGACATCCCGATAAAATCTGCGACCAGATCTCCGATGCGGTGCTGGACGCTATCCTTTCCGCCGACCCTGAGGGCCGCGTGGCCTGTGAGACCACCGTCTCCACCGGCCTTGTACATATCATGGGCGAGATAAGCACCAAGTGCTACGTGGACATCCCCAGAATTACCCGCGAGGTCATCCGCTCCATCGGCTACGACAGAGCAAAGTACGGCTTTGACTGTGATACCTGCGGCATCATCACCAACATCGACGAGCAGTCCGGCGATATTGCGCTGGGTGTGGACAAGTCCCTTGAGAGCAAAAACGGCGAGGACGCCGAGCTCCAGCACGGCGCCGGCGACCAGGGCATGATGTTCGGCTACGCCTGCGATGAGACTCCCGAGCTTATGCCCCTGCCCATCTCCCTTGCCCACGCTCTGGCAAAGCAGCTGACCAAAATAAGAAAGGACGGCCTTGTGGACTATCTGCGTCCCGATGGCAAGACTCAGGTCACCGTTGAGTACGATGAAAACCACAAAGCCGTGCGCATAGATACCATTGTCATCTCCACCCAGCATGCCCCCGAGGCCACGCTGGAGCAGATACGCCGCGACATGATAGAGCTGGTGGTAAAGCCCATCGTGCCCGAAGAGCTTCTGGACGAAGACACCAGATACTTTATAAACCCCACCGGCCGCGTCGTCATCGGCGGACCTCAGGGTGACTCCGGTCTCACCGGCAGAAAGATCATCGTGGACACCTACGGCGGCAGCGCACCCCATGGCGGCGGCGCTTTCTCCGGCAAGGATCCCACCAAGGTGGACCGCTCCGCGGCCTACGCCGCCCGCTATATCGCAAAGAATGTGGTGGCTGCCGGCCTTGCAAAGCGCTGCCAGGTGCAGCTGGCCTACGCCATAGGCGTGGCAAAGCCCGTCAGCGTTCTGGTGGAGACTTTCGGCACCGGCAAGGTGGACGACGGCGTTCTCTCCGACGCTGTGCAGCAGGTATTTGATCTGCGCCCCACCGCCATCATCCGCCAGCTTGAGCTTCGCAAGCCCATCTACCAGAAGCTGGCCGCCTACGGCCACATGGGCAGAGAGGATCTGGGCGTGCGCTGGGAGGACACCGATAAGGTGGAAGCTCTTCTGGCGGCAATAAAGTGAGCAATTCCCTTGCATATATAGAGTTTAGCTGTTTATAGGAAAGAGAAAAGGAGTTATAACATGAAAAAATCCCCCGTAACCACTATCGTTGCCATCGGCATCGGTGCTGCCCTGTTCTTCGTGCTGGGCCGCTTTGTCAGCATCCCCAGCCCCGTCCCCAACACCAACATCTCCACCCAGTACGGTCTGCTGGCCTTCATGGCAGTGCTGTTCGGACCTGTTGCCGGCGCACTCATCGGCTTTATCGGCCACGCTCTCATAGACTTCAGCTTCGGCTGGGGCGTATGGTGGAGCTGGGTCATAGCCTCCGGCGTTTTCGGTCTGCTGGTGGGTCTGGCCTCCAGAAAGATCAGACTGGACGAAGGCAAGTGCGGCAAGAAGGAAATTCTGGGCTTCAACGTAGCTCAGATCGTCGGCCACATCATCTGCTGGGGTCTGGTCGCCCCCGTGCTGGACATCGTCATCTACGCCGAGCCCCTTGAAAAGCTCTTTGCACAGGGCCTTTTCAGCGCCGTCTCCAACAGCGTCACCACCGCTATCGTCGGCACTCTCTTCTGCATCGCATATGCCGCAGCAAAGCCCAAGAAGGGCAGCCTCAAGGAAGAGGAATAAAAGAAAAGCACTTTCAGGCCGGAGATAATTCTCCGGCCTGCTTGGCGTGAGAGGATACTATGGAAAACCCCATCATAAGCTTTGAAAAATTCTCATTCAAATATAACGCACAGGCAAAGCCAACGCTCTATGACATTGACCTGAGCATCAGACCCGGCGAGAAAATACTCATTGCCGGGCCCTCCGGCTGCGGCAAGTCCACCCTTGCCCACTGCATAAACGGTCTTGTGCCCCACTCCTTTGCCGGGGAAATTTCCGGCAAGCTGAGCATAGACGGCAAAGACAGCGCAAAGCTGAGCATCTTTGACGTATCTCAGGTGGTGGGTACGGTCTTGCAGGACTCGGACGGCCAGTTTATCGGCCTGACCGTAGCTGAGGACATCGCTTTTGCTCTGGAAAACGCCTGCGTGGGCGAACCGGAGCTCCATGAGCTGGTTTTGAAGGCTGCCCAGAGCGTGAATGTGGCTGGCCACCTGAGCCACGCGCCCACGGAGCTTTCCGGCGGTCAGAAGCAGCGTGTGTCCATGGCGGGGGTCATGGTGGACGATGTGAAGGTTTTGCTTTTCGATGAGCCCCTTGCAAACCTTGACCCGGCCACAGGCAAGCAGGCCATAGAGCTTATAGACCTTATCCAGAAGCGCACAGGCGCCGCCGTCATCATCATCGAGCACCGGCTTGAGGACGTGCTGCACCGCCATGTGGACAGGATAGTGCTTATGCAAAACGGCCGGATAATTGCCGACGAGGCTCCGGACAGTCTGCTGTCCTCTCAGCGCCTTAAGGAAACGGGACTTCGTGAGCCCCTCTATCTTACCGCCCTGCGCTATGCGGGAGTGGAGATACGAGAGGATATGCAGCCATGGAGCATGGAGAGCATAAAGCTTTCCGGGGAGGACGTGGAAAAAGTCCGCTCATGGTACAAAGCCGGGGAGAAAACCGGGGAAAAGTGTGAAAAAGAGGCTCTTTTGAAAATTGAAGGGCTCTCCTTTGCCTATTTGAAAGGCCATCAGGCTCTCAGCGATATCTCCCTTGAAATAAACAAGGGCGAAGTTATAGCCATAGTGGGCAATAACGGCGCGGGAAAAAGCACCCTTTCAAAGCTCATCTGCGGCTTTGAAAAGCCCCAGAAGGGCAGGCTGCTTTTTGAAGGGAAAGACCTTTCCGCACTTTCCATCAAGGAGCGGGCCGACCATATAGGCTATGTCATGCAAAACCCCAACCAGATGATATCCAAGGTGATGATCCGGGACGAGGTGGCGCTGGGGCTCAGAACAAGGGGCGTCGGCGAAGAGGAAATCCAAAGCCGGGTGGACGAGACCTTGAAGATATGCGGCCTCTGGCCCTTCAGAAGCTGGCCGGTCTCCGCCCTGAGCTACGGCCAGAAAAAGCGTGTGACCATAGCCTCAATCCTTGCTCTTCGCCCGGAGATGATAATTCTGGACGAACCCACCGCCGGACAGGACTACCGCCATTATACCGAGATCATGGAGTTCCTCTCTCTCTTGAATAAGCAGGGTGTCACCATAGTGATGATAACCCACGATATGCATCTTATGCTGGAGTACGCCCGGAGAGCCCTTGTCATAAACGACGGGCGGCTCATTGCCGATAGCTCCTGCGCCGATGTGCTGACAAACCCGGAGCTTATCCGAAAGGCCAGCCTGAAAGAAAGCTCCCTGTATCCGCTGGCTCTGCGCTGCGGCATAGAGGACGCGGCATTGTTTGTGCAGCGCTTTATAGATTATGAGCGAAAGGTGGAGGGCAAATGAGAAATATATTCAACTTTGTGGACAGACCCTCCCCCATACACGAGCTGACCGGCGCTACAAAGCTCATCTGCCTTGTGCTGTGGAGCCTTGCCGCCATGACAAGCTATGACACACGTTTTCTCATTGTACTGCCGCTTCTGAGCTTTGCCCTTTTCAGGCTGTCGAAGATAAGGATATCGGACGTGTCCTTCATGCTGGGATTTACGGCGGTGTTCATGGTTT
This sequence comes from Oscillospiraceae bacterium, assembly GCA_017398685.1. GTDB lineage: Bacteria > Bacillota > Clostridia > Oscillospirales > Oscillospiraceae > Limivicinus. The sequence goes on from JAFQFH010000075.1 coordinate 6,824, forward strand.
TGAACAATGTGCTGGTTTTTGCCATATCCCCCGACCACGGCGCGGGTATCTACGGCAGCGAGCACATACTGCTGGGCCGGGGCCGCTACGCCCTGACGGCGGAGCAGCTTTTCTACCACGCAAACCTGATTTTGAAATACCTCTCCACCATACCAATCGTGCTCCTTTTTGTCTGCACCACAAATCCCAGCGAGTTTGCCGCCTCCTTAAACCGCATCGGCGTAAAGTACACCATTGCCTACTCGGTGGCGCTGGCTCTGCGCTATATTCCCGACATACAGCGTGAGTATCACGAGATATCCCAGGCCCAGCAGGCAAGGGGCATAGAGATGAGCAGGAAGGAATCGCTGGTGAAAAGGCTGAAAGCCGCCAGCGCCATACTCATCCCACTGATCCTCTCCAGTATGGACAGGATAGAGACTATCTCCAATGCCATGGAGCTTCGGGGCTTTGGCGAGAACAAAAAGCGCACATGGTATATGGGCAGGAAGTTCACAAAAGCCGACATCGGGGCAATAATTTTCTGCGCGGTGCTGGCGGCTGCGGCCTTTGTGCTCAACTATATAAACGGCGGCAGATTTTACAATCCCTTCGTCTGAGAAAGCCTTTTTGTTGACGAAAAAAGACCTTGCCGTTATACTTGAACAAAATAAAGGACACGAGGTGAGAATATGCGCACACAGGAACAGATAAATGAGATAGTAAGGCTTCTATTGGCCGAGTACCCACAGGCGGACTGTACGCTGGACTGGCGGAAGGACTATGAGCTTTTGTTCTCCGTGCGCCTTGCCGCCCAGTGTACCGACGAGCGGGTGAACAAGATAACGCCCGCCCTCTTTGAACGCTTCCCCACACTTGAAAGCTTTGCGGAAGCGGATGTGGAGGAGGTGGAGAAGTATGTCCACTCCACCGGCTTCTACAGGGCAAAGGCAAAAGACCTTGTAAACTGCGCCCGGATGCTCCTTGAAAAGCACGGGGGAAAAGTACCCGCCACCATGGAGGAGCTGACAGCGCTGCCCGGCGTGGGCAGAAAGACTGCAAACCTTATCCTTGGCGATGTGTTCAAAATCCCCGGCTCCACCGTGGTGGACACCCATTGCATCCGCCTTACAAACCGCATGGGCATAGTGGATGATCTGAAAGACCCGGTGAAGATAGAGATGGAGCTGAGAAAGGTGCTGCCGCCGGAGCACTCCTCCGACTTCTGCCACTGTCTCGTGCTCCACGGCAGAGCTGTGTGCCCTGCAAGAAAGCCGGACTGTGAGCGCTGCTGCGTAAGGCATCTGTGCCGGAGCTTTTCAGGCTGATACATAAGGAGAAATAAGTTATGAGCAAAGCTGCAAATATCAGGCGCGATATAAATATGGACATTATCCGCTGCCTTGCCCTCTTTTTTGTGCTGGGTATACACTTTTATACCCACTGCGGCATCTTCACCGCAGGCTATACGGGCCTTGCCGCCTACTTTGCGGATGTGGCGAGAAACCTTTTTATGACGGCGCTTTCCATCTTCGTCATGCTCAACGGATATTTCCAGTATAAGAAAACCATATCCTCCGGCTACTATCTGGGCATACTGAAGCTCTACGAGATGTATGTGCTTACCTCGGTGCTGAACCTTCTCTACAGCCGCTTCTATCTGGGGCAGGAAATGGGCCTGAGAGAGATATTCTCCGCCCTTGTCAACTACGGCGCCAGCGAGTACGCCTGGTACGTGCTGATGTACAACGGGCTTTTCCTGCTTATCCCCTTCCTCAACTTAAGCTACAACAATATCGCCCATCGCGGACACAAGCGCATACTTATAATAACATTCTTCCTCATCTCCGCCACGCCCTTCTCCTTCCTCAACGCCTTTGTCAACCTCAACTCCTACTGGTGGCAGCGTATCTGGCCGCTGATGTTCTACTTTATAGGCGCATATTTCGGCGAGTACAGACCCAAAGTCAGCGCGAAGAAGTGCGGAGCCTTGTTTGTTGTTTTGCTGCTGGTCTTTTCCGCCTACAACTTCTTTGTATACGAGCCCTCATCTCCCTTCTTCGGCCACGCCTCCGCCAGCTACCGCTACACCTATGAAAGTATCCAGAACGCCATTCTGACTCCGGTGCTTTTCCTGTGGGTGATGAACATAGACATGAGCGCATGGCCCAAAAAGCTGGGCGATCTTGCAGCTGTGGTGTCCACAAGGGTATATGGCGCCTTCCTCTTCTCCTCCATTACCGACTCATTTGTGTACCTGTGGCTTTGCCGCTTTGTGCCCGAGGTGGGGAAAAGGTTCATATTCTTCCCGCTTACGCTGCCTGTTTCCTATGTTGCGGCTGTGTTTCTGGCCTATCTGGGGGACAAGGTGGTGCTCTGGGCGGACAAGCTGATCCGGCCGCTGGCAAGGGCCATTGTGAGCTGGCTGTACCGTATCACTGCCCCCGATGCCGCAGCAGCGGAAAAATAAGGTTCAGAATAAATTCAAGCCGTGTGTGCAGTTTCGCGCATGCGGCTTTTTTGTCGAAAACGTAAAATTCCTTATTGCAATTTTGTGCACCTTGAAGTATACTCAGCGAGGACAAACAGCGTTGGTATTTTGATTTTCTATATTGAAAAAGAGAGGTAATTTGCATGAACAAAAAGACCATCGGCAACGAGGCCATCTATGATGCCCGTGTGCTGGGCGCACCCCGTATGCTGGTGCTGGGCTTCCAGCACATGTTCGCCATGTTCGGCGCAACCGTTCTCGTTCCCACCCTCACCGGTCTGAGCGTATCCGCAACCCTGCTTTTTGCAGGTCTGGGCACTCTGCTGTTCCACCTTCTGGCCAAGGGCAAGGTCCCCGCATTTCTGGGCTCCTCCTTTGTTTTTCTGGCCGGTTACTTTGCCATCGCCCCCAACGGCGAGCGTGAGCTTCTGCCCTACGCCTGCTTCGGCGTTATGGTCGCAGGTCTGCTGTACCTTGTGCTGGCTGCTTTCTTCAAGGTCTTCGGCATGAAGAAGGTCATGCGCTTCTTCCCCCCCATCGTCACCGGCCCCATCATTATCGCCATCGGTCTGAGCCTGTCCGGCTCCGCCATCACCAACTGCTCTGCCAACTGGGGCATTGCTCTGGTTGCTATCCTTATTGTCATCGGCTTCAACATCTGGGGCAAGGGTATGGCCAAGATCATCCCCATTCTCCTTGGTGTTATCGGCTCCTACGCTGTGGCCGCCCTCACCGGCAATGTGGACTTCACTGCCGTCAAGGAAGCTGCATGGATCGGCCTGCCTTTCCAGATGCAGGATACTCTCTTCGGTCTTTTCGCCGGCGAAGTGGACAAGGGCCTGCTGCTGACCGCAGTTATCACCATCGCTCCCCTCTCTCTTGCCACCATGACCGAGCATATCGGCGACATGTGCGCCATCTCCTCCACCTGCGAGCGCAACTACATTGAAGACCCCGGCTTCCACCGCACCCTCATGGGCGACGGTCTGGCAACCGCTCTGGCTTCCGTTTTCGGCGCTCCTGCAAACACCACCTACGGCGAAAACACCGGCGTTCTGGCACTCTCCAAGGTCTATGACCCCCGTGTTATCCGCATCGCCGCGGTTCTAGCCATCATCTTCTCCTTCTGCCCCAAGTTCTCCGCTCTCATCTCCTCCATGCCCACCGCCACCATCGGCGGCGTGTCTCTGGTGCTCTACGGTATGATCTCCGCAGTCGGTGTGCGCAACGTTGTTGAAAACCATGTTGACTTCACCAACAGCCGCAACGTTATCATTGCCGCTCTCATTCTGGTTCTGGCCATCGGCGTAAGCTACACCGGCAACATCATGATCCCCATCGGCAACATCACCCTCACCCTTACCGGTCTGGCAGTTGCAGCCCTCACCGGCATTCTCCTCAACGCCATCCTCCCCGGCAAGGACTACGAGTTCGATCAGGATCACAAGGGCTCTACCTCTGTCAACTTCAAGGTCTGATCTTTATACATAATCATCCCTGCCCTGAACGAAAAGTTCAGGGCAGTTTTTCAGCTCTATGCACCCTCTTTCGAGGAGTTTTTCGCAATATATGGTATAAGCTTTGCTTGCACAGCCACAAGATAAAGGAGGTTTTGTGATGCAGGCACTGCGCAGCCGTCCGGGATTGAGAAAGGGCGGCGTGGTATATCTTTGCACCGAGGACATTGATCCCTGTCCGGTGCAGCCGAGAAAGAATTTTGACGAAGAGTCCTTGAGGGAACTGAGTGAGAGCATCAAGAGCTACGGGATACTGAACCCTCTGACCGTGAGGATAAGAGGGGGGAAATACGAGCTGGTGGCGGGTGAGCGCAGGCTGCGGGCTGCCAGAATTGCGGGGCTGAGGGAAGTGCCCTGTATGCTGGTGGATGTGAACATGGAGGGGGCAAGCCTGATTGCGCTGGTGGAGAATTTGCAGCGGAAGGACCTGGACTTCATTGAGGAGGCTGTGGGCATAAATCAGCTTATCCTCATGTTCGGCATGAGCCAGGAGGAAGCTGCAAGACGCATTGGCAAGTCCCAGTCCGCCGTGGCAAACAAGCTGAGACTTCTGAAGCTGCCCCGGGATATTCTGGACACACTCCGGGAAAACGGCCTCACCGAGCGCCACGGTCGGGCGCTTTTGCGGCTTTCCTCCTCGGTGGAGCAAAGGCAGGCCCTTGAATACATAATCGACAATAAGCTGACAGTCGCCGCCACCGACGCCTATATAGATGCGCTCCTTGCCAAGGAAGAGGAGCCGCCGGAGCCGGAAAAGGGCGCAGTCAGGCGAAGCTTTATCCTCAAGGATGTGCGGGTTTTTCTCAACACCCTCTCCCGCAGCATAGACCTTATGAAGCAAGGTGGCATAGATGCTGGGGTAAAAAGGCAGGAGACGGAGGACTCACTCATTCTCACAATCTCAATCCCTAAAAATAAAAGTCCGCAGCAGGAAAAGAATCCGCTCACCGTGTAGATTTTGAAGAAAAATGTAATAGTACAGGCCGCCGCCTCCGTATCATATAAGTACGGAGGTGGTATTATTCATGATAAGCTATTTTTCCGATCTTCGCTACAAAGAGGTCATCGACGTGCACACAGGCTACAGGCTGGGCTATATCTGCGATGCGGAGTTTGACGATGCCGAGGGCCGTTTCATCTCCATAGTCACCCCCGGCAGACCCAAATTCTTCGGACTTCTGGGCAGGGAGGATGATGTGGTGCTACCCTGGAACTCTATCGTGCGGGTGGGCAGCGACATTATTCTGGTGGAGCCCAAGGGCGAGCTTTGCCGGAGAAAGAGGATGAGAAAAGCCCTCTTTTGATTTGTGCTTTTCAAGCGGGAATAATTGAAGTATAATATACAAAATGTGCTTACAAAGGATTGATCAAAATAGAAAACACCATTGAAAAAAAGGAAAGAGCTGTACTGGCAGGTCTGGCTGCGGCAAGCATGCCCGAGCAGGAGCGCTCCAGCGACATATCCATGGATGAGCTGGCGGCGCTGGTGGAGACCGCAGGCGGCGAGACCGTGGCCATGCTTATCCAGAACAGAGCCACTCCCGAACCCCGCAGCTTTATCGGCGACGGCAAGGTGCAGGAGCTTAAGGAGCTTATCGCCATAAATGACTGCGATCTGGCAGTGTTCGACAATGAGCTCAGCCCCAGCCAGATGCGGGTTCTCAGCGAGGAACTGGGCGTGAAGGTGCTGGACCGCTCCGGCCTTATTCTGGACATTTTTGCCCAGCGTGCCCAGACAAGGGAAGGTCAGCTGCAGGTGGAGCTTGCCCAGTATAAGTATCTGCTGCCCCGGCTCACCGGTATGTGGACCCACCTTGTCCGCCAGACCGCATCCGGCGGCGCCTCCCCCATCGGTACCAGAGGCCCCGGCGAAACTCAGCTGGAGACCGACCGCCGCCACATCCGCCGCAAGATACAAAAGCTGGAGGAAGAGCTGGCCGCCGTGCGCAAGGTGCGCTCCACCCAGCGCAGGCGCCGTGAGAAAAACGCAATGCCGGTAGTGGCGCTTGTGGGCTACACCAATGCGGGCAAGTCCTCACTTTTAAACTGCCTGACCGGTGACTCCATCCCCGCGAACAACCGCCTTTTCGACACTCTGGACACCACCACGAGAAGATTGAAGCTCTCAGATGCCCAGGAAGTGCTTTTGTCCGACACGGTGGGATTTATACGGAAGCTGCCCACCCATCTGGTGGAGGCTTTCAAAGCCACCCTTGAGGAACTTAAGTTTGCCGATGTGCTTTTGCATGTTATAGATATCTCAAACCCAGAGTGGGAAACTCAGGCCGAAGTTGTGGACAAGCTTATACGTCAGCTGGGCGCGGAGAGCACCCCCTGCATCCGCATCTTCAACAAGTGCGACGCCTATGTGGGCATCCTGCCCCACGGGGAGGATGTGGTCTGCCTTTCCGCCAGAACCGGCGAGGGTACGGATGCGCTGGTGGAAAAGCTTTTCGCCATGCTGGATCGGGGCAGGCACGATGTGGTAGTGGAGATACCCTATGCCAGAGCAGCCCTCATCGACCTTCTGCAAAGGGAGGGCGCGGTACTTGAAATGGAGTACACGGATACAGGCATAACTGCAAAGATAAGCGTCCGGGACGAGCTTTTCGGGAAAGTGAAGGATTTTGTCCCCGGTTACACTGAGCCTAAAGAGGAGTGGGAGGATGACTGAGTATTATATCCCCACCGGGGCGGGCGAGGCCTCCTTTGTGGAAAAGCGCTCTGAGTTTCTGGGCCATGTGCGGCCTGTGGAAACAGAGGATGAGGCCAGAGCTTTCATCGCCGAGATGAAAAAGAAATACTACGATGCCCGCCACAACTGCTGGTGCTATATAATAAAGGATGGCCCCGAGCGCTACAGCGACGACGGCGAGCCCCAGGGCACTGCCGGCATCCCCATGCTGGAGGTTTTCCGCCGGGAGGGCATTACAAACTTTGTCTGCGTTGTGACCCGCTACTTTGGCGGCATACTTCTGGGCGCAGGCGGGCTTCTGCGTGCCTACACCAAAAGCGCCAAGGACGCGCTGGATGCGGCCGGCATCTCCGTTGTGCGCCGCTGGGTGGAGATGGACATACCCTGTTCCTACGCTCAGGCGGAAAAACTCAAGGGCGAGGTGCAGGGACTTGGCGGCATTGTGTCCGACATGGAATATGCGGCCAATGTGACCATAAAGGCCATGGTGCCGGAGGAGAAGGCGGAAGAGCTTTCAGCGCGCATTTTCGATGTGAGCGCAGGCAGCGTAAGGTGTATCACCGGCGGCGAGAGCTTCAGGGCTGTGCCGCTCAGATAAGAGATGAAAAAATTTTTCAAAAAATAGTGGGAAATATTTTTTCGCGTCGTATAAGAGTAGTGAGGGACTCAAAACGAGTTCTTCACTGCTCTTTTTTATTTGATATTACAGGAGGTGTGCACCGTGGATTGTCCCCGTAAACAGCGCGAGAAGCTGGAACACCTTATCATCGGCCCCTACGGGCAGCTGGCGGAAAAGTCCAAAGGCCGGCTGCATCCGGAGGAGGAATGCGATATCCGCACCTGCTACCAGCGGGATATCGACAGAATAACCCACTCCAAGTCCTTCCGCCGCTTAAAGCATAAAACTCAGGTCTTTTTGCAGCCCGAGGGCGACCATTACCGCACCCGCCTTACCCACACCCTTGAGGTCAGCCGCCTTGCCCGCACTGTGGCAAGGGCCTTGGGACTCAATGAGGATCTGGTGGAGGCCATCGCTCTCGGTCACGATCTGGGGCATACCCCCTTCGGCCATGCAGGGGAGCGGGCCCTGAACAGCATCTACTCCGGGGGCTTCAAGCACTATGAGCAAAGCCTCCGCGTGGCGGATATTCTGGAGCGGGGCGGCAGAGGGCTCAATCTCTGCTATGAAACCCGCATGGGTATACTCAACCACACCAAGGGCGCGCCCGATGACATACCGGAAGCCACCCTTGTGCGCCTTTGCGACAGGATAGCCTACATAAATCACGACCTGGATGACTCCATCCGGGCAGGCATACTCACTGCCCAGTCCGTGCCGGAGCTTATCCGCAATAACTGCGGCGATAAAAACAGCAGCCGAATCAACGCCTTCCTCACGGACCTTATCGCAAATTCCGTAGAAGGGCAGCTCAAAATGAGCGAAAAAATGCAGAAAACCTTTGATTTCTTCCACGCTTTCATGTACTCGGATGTGTACACCAATCCCGTGGCCAAGCGGGAGGAGAGCAAGGTGGAGGGGATTTTGAGCAGGCTCTATGAGCACTATGTGTCCCGCCCGGAGGCTCTGCCGGAAGATCACCGGCTCATCGTTGAGCGTGAGGGCGCAGAGCGGGCCGCGGTGGACTATATCTCCGGCATGACCGACGGCTACGCCATGGAGAAGTACGGCGAGCTTTTCATCCCCTTCGCATGGACTGTGAAGTAAAGACGGAACGCAAACTGTGGACTGCGTGAAGCATCTTAAAAGCAAGGTGAAGTAAATGGCCTTTCCCGAAAATTTCATAACGGAACTGGCGGAGCGAAACGACATTGTGGATGTGGTGTCCTCCTACGTGCGCCTTGGCAAGAAAAGCGGCTCCAATCTCTTCGGCCTTTGCCCCTTCCACGGGGAAAAGACCCCCTCCTTCTCTGTCTCTGCCGATAAGCAGATTTACCACTGCTTTGGCTGCGGCAAGGGCGGCGGGGTTATAAACTTCGTGATGGAGATTGAAAATCTCAGCTTCCCGGAGGCAGTGGAGTTTCTTGCAAAGCGGGCGGGCATGGCCATCCCCGAGCAGGCTGCCGACAAGGACGCAAAAAAACGCTCCCGGCTACTGGACGCAAACCGGGACGCTGCCAGATTCTTCCATGAACAGCTGGGAACAGAGGCGGGAAAAGCGGCGGTGGAATACATGCAAAGACGCCGCATAAGCCCGAAGATTGCCCGGAACTTCGGCCTGGGCTACGCCCCCGACAGCTGGGACAGCCTTATCCGCGCACTCAGGGACAAGGGCTATACCGACTATGAGCTTCTGGACGCGGGGCTTGTGAAGAGGGGGAAAAACGGCGGCTTCTACGATATGTTCAGAAACCGGCTCATGTTCCCGGTTATAGATGTGCGGGGCAATGTGATAGGCTTTTCCGGACGTATTCTGGGCGAGGGCGAGCCTAAGTACCTCAACACCCCGGAAACACTTGTATTCAACAAAAGCCGTAATCTTTTCGCCCTTAATCTGGCTAAAAAATCAAAAAACGGATATATAATTCTTTCAGAGGGCAATATAGATGTAGTGTCGCTGCATCAGGCGGGCTTTGACTCGGCGGTAGCCTCTCTTGGCACCTCCCTGACCCCGGAGCAGGCGCGGATAATCTCCCGCTACACCAATGAGGTCATCATCGCCTACGACAGCGACAATGCCGGTGTGAAGGCTGCCCAGCGGGCCATATCCATTCTTGAAAAGCTGGATCTGAAGGTGAAGGTGCTGAAAATGCAGGACGCCAAGGACCCGGACGAGTATATAAAGCTCAAAGGGCCGGATGCCTTCAGAAACCTTATAGAGGCCTCCGAACACCAGATAGACTACCGCCTCGGGCAGATAACCGCCAAATACGACCTTTCCTCCGACGAGCAGAAGGTGGAATTTTTAAAGGAAGCCTCCGAGCTTGTGGCAAAATTCCCCGGCAGTGTTGAAAGGCAGGTCTACGCCATGCGGGTGGCTCAGATGGCAAGTGTGGACGCAAGGCTTGTTCAGGACGAGGTGGAGCGGCGGCGAAAGAAGCTGTACTCCCAGGCGCGGCGCACTGTAAACCGGGAAAATGCCCGGCCCGAGCAGAGCATACAGCCCGGTGAGCGAAGGCTCAGGTATGAAGACCCGTCCTCTGCCATGGCGGAAGAGGGGCTTATCCGGCTTTTGTATCTGGACGGGGCGCTGGCAAAGGGCAAGGAGCTTCCAAAGCCGGAGGATTTTTCCTCTCAGGCTCTGGGGCATATATACAGCGCCATCGCGGCAAGGCTTGGCTCCGGCGCAAGCATGAGCACGGCGGTACTGAGCGAAAGCCTTACAAATGATGAAATGGGGCTTCTTGTGTCGGTGCTGCAAAAGCCGGAGGACCTTAAAAACGGCGAGCGCAGTATAAGAGACTACATAGAAAAAATAAAGCAAAGAAACGAGCTCAAGTCGGACAGTACCGATCTGAGAGCATTGGCAAACAAACTCAGAGAAACAAAGAAATATGAGGGATAAGTTATGAAAGATGAAATGAAATTCAGCGAACAGGAGCTTGAAAACATGGCAGACGCACTGCTTGAGCAGGCCGGACCTGAGGAAGTTGAAAAGCCCAAGGCCAAGAAAAAGACCTCCAAGAAAAAGGAAAATGACACCAACGAGCCTGTCAAGACCGTGGAAGAGCGCCTTGCCGAGCTGCTGGAGCATGGCCGCAAAAAGGGCAAGCTGACCACCAAGGAGCTTGAGATCCTGGAGGACATGAATCTGGACAACGACACCATGGACAAGTTCTATGAAAGCCTTGAGGCCAACGGCATCGACATAGATATCCCCGCCGCCGACGCTCTGCCCCCCATCGACGATGTGCTGCCCGAGACTGACGATCTGGTGGACATCGAGGAAGTCACCGAGGAGGAGATCAGCGAGACTGAGGCTCTGGTGGACACCTTCTCCACCGATGACCCGGTGCGTATGTACCTTAAGGAAATAGGCAAGGTCCCCCTGCTGACCCCCGACGAGGAGGTTGCACTGGCAATCGAGATGAGCGAGGGCAGCGAGAGCGCAAAGCACCGCATGACCGAGGCAAACCTGCGTCTGGTGGTGTCCATTGCAAAGCGCTATGTGGGCCGCGGCATGCTTTTCCTCGACCTTATTCAGGAGGGCAATCTGGGCCTTATCAAGGCTGTTGAGAAGTTTGACTACACCAAGGGCTACAAGTTCTCCACCTACGCCACATGGTGGATCCGTCAGGCCATCACCCGCGCCATTGCCGACCAGGCCCGCACCATCCGTATCCCTGTGCACATGGTGGAAACCATCAACAAGACCATCCGCGTCTCCCGTCAGCTTTTGCAGGAGCTGGGCCACGATCCCTCCGCCGAGGAGATCGCCCAGGAGATGGACATCCCCGTGGAAAAGGTCCGTGATATCCTGAAAATCGCACAGGAGCCTATCTCCCTTGAGACCCCTATCGGCGAGGAGGAGGACTCCCATCTGGGCGACTTTATCCCCGATGAGGACGTTTCCGAGCCCTCCGAGGCCGCATCCTTCTCACTTTTGCGCGAGCAGCTTGAAGAGGTGCTGGACACCTTGGCTCCCCGTGAGAAGAAGGTGCTGGAGCTGCGCTTTGGCATAGTGGACGGCCGCACCCGCACCCTTGAAGAGGTGGGCAAGGAGTTCAACGTCACCCGTGAGCGTATCCGCCAGATCGAGGCCAAGGCCTTGAGAAAGCTGCGCCATCCCTCCCGCTCCAAGAAACTGAGAGATTTCCTTAACTAATAATACGAAATGCCGCCGGAAACCCGGCGGCATTTAAAATTATTCTGCTTGTATATCCCGTATTACGGCCTCCGCGCAGCGCATACCGTCCACCGCGGCGGAGGATATGCCTCCGGCGTAGCCTGCGCCCTCGCCGCAGGGATAAAGCCCTGCTATGGCGCTGCGGCAAAGCTCGTCGCGGTTTATGCGCACAGGGGAGGATGAGCGGCTCTCCGGAGCCGTCAGCACAGCCTCCGGATTATCAAAGCCCTTTAGCTTTTTTCCAAGCTCCGGTATGGCATTTTCAAGTACCCGCCATATCCGCTCCGGCAGCACATCACGAAGCTCACCCCAGATAACGCCGGGTTTGTACGTGGGCGTGACGGAGGCGGCCTTCACGCTGGGCCTGCCCGCCATAAAGTCGCCCAGAAGCTGAGAGGGTGCACAATAATTTCCGCCGCCGTAGTCGTAGGCGGCTTTTTCTATGTCCCGCTGCCAGTACATACCGCCGAGAGCGCCCTCGTAGGGGAAGTCCTCAACACCCAGTGTCACAAGCACCGCCGAATTTGCGTTCTCACCGTCCCGCTGTGAATAGCTCATGCCGTTGGTGACGAGGCCGCCATTTTCCGAGGCTGCGGCTATGACCTCGCCGCCGGGGCACATACAGAAGGTGTAGGCGCTTTTCCCGTCAGGCAGATGCACATTCAGGGAATAGTCCGCCGCAGGCAGCTGGCCTCGTGCACGCCCGTACTGGGCAAGGTCTATATCGCTTTGCTTGTGCTCTATGCGCACGCCCATGGAAAAGGCCTTGGGCTGCATGGGTACGCCCTGGGCATAAAGCATTTCAAAGCTGTCTCTTGCCGAATGGCCTATGGCCAGAATGAGCTTATCACAGTCAAGGCGCTTTTCTTCGCCCTTGTGGCTTACGATAATGCCCCGGAGTTTGCCTCCCTCGGTAAGGAGGCTTTCCATGCGGCAGCCAAAGCGTATCTCCCCGCCAAGGGCTATGATATGCTCCCTTATGTTTTTTACCACCTTTACCAGCACGTCCGTGCCAATATGGGGCTTTGCGTCATACAGCACGCTCTCGGCTGCACCGTGCTCATGAAGCTGGGAGAGCATCCAGCCCATGCGCCAGTCCTTGGTGCCGGTGTTGAGCTTGCCGTCGGAAAAGGTTCCGGCGCCGCCTTCGCCAAACTGCACGTTGCACTCACTGTCCAGCGCGCCACCGGTGCGAAAACGCTCCACAATCTCCGTGCGCTCCTCAACCGGGCGGCCCCGCTCAATGACGATGGGCCTTGCGCCGGCAAGGGCCAGCACCAGCCCGGCAAACATCCCCGCCGGGCCGAAGCCCACTACCACAGGCCGAGTCTCCGGAGAGACTGCGGGGATAGTGTATTCTTTTTTCTCGTATTTGCCCACATCCGCGCTTTTGGCCCGGGCAATGATTTTATCCTCATCGCCCCGGACGGAAAGAGCCACCGCACACACATAGTGGATGTCATTTTTCTTTCTTGCATCCAAAGAGCGTTTTACAAGCTTTATATTTTCAAGTGAGCTTTCCGGCAGCTTCAGCTTTCTTAAAGCTCTTTGTGTTAAGCTGGTTTCATCCTCGTTAAGCTCTATGCGGAGGTTTCTCACAAGTATCATTCGCCCAGCCTCCCCGCCATGCGTCCGCTGGCCCAGGCCCACTGGAGATTGAAGCCGCCGCAGTCCCCGTCCACGTCCAGAAGCTCTCCGCAGATGAAGAGATTTGGCATAAACCAGCTTTGCATGGTCTGGGGGTCAACGCCGCCGGTCTTGATGCCTCCTGCCGTGACCTGCGCCTTGTCAAAACCCTCGGTGCCGCAAAGGGGCAGATGGAAGCCCTTGCAGGCGGAGACTGCCGCCTCAATGTCAGCATCCTTCAGGCTTCCAAGCGGGGTGGAGGGGTTGAGACGGGCGTACTTTATCAGCATACGCCCAAGGCGGTTATGGAGCATGCCTGTAAAAAGCTCGGCACATTCAAGTTTGGGAAAGCTGTCCCTGCGTTTTGTCAGCAGCTTTCGCACCGTGTTTTCATCAAAATTTCGCATAAAGTCCACCGACAGCCTTCCCTCCTCGCCAAGGACGGCGGCAGCACGGGAAACATCAAAGGATACCGGGCCGGAAATGCCTTTCTCTGTAAACTGCAACTCACCCACGCTCTCCGCCATAAGCTCATCTCCGCAGAAAAGGGAAAGCCTTGCATCCGCTCTTACTCCCTTGAGAGCCCTTGGGTAGTCACTGGCGGTGATAAGCTGCACAAGGGAGGGGTAGAGTCTGGTGCGCTTGTGGCCCAGATTTTTCAAAATCTCGTAGCCGTCCATCACGCCGCCCAGCTTTTCGCCTGCCGCGCCGCCGCAGGCCACCACCACGTAGTCAGCATATACATCGCCGCCGTCGGTGCTGACGGTATAGCCACCGTCCTTTTTGAATAGCGCCCGCACCGAAACACCGCAGCGGACTTCCACCCCCCGCTCATCCAGCGCAAAGCGCAGCACATCCACCACGCTGTTGGCCGAGTCGGAAAGGGGATAGACCCGCCCGGAGTCCTCCGTGACGGTCACAAGGCCGAGGGCGGCAAAAAAGTCCAGCGTATTTTGAGGCGTGAACTTTTCAAGGGCAAAGTCGGCAAAGCCCGGCTGCTCACCGTGGTAGTTTGCGGGGCCGGCGTAAATATTTGTCAGATTGCAGCGGCCGTTGCCGGTGGCAAGGAGCTTGCGCCCCACCCGCTGCTGCCGCTCAATGAGTATAACGCGGATATTTTCTTTTTCGGCTGCCGTCAGCGCCGCCATCATGCCGGAGGCGCCGCCGCCGATAATAACTGCTGTTTTCATGCTGTCAACCCGCCTGTTGATTGATTTTGCCCCATTATACCAAGGGGCGGCTTTTTAATCAACAAGGTATATATTTGTTGACACAAAAGCTGAAAATGGGGTATAATAAAACGGTTTATGACTTGAAATAGGCGTTTTGTGGAGACAGAAAATGCAAAAAAATAAAAATTTGAGGAAAATACTCTGCACTCTTACGGCGCTGGCGGTATTTTTTCCTTTGCAGGGTTTTTCTGCACAGGCGCAGAGCGGTGCACCTGAGATAAGCGAGCTTATGGTGAAAAACCATGCCACGCGTCTGGATGAAAGCGGCTGTATTGCCGACTATATAGAGCTTGCAAACCGTTCCGACAGCCCTGTAAGTCTGGAAGGCTTCGGCCTTTCCGACGATGAGGACAAAGTGAAATGGCGCTTCCCGGCCCTTGAGCTTATGCCGGGGGAGTATCTTCTGATATACGCGGATAAAAATGAAAGCTCAGATACCCGGCTGCACTGCGGCTTTGCCCTCTCTCATGGTGAGACGGTGTATCTTAGCGACAGGAGCGGAGCGCTTGTTGATGAGGCTTTGTGCAGCTGCGACACGGCGGATGTGGCCCTTATAAAAAACGAAGAGGGCGACTGGCAGGAGAGTCTCTATCCCAGTCCCGCCTACCCCAACAGCGCAGAGGGCTACGACAACTGGCAGGAGACTCTCGCGCACACATCCCCTCTTGTAATAAGCGAGGCCATGACTTCAAACAACAGCTATCTGAAGCAAAATCTTCTGGGTTTTTGTGACTGGCTGGAAGTGAAGAACATCTCCCATGAGCCTGTTGAGCTTTCCGACTATTACCTCAGCGATGATGACGATTATCTTGCCATGTGGCGCTTTCCCGCCGCAACTCTCCAGCCGGGCCAGTGCCTGAGCGTAATATGCGATGACTCTGCCCTTTCGGCAAATCCCGGACAGCTCAAGGCGGACTTCAAGCTCAACTCCCAGCGGGAGCGGATATATCTGAGCCACGCCGAAACCGGCCTTGCAGACAGCGTTTTTCTCCGTGATATTCCCTACGGCTGCTCCTACGGCAGAATGGACGGGGAAAATGGCGGCTTCTTCTTTGCTTCTCCCAGCCCCGGTGAAGAAAATGGCGGGGGCTGCCGCCGGATAAGCGCTACGCCCCGCGCCCTGACGCCGGACGGAGTTTTTGACAAGGGCGGCATAAAAGTGGAGCTGGAGGGCCAGGGGAAGATATACTATACCACCGACGGCAGCCTGCCCACGGAAAAAAGCGAAAGATATCAAAAGCCCCTTACAGTGGATGAAACCTCCATAGTCCGGGCCGTCTGCGTTGAAAAGGGCGCAATGCCCAGCCGCGCCCTGACGCTCTCCTACATTGTGGGCGAGGGGCACAGTCTGCCGGTTTTGAGCCTTGTCACCGATGATGCCGCGGCTTTCCGCGTGATGTACACAAATAAGCGCAAGGACATGCTCGTTCCCGGCAGCCTTTCCCTTTACGAAGAGGAGGGCAGCTTCACTGTGGCCGGCGGCATAGAGATGCACGGGGAGACCAGTCTTGAGCTGCCGAAAAAGAACATGAGCTTCAAGCTCTCCGGCGCCTACGGGCAAGAGGAGCTGGAGTACGATGTGTTTGACGGCGGCGTGACGCGCTTTAGTGATTTTTTGATCCGCTCGGGGCAGGACTATTTTGAAACCATTGTCAGAAACGAGCTTTTGCAGAATCTGTGCCTGCAATACTCCGACAGTGTGCCAAACCAGCGCAGCAAGCACTGTGTGCTGTACATAAACGGCCAGTACTGCGGCATCTATGTTCTCATGGAAAAGCTCAATGAGCAGCACTATGCAAACCACATGGGCCTAAGCGCAGACTCGGTCATGATATACAAGACCATTGCCCCGGAGAACTCTGCTTTCTACCGGGAGGTCATAGCCTTTGCCCACAATAATGACCTGTCAAAGGACGAAAACTATCAGGCCTTCTGTGAGATCGTGGATATTGACAGCCTTATAGACTGGATGATAATAGAGGGCTATTCTGTGAATTCCGATATCTATGACGGCAACATCCGCTACTGCCGCTCTGACGAGGGCGACGGGAAATGGCGCTTTATGCTCTACGATCTGGACAGCACCATGCTCAGCCCCGTCCACGCCTTTAAAAACGTGCTCAGCCCCAGATCCACCCAGTGCGCTGAGTTTATAGTTCCGCTGATGAAAAATCCCCAGTTCAAGGACCGCTTTCTCACCAGAGCCGGACAGGTGCTCAATTCCACCCTCTCCGATGAAAATGTGGCAGCGGAGCTGGACAGGCTTACAGACCTTATCCGCCCCGAGGTGGCAAGGGACTATGCCCGCTTCGGCATGAAACAGGAAAACTGGGAGGCTATGGTCAGATATCTTCGCTCCCAGATAGTTGATGGACAATGGAGCCTGAGCTGCCAGCGGTCTTTGAGCAACATCCTGCTTCTCAGCCCTCAGGAACAGGAACACTATTTCGGATTTTGAATTTTGCAAGACAGGAGGTGCCGGTATGACGGAAGCCCAGCTTACCTTCAAAAGATACGAGAAAAAGTACATGATATGCCCCCAGCAGTATGAGCGCTTCCGCCAGCAGCTGGATGAGCATATCCGCCCGGACCACTTTTTTACCAGCACGGTCTGCTCCATTTACTACGATACCGATAACTACAGCCTTATCAGAAACTCCATAGACAAGCCCATATACAAGGAGAAGCTCCGCCTCAGAAGCTACAATGTGCCAAAGCCGGATGACGATGTATTTGTGGAGCTGAAGGGCAAGTTCAAGGGCCTTGTATACAAAAGGCGGGTAATGATGCGCCATGAGGAGGCTGTGGCCTATCTTGCGGGAGAGCGCAGCGCTCCGCAGGACGGACAGGTTGTCCGGGAAGTGGACTGGTTTTTGAAAACCACGCCGGTACAGCCCAAGGTGTTCATCGGCTGCGACCGGCAGGCATATGTGGCAAAGGACGATGAGTCCCTTCGCATCACTTTTGACGAAAACATACGCTGGCGGGACTATGAGCTTGAGCTGAGTGCAGGCTCCCACGGGGAGAACATACTGCCCCAGGGCTATGTGCTTATGGAGCTTAAAATCCCGGAGGCCTGCCCCATGTGGCTTGCCCGGATGCTCAGTGAACATCAGCTTTTCCCCGCAGGCTTTTCCAAATACGGTACCTGCTACAAAGAAAATCTCATAAACGGAGTGATTTTGAATGTTTGAAAGTATAATTACCGTGCCAATAGACCTTTACCGGTTCATGATATGTATATGCGTGGCTCTTGTACTGGGCTTTCTGGGCTCGCTGGTCTTTACATATAAGAAATTCCATACCGGCTCTCTGGCCGTTACTCTGGCCTTGCTGCCTGCCGTGGTCACTGTGGTCATTATGATGGTGAACGGCAATGTGGGCGCGGGACTGGCCGTGGCAGGCACCTTTGCCCTTGTGCGTTTTCGCTCCGCTCCCGGCTCTGCAAGGGAGATAACCGGAATATTCTTCTCGGTTGCGCTGGGTCTTGCCTGCGGCATGGGTTATGTGGCGCTGGCAGTTGTGTTTTTCATCGTGTTTTCCGCTGCGGTGCTTATTCTTACTGCGGTTCACTTCGGCGAGGGCGGTGCAGTGCGCCAGCTGAAGATAACCATTCCGGAAAATCTGGACTATGACGAGCTTTTTGACGATATCTTTGAAAAGTACGCCCATCACTGTGACCTTATCCGTGTTCGCACCACCAACATGGGTACTCTTCTGGAGCTGACCTACAGCGTAAATCTCAAGGACCCCAAGATAAGCAAGAAGTTTATTGACGAGCTTCGCTGCCGCAACGGAAACCTGAACATCATCTGCGGCCGTGAGATAGAAAAAGACCTGATATAAACGAAAAATCAGCTCCCCGTTCAAAAAGACGGGGAGCTGAATTTGTTATTGTGCTTATTGTTCCTTTTTGGCCAGCTTCTTTTGCAGCCAATCCTTGCCTTCCACGTAGCGGGAGACGATGAAGGAGGCTACGTAGTCGCCTGCGGCGTTGACCATGGTGGCAGGGGGATCAACAAGATTGCCCAGTGCCAGAGCGATGGGGTAGGCCACAGCCAGCTGATCGGGAAAGAACACGGTGCACAGCACAAGCTCGCCGGTTCCGCCGCCGCCGGGAATGCCGGACATGGCAACGGAAGAGAACACTGCGATGACTATGGCAAGAATTGCCTTGCCTGTGCCAAAGTCCATGCCGAAGATGCCGAAGAGGAAGGCCACCTTGATGATGGCACTCATGGCAGAGCCGTCCATGTGCATAGTGGCGCCAAGGGGCAGCACTATGTCGGAAACTTCCTTGGGTATGCCGGTGTCCTCGGCAGCTTCCATATTGGTGGGGATGGTGGCAACGGAGGAGCAGGTACCAAAGGAGACGGCTGCGGGAGCAAAGAGATGGCGGAACATCTCCTTTGCTGCGCCCTTGCCGCCGCCGAAGCGGGCATAGATGGGGAAGAACACGAACATATATGCAAAGCACAGCACATAGTAGATAATAAGGGTGCGGCTGTAGTCGCCGATAAGCTCCGGGCCGTAGGTGGCCACCAGATAGGCGAAGAAACCGTAGAAGCCGATGGGGGCGTAGTAGCTGATGATCTTGACGGTCTTCATGATGCAGCCGGTCAGGTCCTCAAGCAGCTGGGCGGTCTTGGTTTCACGGCCGCCGTTGAGCTGTACGCCAAAGCCGAAGATAATGGCTGCAACAATAAGGGGCAGAATGGCGCGGCGGGAGAAGAGCTCTGTAAAGTCAGGCTTTGTGAAGAAGTTTACTATCATGTCGGCAAGGCCCAGAGTAGCGCCCACCTCGCCTTCGCTGACCACGTATTCGCCCTGTACCAGCGGGAAGATCCGGACCACTATGTACATGATGACGGCGGCGATGGCGGCGGTGACTGCAAAAGTAATTACGGTGGTGCCCAGAACCTTACCGGCTCTGCGGGCAGAGCCCATGTTGGCAATTGCAGAGGCGATGGAGCAAAATACCATAGGCACCACAACGCAGAACATCATGTTGATGAAGATGGTGCCAAGGGGCTCCAGAGCGGTGGCACCGGGCCACACGGCGCCGGTGATGCAGCCGGCTACAATGGCTATCAGCATGGAGAGGATAAACCAGTATTTCTTAAGAAAATCCTTCATGGACGAAATTCTCCTTTTCAAAGTTTACTGCTTCATTATATTTCCCACAAAACGCAAAGTAAATTGTACGCAATGCTTGAAACATTGCAAAAAATGCTGTATATTCTTCTTGAAAGAGGTGAAGCTCCATGAGTATAAAAGCCAATGCCAGCCGGGAAGGCTATCTGCACGAAAATTACCGCTACTTCCACCTGCGGGATACCGCCGGTCAGGAGCGGGATTTCCACTTTCACGACTTTGACAAGATAGTTGTGCTTATAAGCGGCAGGGTGGACTATGCGGTGGAGGATCAGGTGTATACCCTGCGGCCCTGGGACGTGCTTCTGGTAAAGCGGCACACCATACACAAGGCCATTATCGACGTGAAAGAGCCCTATGAGCGCATAATCATATATCTGGACAGAAAGTATTTTGACCGGGTGATGCCGGAGGCAGGGCTTCTCGGCTGCTTTGACCGGGCCGGACACAGCGGACAGTACCTGCTGGTGCCGGGTGAGGACGGGCTCAATGAGCTGAAAACATTGTTTGAAAGCTATGAAAAAAGCGCCGATGACGGTCTTTTCGGGGCGCAGGCCATGCGCGACACACTGATGATGCAGCTTCTTATACGCATAAACCGCATAGCCGTGGCAAGAGGGGAGCAGAGAAAAAAGCTTTATGACCCCAAGATAGAAGCCGCCCTTTCCTACATAAACGAAAATCTCAGCCGGGAGCTGAGTGTGGAAGCTCTGGCTGAGAAAGTATATTTGAGCAAATATCATTTTATGCGCCTTTTCAAGGCCCAGACCGGCAGCACCGTCCATGCCTACGTGCGCCAGAAGCGGCTTTTGCAGGCGGCAAGGCTTATCCGTCAGGGTACAGACGCAAACAAAGCCGCTGCGGACAGCGGCTTTGCGGATTATTCAACTTTTCACAGAGCCTTCCGGGAGAGCTTCGGTGTAAGCCCCGGCAAGCTCAAGGGTTGAGGATGGACATCAGTCGTCCTCTTTCTCCTCTTCTTCGTCCTTGGCGTCAAGGTCAAACTCGAGAAGCTCGCCGCACTGGGGGCAGACGATGGAACCCTCTTCCAGAGTATCCTCATCGAAGCTGATGTCGATACCGCAGACAGGACAGGTCACGTCGTAGATGATGCCGTCGTATTCCAGCTCTTCGTCATCTTCGTCATTGTCATCATCGTCATCATC
>JAFQFH010000076.1 GCA_017398685.1 Oscillospiraceae bacterium
TTATGCCGGCAGTGCCGATCAGATTTTTCAGCCCGGCGACGGAAAGACAATGATGATTGCCTTTGATGAGGCTGGGACTTTTGATGAGGGTATAAGGGACTATCTGGATACAGCAGAAAAAATACTCATCCAGAGACAGGACACCACAAGGGAACTTGTTTTACTGGAAGATGACAGCGCTCCGGAATATGTTACTCAATCAGAAGAGGCACCCTTGCTTTCTCTGACGGATGATCCGGCTGAGCCTCAACCGATCCAGACAAACCCGGCTATACCGGAAGATAGACAGCTGCCGCTTGTCGTTGACACAGCGGGAGCTATGGATCCGGAAGCGGTGCAGAATTTAAACGCAAAAGCCGAGAGCATAAGTGAAAAATATAAGTGTGAAGTTGCTGCAGTATTTGTGAAAAGCACAGGGGCATATTCTGCTCAAGCCTTTGCTGATGACTTCTACGACTATAACGGCTATGGATACGGGACCGGAGACGACGGTATAATTTTCATGGTTGCCGTTGAGGACAGAAGCTTTGCGATAAGCACTTACGGCAGCGCCGGCTATTCGTTTACTGACTATGGCCAGCTGTATATGGATGAAAAGTATCTTCCACATCTAAAAAACAGCGATTGGTCTGCTGCGGCTGACGCTTATCTTGATGCCTGTGCCGAGCTGCTTGATTACGAACAGAAAAATGGCGTGGCTTACGATGTGAGCTATGTGGAGCCAGAGAGCAGCATTCTTGAAGGTGTCGTTTTCTCTCTTATCATCGGCTTTGTTCTTGGATTTATCCCGGTGGGAATAATGAAGAGAAAAATGCTGAATGTGGAGAAAAAACGCGACGCGGCCGATTACATGCGTCAGGGCAGCTTTGAATTGAAACGCAGGCATGACCGTTACATTAGGTCTCAGGTTACAAGAACTCCCATACCTAAGAATAATGACGATAATCGTGGCGGCGGTTCAGGCGGCAGCACATTCCATATAAGCTCTTCCGGACGCACTCATGGCGGACACAGTGGAAGATTCTAAAAATAATAGAGAACAGGCCAAAACCTGTTCTCTATTATTTTTCCAAAAGAAATGTGGTTCCGTAGGGGTATGGACTGCCGAAAGCTCCGGAAGTGGCATGAACTTCCATCTCCTCCTGTTTTGTTACAATCATGCCGGCCAGCCTATCAATTCCGCAGTCCAAAAGAGCCGGACACATGGGAACGGTGGGGCCTGTAAGAATGGTGGAGGTGGCATTCTCACAAAGCTGGAGCAAATGCGGCAGGGTTTTATTTATTATTGAACTGCCTGTAATAATTACAATGTCACACTTGGGCAGAATATAATCGCAGGCAGAGTCAGGATAATCCCCGTCTTGCGGTGATTTTTCGAGTATATATATTTTTTCTGCCTTAGTTTGCATTTCCTCAGTTATAGTCAGATGTCCGACAAGACCGATAACCGCACCGGAAAGCTTAAGCCCCCTTGTGCAGTAGTTTTCGTATGGCTCATAGCATTTGAACTCCGCCATTCGCTCAGGACGGTTAAAAAATGCATTGCATGCCGCCATCGCAAGACTTGCTTCCGGAAAATTCCAGCTCATTATCCCTTTGGAAAATTCAGAAAGCTGCATAATATCAGCCCTTTTGTGAAACATGGGCGCAATTGTGCTGCCCTCTGTTGACATTGCCAGACCAAGATTGCCTTCGCACTTTGCTATGGACCAACGAGGACCTGCATATAAGTTTTCAACGTATGCTTCAGTATCTATGCTGTCTAAAATTTTGTTGTATAGATTGAAAAAATCAGACATTTTATTTTTCCTCTCAAAACTTATATGTATTCTATCATAATTTTTATTTGTTGCCAATCCTTGATGCACATGATAGTATATCGTCAAAAGGGGGCAGGCTTATGAATTTTGAATTTGGGTGTGCACTGGAATACAAGGCGATGATGGCACAGTTATATAAAGAATATAATGATCTGCTTTTGAAAACTGATCCAAGTTTTGAAAGCTGCCTTGCCATGCAGAACTTTGAACACGAAATCGAGCAGCTGGAAGTGAAATTTGCTCCTCCGGAAAATGCTCTTATAATAGCTTTTGATGGCGAAACGCCTGCTGCCTGTGTTGGAATTAAAAAATTCAGCCCCGAAATATGTGAGCTAAAACGGCTTTATGTACGGCCACAGTATCGAGGAAGCGGTCTTGGCAGACATTTGACAGAAATGATGATTGAAAAGGCGCGGGAGAAGGGCTACAAATATATGTATCTGGACACTATGCCCGGTCTTGAAGCTGCTGTTAGAATGTATGAGCATATGGGCTTTTATGAAATTGAGAAATATTATCCCAATCCCGTTGAAAACATGATATATCTCTGCTATGATCTTTGAACTGTGCGCGGATATACCGCGCACAGTTGCTTTATTATCTGAAATATATTATAATCAGCTCAGGAAAGGAGGAAAATATGAAAGCTAAAATCAAAATATTCCTTCTTGTTGTGCTCTCGCTTCTTTTGCTAAGTGGCTGTAAAAGAAAAGCAGAGCAGGAAATTTCCGTGGCCGAGCAGTTTACTGATGTGACGTTGATAGATCCGTCTCCAACTATTCCGCCCACTCCTAAAATTTCCGAAAAATATAACAGCATACAGGATGCCGATAAGGACGAGATTGCCCAGGTTCAGAAAGAGCTTATGACTGTTGCCGAGGGCTGCAGGGAAATTTATCAGCAGGCGGATAAAGGAACAGCAATCAACGTTGTTTTGAGCTTTGATACTGTCCGGGCAATGGTTGACCGTATCGGCCAGATGGGTTATCCTGCGGTAGATGCTTTTGCAAAGCTTGATATGCGAAGCCCCGAACCGATTGTACAGTTCGGAAATCAAATTCCTGGAAATCAGAATATCAGTGTAACCTACTTTACAGTGTATAATGACGGCCAGATAAGTGCGTACCACATTGGACGCACATCCGGAATGTGGTATCTTATAGCTATGTCTGCTGAATGGACCAAGGATGGCATGCCCAGAGTAATGTCGCAGGGGCGTTACGTAATCGGGGATGTTCAGTTCACGGAAAAGGGCTGGCTTATATATAACAGGGACACCGCCAGCTTTGATGATAATCAACGCACGAATATCAATTCATATGTATTTGTGAGGGTTCTGCCATATGACAGCACCAAAAGAGCTTTGTGTGACAAATATATCTCTCCTGTGGGCTATTTTGAAAACAATCTCTTTACCACTACATGGAACGAATCCGATTTCAGCGTTATTGACTTCAATAGTCTCTATTCATCCATATTCGGTATGTACATGGGTACAGATGATCTGGCGGCGTATAATGCGGCGCAATATTTTTCAAACGTTGATGACACAAGCCTTTTCCTCATACCAACTGATACATTCGAGCAGATGGTCTGTCATTATTTCAATATAGACAAGGGCGTATTGAAAAATATCTCGGATTACAGCAACGCATTGAACGGTTATTTCTTTTATGGATACAGAGAGGGCTTATATAACTATACGCCGCGAATTTCCGAACCCGAGGTTGTTGACTACTGGTATAACCCAGACGGGACGCTCACAATGCAGGTTGATGCTGTAAATAAATGGTATGGTACCGACAAGGCATTTTCACATCAGGTCACAGTACGCGATACCTCAAACGGATTTCAGTATGTATCCAACAGTCTTTACCTTACAGAGAACAGTATCGTACCACAGTGTAATCTATCGTACCTTCTCGATGTGGAGAGAGCCAAAACAAATTACTGATAAAAGCGGTCAGGAAAAATCCTGACCGCTTTTATCAGTAAAGCTTATTTATGATTATATCGGAGAATTCGTCCATAAGTCCAAGGTCATATACTGTCTGGAAAATGGTATAGCGCGGACGAACTTCCTTGCAATAGAGGAAAGTATCTTTCAGGGTATCAGCATCTATTCCGATCTGTGCAGGGGTGGACGGACAGCCAATATCGTCAAGAACAGACTTGAGGAATGCTGAGGAGGGGAGAGTAGCAAGCTGAAGTGCAATCTTATCCCAGTTTGCTTCCATGCTGTCAATTCTGGCAAGGCATGAAGCAACATTGTTCTTTCCTGCCTTTTCTTCAATGGAAAATACTTCTCCGGCGGCACTGCCGTAGCAGCGTTTAATCTCCTCGCACCAGCGGTCCTTGTCAAAACTACGGACAAAATTTCTTGCTTTTTCAAAGTCAGGTTTGGTTTTTGCGAGCAGTTCAGCAAGCATAAGAACCAGCACAGTACCAACGGCCACCTGCTCACCGTGCATTGCGTGTACTTCGCCGCGCTGTTCCATAACCGTTTCCCAATAGTGAGACATGTGATGCTCTGCGCCGGAAGCCGGTCTGGAATCGCCATAAAGGCTTATGGCAGCCCCGGACAAGACAAGGCCGCGCATGACATCGCCAAGTACGGAGGGCTCACGATCTTTTATCCTGCCAGAGTCATTCAGAACGGACTCTACGAAGTTTTTAACGAGCTTGACAATGCTGCCGCAGTAATGCTCATTGTTTATGATGCGGGCCAATTCCCAGTCATTAATGCACGTCAGCTTGCCGATAAGATCACCAAAGCCTGCAACTGTCATACGATAGGGAGCGGTTTTGAGAATATCAGTGTCGCCAATAATAAGTTCGGAATTGTGAGCCTGCATAGTGGCTTTAAGATTATTGACATTTACAATGCCGATGCTTGCGGCAAAGCCATCCATAGGAGCACCGGTAGCAACGGTAAAGCAGGGGAGACGAAGCTTATAGCTTGTGTATCGGATCATATCGGTTATTGAGCCGGTACCCACGGCGATCATCAGATCGGTTTCAATGGGCATATTGATTACGATTTCTCCCAGTGTGGCTTCATCAAAGCCAAGATGCTTGAGAACAACTGTTTTAAAGTTGATTTTGTTCTCTTCAAGCAGCTCCTCACATTTTTTTGCGGCTATTTTATAGGTGATTTCATCGCAGATGATATAAGGATGTTTATATCCATATTTTTCCACATAAAAGGGGAGCTTGTTTATCGCTCCTGCCTCAACCAGGACAGATTTTATGGGAACATAATGAGTTCTGCCGCAGCTGCACTCCAACTCAATATCAAGATATTTGTCAATAGACTGAGGTATTTCGTACATTTTCATATGTCTGTCTCCCAAAAAAGAAAAATAGTATACCAAAAACTCTTATATTACACCGGATAACCGGAAAAATATAACAACCCTTGGTTTTACTCAAAATACAAGACCGCCGAAGCGGTCTTGTATTTTGTTAACTGTAAATTAGCCGACGACCTTTGCCCAGAGCTCGTTCCAGTGCTCAAGGATGTTGTCCTTGTTGGCGGTGAGGTACTCAACGTCACGGACAACCCAAGTGATCTCGTCGGAGGGGGTGAGCCAAGCATTTTCGGGAACGGTGTAGCCTGCGTTGGTGTAACGGAGGGTGCCTTCCTGATATGCAGCGATAGCGGTCTGGCCCTCAGCGGAGCAGATGAAGTCGATCATGAGCTTTGCATTCTCAGGGTTGGGGCCGCCCTTGATGAGAGCAGTACCGAATGCGGAAGCGGAGGTACCGTTGGTGGGGTACTGGAGACGGATGTTGGTTGCACCGTCCTTGAGCAGGTTGACTGCACCATCTTCGTAGGTCAGGCCAACAACGTACTCACCGGCCTGGGTGTTCTTGAAAACGCCGGAGGAGGAGCCGAGGACGACCAGATTGGGCATGAGCTGCTCAATGTAGCTCCAGCACTCTTCAGTGTCGTTGCCGTACACAGCGAAGATGTTGGAGAGGTTGTTCCATGCGGAGGAGGAGCTGTTAACGTCTGCGGTTGCGATCTTGCCCTTGAGTGCGGGATCAAGCAGATCTTCGTAGGACTGGATGTTCAGGCCCAGCTCTGCTTCAAGCTCTTCGTTGACAACGAAAACAACGGTGGACAGGTGATCCATGGAGTACAGGCCGTTGGGAGTGGTGTAGCCATCCATGTTCTCTGCATCATACTCGGAAACCCATGCTTCGAAAATCTCAGCATACTTGGTGCCGTCGGAGTCAGCCATGCCGCCCCATACCAGGTCGCCCTGGGGGTTGCCCTTCTCGCCGTCGATACGGGTGGTCAGCTCACCGGCAGAGCCGTTGGTGACAACAACTTCAATGTCAGGATAAACTTCATTGAAGCAGGTGATGAGAGCGTCCAGGTCAGCCTCGGTCATGGTGGAGTAAAGCTGAACTTCGCCGGAGGGTTCGTCTGCCATTGCAACGACGGTCAGAGACATGACCATCATCAGTGCCAGAACAAGTGCCAGAAACTTCTTCATTTGTTTTTTCTCCTTTTTTGTTTTCTTTTAACTTTAACGCGTAAAACGCGATCAGTTACTTTGAATTACAGGTTTATATCCTCGGATTTGGAAATGCGCAGATACAACAGCAGAGACAATGCAGTAACCACAGTGAGGATGGTTGCGAAGGCCGCAGCCATACCGTCATTGCCGCGAAGTATGGCAAGATAGGTGGACATTGTCAGAGTTATGCTCTTGTTGCTGTAGAGAATAATGGAGGAGGACATCTCCGTAACAATGGCTACCCAGCTCAAAATAGCGCCGGAAAGAATACCGTTTGCCATCATGGGGACGGTGATTTTGATAAAGGTCTTGAGCTTGGAAGCACCAAGGCTTATTGCCGCTTCTTCAATACTTGGTGATATCTGCATCAGCGTTGCTGTAGCCGAGCGTATGGTATACGGCAGACGTCGTATAACAAAGGATATGACCATTATAGCAAAAGTGCCGGTCAATGCAAGAGGCTTGCTGTCAAAAGCCAGCAGAAGACCAAGACCCACAACAGCGCCGGGCATTATGTAAGGCAGCATTGCAATGGTATCAATGGCATTGTTGAAGGTGCTGGCACGGCGTACCACCAGATAGGCGATGAGCACTGCGATGACTATGATAACAGCCAGAGCGATGATGCCCATAACAGCGGTATTCTTGATGGAGCGGCCCAACAGCTTCTTTGCGGCCTGCTGATAGTTGACAAAGCCGTAGCCGGGCTGGCGGATGGAGCCTTTGTAATTGCAGAAGGAAAGGTAGATGATGTAAAGCTGAGGAAGAAAAGCGAGAGCGATGAGCAGGTAGCTGTAAAGGTGCATAAAAAATCCACCTATACCTTTGCAGTCCTTTTTCTCAACGGGATGCAGGGCGTTCATGGAGAATTTGAATTTGTTGGTGCCCCATTTCTGGATGAAGAAAATAATAGCGGTAATTATAACAGCCACAACTGCCAGAGCGGCTGCAAAATTACGATCCACGCCGCCTTCACCAAGGTAGGCATTGTATATCATTACCGGGAAGGTCTGATAACCCTCGCCCATTACCATGGGGGTACCGAAGTCTGCAAAGGCCTGCATAAACACCATGAGCGCGGCTGCCAGAATTGTGGGCATGGACAGCGCCAGAACAATTCTGAAAAGGCGGCTTACACCGGTGCAGCCCATGTTGGCAGAAGCTTCCATAAGGGTATTGTCAATATTCTTGAACGCACCGTTCATGTATATGAAAACCAGCGGGAAAAACTTCAGTGACTGAACAAGCAATATACCCTTAAATCCATATATACTGCCAACTTTGACGCCCAGAAGCGTGCTCAGAAACTTTGTTATAAGTCCGTTTCGGCCCATGAGCAGTATCCATGAGTATGCGCCGATAAAGGGGGCTGACATACTGCAAAGGACAGAAATAACGAAAATGACCTTCGCACCGCGCAGCTTATAGAAAGAGTAGAAATATGCAAGAGGAATACCCAGCGCAAGGGAAACGAGAGTGCTGCATATGGTGACTTTAAGGCTGTTACCAATGGGTTTAAGGTAATAACCGTCAACGTATGTAAAGAAACGGTTGAAGTTTGCGCCGGTCAGCTCTCCGTCGGAGTTGAACACTGACTGCTGCAGAAGGCCGAACAAGGGCCATACAAGAAAGAGCAGGAAAAGGCAGAGAAGAACTATGGAAACAACCGTCCATACCTCAAATTTTCTTTTTTGAACCATCTTAATACCTCCGCCTGAGCGTCAGACACAGTCGTTGCAGACACCGGTGAGAATATTGGCGCTGCCATCAGCAGTGAATACATTGACCTTGTCGGTATTAAGGGTCAGCTTGATCTGAGTGCCAGGCTCGATAATGGAGTCAATGGAGGATTCCTGAATAATCTCAACCTCTTCTCCGGACTCAAGGTGTACAAAGTAATGGGTATTAAGGCCAAGGAAAACACAGTCATCCACAGTAGCTACAATGCCGGGGACAGACATATCGGTGTTGAGAAGGAACTCTTCGGGCCTTACAGAAAGAATGATATCCTGGTTATTCTGATATTCGGGAAGAACGTTTAAAAGCTCAGCCCTGTAGCCGCTCTTTGTGAGTATGTATGTTTTGCCGCCTTCCACGACCAGCTTTTCACCTTCAAGAACATTGGAGCGGCCAATGAATGTGGAAACAAAGAGATTGGCGGGACGCTGATAGATATTCTTGGGGCTGCCGACGTGCTGAATTACGCCGTCTTTCATAACAGCGATACGGTCAGAAACCGCCATAGCCTCTTCCTGGTCATGGGTAACGTAGACGGTTGTAATACCTACGTTGTGCTGAATATTCTTTATAACAGTACGCATTTCAACGCGAAGCTTTGCGTCGAGGTTTGAAAGAGGTTCGTCAAAAAGAAGAACATCAGGTTCAATGCAAAGGGCGCGGGCGAGAGCAACACGCTGCTGCTGGCCGCCGGAAAGACGTTCGGGCTTTCTGTCGGCAAACTGGTCAATCTGCATCAGCTTCATGAATTTGTCGGAAAGCTGTTCAATCTTCTCTTTGGACAGCTTTCTGTTTTTAAGACCGAACTTTACGTTCTCCTTAACGGACAGATGGGGGAAGATTGCATAGTTCTGGAAAACCATACCGATGTTGCGCTTGGCCGGGTCAAGCTCATTGATACGCTTGTCATCAAAATAGAAGTCGCCGCCCTCGATGCTGTTGAAACCTGCTATCATACGCAGCAAGGTTGTCTTACCACAGCCGGAAGGTCCCAGCAAAGTGAAAAATTCACCCTGTTTTATATCCAGACTAAGATCCGGTATAATAACATTCTCGCCGTATTTTTTAAGTGCATGTTTTATTCTGATCCCTACGCTCACTGATATAATCTCCTTATCGTTAATTTCTTTGTGTATTCAATGTCTTATCATGCGCCGGACACGCATCAGGGTAAGGCGGTTTCGCACAATGGGGGAGTAATCAAGAACATCATTGATATACGCAGAGTTGACACCAATGTCCTCAAGAGTCCTTTTAGCATTGAGCTTTTCGAGTATGGCCAGGAAATAGTCGACCTTGGGTATTTTTGAAATAATGCTGCGTATCTGGGGCCACGAAGAAACGAGTTTCATACGGTCAACGGGAGCAAGAGAGTCCGCTTCATTCTCTTTTATGACGCCATCAATAAGACCTTCGCCAAAAAAGCTCTTAAGTTTTTGCCCGCTCAGCGGAGAATACTCCAGAGCATACGGTTCAATATCATCAATTCCGGCAAGCTTGTGGTACTCTGTTGCTCCAAGGACAGAGCCGACACCGGCTTTCTCACCATGTAAAGCAGAAAAAGCTACCTCCAGACCAGCAGGACACATTTCTATCATGTGGGAAATATGGTGCTCACAGCCGGAAGCCGGACGGGAATTACCCATCATCTGCATGGCAAGCCCACTCATGACAAGAGCATATGTAACATCTTCGTAAGCTTTTTCATCACCCGCAATAAGACCATCCACACTTGCCATAGCGGTATCTGCGGCAGAGCGCATTATATCATATATGCGAGAGCAAAGATACTCGCCGCTGAGTTCATGAGCAATCTCCCAGTCAGCAAGGGCGGTATATTTCGCCATAATATCACCGACACCGCTTTTAACAAGCTCAAAAGGCGCGTTTTTTATAATATCTATGTCGGCAATGACAAGCTCTGGAGCAACGGCCGGCATTGTTTTTTTGTAGCCAAACCATGTCATGGCTGCTACTGTGCTGCAAAAACCGTCCACACTGGCGGCTGTTGGTACAGAGACAAAACTTATTTTTCTCTCGTGTGCACAAAAGCGGGCAATATCATGTATGGTACCGCTGCCTACAGCAATGAGAAGCTCAATATCATCCTGCATAAGCTCAAGTACGCGGGCCGTGGATTTTTCATCGGCGTGCAGGTTTTCGGCGGGAAGCACGATGTTCTGTTCTGAACAGGGATGAAGACCTTTCGTAGCAGCATATGAATTTTCACCGTAAAGGGCACAGCGCTTGCCCGAAATACCGTAGAGAGAAAGAATATTCTCAAACTCTGCAAGGCAGCCGGAAGATATGTATGCAGCCTTCGTAGACATATTGTGCTCTCTGCCGCAGCTGCATTTTCCGTTCAAAACGGCGCTGTCAATAATCATTGTCTGTCTCCTTAAATAAACTCGGCCAGATATTCATCCAGCTTTGTATAGTCATCAACGCAGATGAACCTGAAATCAGAGTTATAAACGGCCTCATCGTTGCCGCCCGGACCATAATCATCACCTACATAAACCACATTGTCGTGACTAAGGCCATTGTCTTTGCAATACTTGCTCAGTGCATAGAACTTGTTGTAGGGGAAGGGGGCAAAGTCAAAGGAAGAGGAGCCACCGATGAAAACAGTATAATCAGGAAAAGTTTCCTTCACGTCCTGGTAAAATACGCTGCGCTTTTTTCTGTCAGGGTCAAAAGCAAGCTTGTCCTCAATTTTTGCGGCAGTACCCAGCAGGGGAAATGTAACAACACCACTGTCATGATATTCCACATTGTCACCTGCATAGCTGGTAAACCCATAGCGCTCTCTGAGCATACTTATACGCTTATCAACACTATCTCTCTCACAGGGTTCTTTCATATCGAATACAGGAACAAGGTCTTTTATACTGGCATCGTACCTGCAATACTGCATACCGTAATTGCCGATAATGTCAATAGGATACTGATCCATCTGATTGAAAATCCTGCGGCACTGACCGGCGCCTACCATGAGAAGCTTGTATTTTTCGGAAAGCTTATCAAGGATGCTGCGGTTCTTTTCGCCAAGGTGGGTTTTATGCTGAGTGAGGGTTCCGTCAAGATCAAATGCGATCACTTTAACTGTGTTCATCTAAAAAGACCGTCCTTGATAATATTTGTTGACGCAAAAAACAATCTAAACTATAATAAATACGTTGTTTAAATTTATTCGATGATGATTGTTTTATTTTGTTTCATTATAAATAATACTTTCGATTTACGCAATACATGGCGTATATTTTGATAAACGATCAAAAACGATCATAAGGTGTGGATATGAGAGAAGAACGATTTAAAAAAATTCTGGAAATATTGTCTGACGGTAAATACGTCAGCGTTGAGTCATTGAGTAAGCAGCTATATGTCAGTATGCCAACTATCCGGCGTGATCTGACTGCTATGCAGGAAATTGGGCTTGTTGCCAGAAGCCACGGTGGTGCCATACGTATTACCGAGCTGGATTCTCCTCCGATAACCTTCAGGATAGGTGTAAACTCCGGTGAGAAAATACGCCTTGCTGCTGAAGCTGCAAAGCTTATTGAAGATGATGCCGTAATATTCATGGATGAGTCAACCACCACTCTCCACCTGATCAGTCATCTGCCGCGCTTTAAAAATCTAAAAGTCGTTACAAACAGCATGTCCGTTCTGCAAAACCTGTATCGTTACAAAATTCAGGCATATTGTCTTGGCGGTGAGTTTTCAAGAGATAGTCTCAGCTTTTTCGGCCGGGAGGCGGAGAGCATGGTTAAACGCTTCGGTATTGATTTTATGTTTTTTTCCTCTTCTGCAGTCAACAGAAAGGGATGGATAGCGGATTATTCTGAACCCTCCAACTCACTCAGACGATGTGTACTTGAGCAGGCTGACAAAAAAGTTTTCCTTTGTGATAAATCGAAGTTTGGAAAACATGGCGCTTACACGCTTGCGGCTCTCAGTGATATGGATTATGTCATTTTAAATTCACCTTTGCCCGAAAGTATTGACCCGGGTAAGGCTGTAATTCGTGTAGTATAAAATTGCTGTCTCTTGAAAAATAAGAGACAGCAATTTTTTATTCAAGACCATATTTGATTTCAGGGGCAATCTGCCTGAGCTTTTCGTAAACCTTTTCAACAAGCTCTTTCTTTTCAAAAATAAGATTTGCAAAATCCTTATCTCCATGACGGAGCATTATGCGATAGTAAAAATACGGGGGACTGTCATCAGGCTGTACCATCTCTTCTTTTGTGTACACCCTGTCAATGTAATCATAGGGAACGTAGAATTTGGTTCCGAGATCCTTGTAATAAAAATATAATTTTCCAAGTCTTACACGACCGATTGCCTCACTTGAGTTATAATCATCAA
>JAFQFH010000077.1 GCA_017398685.1 Oscillospiraceae bacterium
AAAGTAGGAGCTTGCCTCAGCACAGTCCACAAGCACGATGGCATCAGGATACGAAACATACTGAGAGTACATATGCTGGGCATACTCCGCCCCTGTCATCCCATCCAGACTCTTGCTTCTTATGTATATTACGGCAACAGAGAAAGCATCGTAAATTTCCTGCGCCTTAAGCTCAAGAGGCTGCTCATCCGAAACTACATCTTCAAAATCGAAAATGAATTCTCCGCTTTGCGCAAAAGCTCCAATTCCACAGTTCAAGCACAAAATCAGTGCTATCGTGAGGGAAAAAATTTTCCTTTTCATTCTCATCCCTCCCGTCAAAGCATGGGCAGCAGCCATGTGAGCGCAAAGGCAACCGCTGAAAACGCCAGTGCATATATAGCATGCCATTTCCACCTGAGCCCCTTGTCAATCGGAAGATCTCCCACAAATTTTCCCGTCTGCCCGTTCATTGCGAAAACATACTTTTTACCGCGCCATGTGGTATTCAGTATCCACACGGGGAAAAATGCGTATTTGGCTTTGCACTTGTCCATATGAATACTGCCGCGCCTTGTACCGACAGACATATAGCCTGCCGTTGTGCCGCTGAAGGCATTATAAACACTGGTTTTGATGCGTTCCGCGGCGCGCTCCCTGTTTGTGTCGGAGTCCACATCATATCTGTTGGCAAAATATCCGGCAAGATAGGCATTTTTAAAATCAACAGCCTGTGAAATATCGTAGGGCTCTATTGATTCCATAAGTTCATTATCCATCTGCTTTGATCCGTCCACGGGGATATTGTCAAAACTCACAGATCCGGCGCGCTCAAGATTGAAATAGCGTGTTTCGGTATATACAAAATCAGCGTCGCGCCATGAGCGAACCTGTGTGCCTGAAAACTCATAGTCTGCGCTTACATCTGCATCATAAAGCCAGAACGGCACATAAACGCCCTTTATTTCATCAATATGGTTTTCCTGTGAAAACACCTTGGGTAATAGCTTCTTGCCTTTCATATGCTCTCTGAGCGCGGCTTTGGCGGCCTCCTTGTCAAGCTTGAAAGGAATGATAAGGTCGGGCTTAAGTGCGTTGGAGATGCTGGTTGGTATTATAGTTGGGTTATCACAATATGGACAGCTCATTGCTGCAACAGTCTCATCGCACACAAGCTCTGCACCGCACGAAGGGCAGTTATATGCAGTCATTCCATCGGATACTTCCCAATGCAGCCCACTTGAATTATCCTGTGCATCCAATGCGCCATCCAGTTCAATTTCTGCGTCAGCCTGTGTGTCAGGAATTTCAACACTCTCGTTCTCCGTCGTTTCAGCTGCCGCATCAGTCTTTGCGGCCATAAATTCCTCTACCTGTGCGACGGTGTAGGAGCTACCGCAATAGTCGCACTGCAGTCTGTCTGCCTCTCCGTCATAATACAGCGGTGCTGTACACGCAGGACATTTATAGTTTGTTATCTTGTCTGACAAGTTTTGTCACCTCCCGCAATACTTTTATTGTTCATCCTCATTCCATGTATATCTGATCACGCTCTTATCGGAATACTCAAAGCTGTCCGGCATCCTTTCGCCCGAAGCAAGGGCAGGCAAATACCAGTCATAATAAAAATAAGGCAGAATATCAGGGTGCGTTGCCTCAATGTCTTCCCATGTCCGCCCCCAGGGGCGAAGAATTATACTATACTCGAAAGAAGCGTCAGTACCGGTATAAACAGCATTTTGGAGGTAAAACACACTGTCTGCATCAAATCCATCGGTTTTTACATCCCATTGTCCCTGTGTAAGCTTGGAATCGAGGAAATCCCCGCCTGTTATCTGCAAAGAACCGCAATCCGAATTGTCATCCGGAATAACAGCTATCTGCGCAACGGCAACAGGATGAAAGCTATCCTGCATCTCATCCCAAAAAGTCATTTTTCCCAAGCCATTGCTGTCAATTTCAAATCGGGCAAAGCAGTCAAAACTCTGGCCACTTTGATCCTGCCAATTACCGCTGGCGTTTTCTATAGTCCAGTATCCGTACCAGTCACCGTTCCAAAAGACTTGCTGCGCTGTGATGGGCTGAACGGTAGCTACATTTTCCGGCAGGCTCGCGCCCTCTCTGAGGAACACATGCTCCATTTCATTTCCTGACAATCTTAATTTACAGATACCGTTTTCAAGGCTGCCGGTGGAAAGCTCGCCATTGATATCAAGAATAAAGTCATTTCCCTCAAGCTCCCAGCGTCCATAAAAGCGATCCCCATTTACACTGAGCCAGGCCTGCCCCCATTGACTGAGTTGAAGAACACAGCCATTGGGGTAAACATCAAGTACGTGGAATTGTTCCCCGTCAAGCTCAAGGCGCGCACAGGTATATGTTCCTACCAGTTCATCGTCAGAAAAAGCGCAGGAAGAGAGAAAAAGCAGCGAAAAAATTAAAATAAAGCATAAAAAACGAGTTGTTTTCATTTTTTGCCTCAATATCATCCTTGCTCCACACATCAAAAATGTGTGGAGCAAGGATTTAAGCTATCATTTAATATCAGAAACGTCAAAACTGTCTCCACATTCAGGGCAGAACTTGGGAGGGTTCCTGGGATCATCAGGCTCCCAGCCACACTTATCGCACTGGTACTGTGGTTCACCTGCCGGCTTTTTTGCACCACACTCGGCACAGAATTTGCCCTTATTCTCTGCGCCGCACTCACAAACCCATACATTCTCTGCTGCGGGCTTCTTCGTTCCGCATTCGGTGCAGAATTTGCCGCTGGCGCTGGTTTTGCATGTGGGACATTCCCATGTATTTACCGCAGGCTTTGCCGGCTGTGCGGGCTGTTGGGCTCCCATCTGATAAAGGCTCTGAGCGTTTATTCCACCGGCATTTGAAGCCATATTCATGCCCATAAATGCCATTGCCGCGCCGCCTTCATTGGCAGCCGCAGACTGCATCGCCGCTGCCTGTGCGCCAACAAGATGTGCTGCCGCCATCTGGGGATTGCGGAAAGCTGCGTTGCGCTGGAGCTCCTTTATCATCTTCTCGTCTTCTTCACTGGCCTTCACACTTGAAACACCCACGGAGACGATCTCAATACCCCTCAAATCGCGCCACTTGGCAGAAAGCACCTCATTGAGTGCGTCAGCCAGCTCCATGGTATGACCGGGAAGCGCTGAGTAACGGATACCCAATGCAGAGATTTTGGCAAAAGCAGGCTGGAGAGCGGTGAGCAGTTCGGTCTTCAGCTGTCCGTCCAGCTTGTCGCGTGAATAGTCCTCACTCACATTGCCGCAGATATTGGTATAGAAAAGCAAGGGATTGGAAATGCGGTAGCTGTATTCACCGAAACAGCGAATGGCAATATCCACATCCAGGCCTATATTACTATCCACAACACGGAAAGGTACGGGAGAAGGTGTTCCATACTTATTCCCGATAAGCTCCTTTGTGTTGAAATAATACACACGCTGATCCTTGGGAGGCTCGCCACCAAAAGTAAAACGCTTGCCTATATTTTTGAAAACCTCAAGGATACCATCACCGAGCGAACCGGAGAAAATGCTGGGTTCGGTTGATGCATCATAAATAAACTCACCGGGCTCTGCGCAAACTTCAACTATCTTTCCCTGCTCGACAATAAGCATGCACTGTCCGTCTGCAACGGCAATTACAGAGCCTGTGCTGATTATATTGTCTGAACCGTATCGGTTTGAGGATCTGCCGGAAGTGCGTTTACTGCCCTTGACAGCAAGCACATCCTCAGCCATAGCCTCACAATAAAAATACTCTTTCCACTGTTCTGCAAGCACACCTGTTGCAGAGCCAATGGCGGCGTGAATAAGTCCCATAATTTTCTCCTTTCAATATTCAGATCGGATTTGAGTAATTACTCTCCGCTTTTTTTCTGCATGAGATAATATGCGCCTATGCCGGTACCTACAAGTACAACGGCAGACACAGGTATGAGCCACCAGCCGGAGCTCTCCTTGTTTCTTGTAACTGTACCGGTCTGGCTGGCATTTTCAGCATTGGCAGCGTTCTGCGATGAATCAAGAGTCCCGCTTTGGGGCATGCTTGCATTTGTATTGGCGGGATTATTGCTGGCATAGGAAGGTACATTGGCATTGGAATAAGTATTGTTGCCGCTGTTATTGTATGTACTTCCTGTGCCGGATGCATTGGGATTGCCCTGATTTATAATAACATTGGGATTTGCTGCGGCTGCTGCATCAAGGCTTGTAGTAGGCCGGGGGCTTTGTGTGCCTGCCGGAATTATCTCACTTCTGTTGGCCTGACAAATGGTACAGGTATAAAGTCTGGAGCCATTGTTGTTGGCAGTTGCTTCCTTGGTTATTGTGCCATCGTCCCAGGAGTGTTCGGTTTTGAGTATTTCTTCAGTCTGAGTTTCGCCACAGGCACATGTTTTTGTTCTGACACCGGTGGTGACGCAGGTTGCCTCTTTGGTCACTTCCCACTCGCCGAACTCATGGGTGTGATTTGCAGCCTTCCCCTGTGCCTCTGTTCCGGCATTGACATAGAAAACATCGGAAGAAAACCCGTCACTCACTTCAATAGCAACAGTGCCGGCTGAAGTAATCTGTGCAGGATATACGGATAAACCGTTGCCGTTATAGCTGGTCCAGTATGTTCCGCTGTTGTCATATACCCTTACAGCAAGACCGCTGAGATCGACCCTGTCCCCCACATAGTAACTGCTCTTGCTGGGCAGTGTTACTATCTCAACGCCGGTATAGGTGACACTCATAGGCTCAGAATATGTCTCATCACTGCGAAAACCGCCGGAAACAGCGTATACACCCACACAATAGGTTCTGGTACCGTACACACATTCCGGGGTGTAGGATGAGTAATTTGCGCCGGGAATGGCGGTCAGTCCGCCATAGCTATCATAAACATACCACTGATAGCCAAGATTGGCCCCCTGATGAGAATAGGCATCAACCCTCAGTGCCACAGGTACACCACCTGCACTGCCCTGTACGCTGCCAGAGCTGGACGAAATGTATGGGGGCTGTACGCTGTTGGAATAGGAATAAGAGTCACCAGTAATGGCACCGGAACCGTATCCCATATCGGGTGCAAAACCGTAATCGGGAGTTATACCATAATCAGGCACAAAACCGTAATCAGGCGTAAACCCATAGTCCGGGGCAATGTATCCACTGCCGTAGTAATATTCGTCGGGCTGAGGTAAAACACCTACAGCACATGCAGGCGTACACAGCAGGCTGAGAATAAGCACTGCTGCAAACACCAATGAAACAAGTTTCTTACTCATATCTTTGTCCCTCCGTCTGTGTGACTGCAAACTGCCATAAAAATGTGGATATCTCAATTTTTTGACATTGTTACATTGTGGATTGTTCCTTAAAACTCAATATTATTTTCTCTTTTTACTAAAAAAGGCCGGTATAAGCTCTTTCAGGCCCTGATTATTGCCGTTAATA
Organism: Oscillospiraceae bacterium; assembly: GCA_017398685.1. Classification (GTDB taxonomy): domain Bacteria; phylum Bacillota; class Clostridia; order Oscillospirales; family Oscillospiraceae; genus Limivicinus. The sequence goes on from JAFQFH010000077.1 coordinate 5,445, forward strand.
AACTTCATAAAGGATTTCATCTGCTCATCATCAAACAAACCGCTCATCCTTCCAATACCCCTGTACGGCATTTCCATAACAAAAGAAAGGTTTTCAGCTGTCTGTTTCATACCAAGGGTATTCAGCAGTTTTCCGGCTGTGTTGAGCGATTTATACAACACAGGTCCAAATCCTCCGTCAAGATACTGCCCCTGAGCAATATTGTCATTTACAGAAAGCTTTTTTGTCCTGTCCCAATCAGCCCTCGGAATTTTTCTTCCCAGAAGCGCCCTGAAACTCTCATCATTCACCTTGTATACAGAGGCTTCATAATAGGGTCTGAACGCTTCTCCCGTATAGGGATTTTCAATAGGCTCACCTTCCTTTGTGACAGAAGTTTTCAGCCTGATATCTGTACATGACGCACCAACGAGCACATCATAGTCGCCCGGCTCAACAACCCAATCGTTTTCAATAATGCTCCACACAGCAAAAGTCCTGTCGGAAAGCTCTATTGAAACGCGCTTTTCTTCACCCGGTTCAAGGTATGCCCTGACGAAACCTTTAAGCTCCTTCCTGGGTCTGAACATCCCGCCGGTACGGGCCGAGATATAAAGCTGTGCCACCTCAGCGCCGGCAACATCACCTGTATTTTTCAAAGTGAAGCTTACTTTGTTATCGCTGATATCAATAGCATCATATTCAAATCTTGTATAACTCAGGCCAAAGCCAAAAGGATACATGGCGGGGACGCCGGCACTTTCATAATAACGATAGCCGACATAAATGCCTTCCCGGTATCCCGCTGTGGCTTCCATGCCGGGAAAACAGGATGAGGAGGGCACGGAAGCAAGGTTGATTGGAATACTTTCGCTGAGTTTTCCGGACGGATTTACCTTTCCCGTGATAAGCCGCGCCATTGCCATCGCGCCAGCCTGGCCACCCAAAAATCCATGAATAATCGCCTTGGCATACTTATGCCACTCCATCTGTAAAACACCGCCGCAGGAAAGTACCACCACAATGTTGGGATTGACCTTCGATACCGCCTTCAACAGTTCGATCTGATTTTCGGGGAGAAGGATATCTTCCCTGTCTTTTCCCTCAGCTTCGGCGTACTCATCAAGGCCCAGATACATAAGAACTACGTCAGCTCTTTGTGCAAGCTCAAGAGCCTGGCTCGTCAGCTTTGGGTTTTCTCCTCCGTGCCTTTCAAAGCCTTCGCAATAGCCTGCAACAGTCATACCGGCCAAAGGCAGGCAGCCAAGGGCAGTATCCAGCGATGTAGGCTCAATTCTGGAGCTGCCAGCCCCTTGATAACGCGGTATATCTGCAAAGCTGCCAATAACCGCAACTTTCCTGTCTCTCCCTTTTATCGGGAGAATATCGTCCTCGTTTTTGAGCAGCACAGCCGTTTCCTCTGCCATCTTCTGTGCAAAAAGGTGATGCTGCGCTCTGTCATAGTCCGAGCTGAGTTCGAGAGCTTTTCCGGTAGTGAAAACCATGTCAAGAACTCTCTCAACCTGCTCATCAAGGAACTTTTCGTCCAAAAGGCCATCTTTGACCGCACGGACAATCTGCTTATCGGTAATGCCCTTGCACGAAGGCATTTCAAGGCTGAGGCCGGCTTTTATTCCCTCAACGCGGTCATTGTTTGCCCCCCAGTCGGTGACAACAAGACCGTCAAATCCCCATTCATTATAAAGTATATCTCTTAAAAGATGCTGATTTTCGCTGCCATAAGTGCCATTTACCTTATTGTAGCAGGTCATCACGGCCTTAACGCCGCCTTCCTTGACGGCCATTTCAAATGCCGGAAGGTAGATTTCGCGCAATGTCCGCTCATCCAGAACAGAGTCCACAGTCATGCGGTGTGTTTCCTGAGAGTTTACCGCATAATGCTTCACACAGGCGTATATACCCGTGGACTGGATGCCCCGTATAAGGGCAGCCGCCATCTTTCCACTCAAATAGGGATCTTCGGAAAAATATTCAAAGTTTCTTCCGCAAAGAGGATTGCGCTTGATATTGACCCCTGGACCAAGAACCATGCTGACTTTTTCAGCCACAGCCTCCCGGCCATAATACCGTCCCATCTCTTCAACAAGAGCCTCATCCCAACTGTTGGCAAGGGCAGATGCAGTTGGATAGCAGGTTGAGGGCACGGATTTGCCCAGGCCAAGATGATCTCCCCCGTCGGACTGCTTACGAAGTCCATGGGGGCCGTCCGTCATCATAACGGAAGGAATACCCAGCCTTTCCACACCGGCAGTATGCCAGAAATCGGCTCCCGACATCAATGACGCTTTTTCTTCCAAGGTCATATGTGATATAAGAAAATCGTACTTCATAACAGTAATCCTCAGATATCAAAGCAACACAATAATCCCGATGACAAGCACAACAGTAAAAATACCAAGCAAAATCAGATTGCGTAAAAGATCAATGCGCGAGCGATACACTTTAAAGGCTTTCAACTGAACTGCGGCCTCACTCGCTTCCATACCGGAAAGTGATTTTTTCCATTGGTTTATCCTGAATTTCTCGGCAATTCTGAAGGCCTTCTTTTCCTGCCTGGTTTTATACGTTTTCTTTTTTCTCAGATACTCTCTGGCCTTGTTTTTTGCAATTTTTGTATATCTTTTTTCTCTGGTGTCCATCTCATGTCCTCCAGGATACAGTTACCGCAATATATAGTATTATAATACCACATAGCAACAACAGATGGAAGAGAAAAATATAGTTTCAATAGCATTTTTTCTATACAATCCCAGCTAAACAAAAAGGAAAGAGGTCCCTTCCAAACCTCTTTCCTTTTTCAGCGAGCAGCCGGATTATTCCGTGCGCATCAGAACGCCCCATTAACTCGCAGAATATATGGCAGTCATATGGTAACATTTTTTTAATGCGGATATTATCGATTTGTCTGTATCTGCATGAGCTATTCCTGTTGATTTAATTTTTCTCAGATGCTATACTTTATTTCGTTGTCGGATACAAGTATCTATACTTTTCCGACTTTATTTTTGTTTATGATAATGGGTCAGATTGATATTATAGTTCAACTATTTCAGGGCGAGGTTAAGTATATGACTTTTACTACCAATATTTTCTTAATTGGACTGCTGCCTTGGTTTTTGTGTCTATTCAAATGGGCAGGCAACAAAAAATTTACACTGAAAATTATTCTTTTGTTTTTTGCAAACAGCCTTTTCTATGTGTGGGGCGGAGTTGGCGCATTTATATTTATATGTGGCTATTCCATACTTGTCTGGATGTTTTCTTTTATTATAAAAAATACAAGGAATAAATATATCCTTGCTGTAATTATTATTTTTACAATTACCCCACTTTTATTTGTAAAATACACAAATTTTGTAATCAGTAACCTGAATTCCATCTTAGGCACTGTTATTTCAAACAAAACTATTGTTGTTCCTATCGGGATTTCCTTCTACACTTTCCAGGCCGTTTCTCTCATTGCAGATGTGCATAAGGGAAAAGTATCCAATACCCCTGGATTGATGAAGGTTTATTTATATCTGACATTCTTTCCTACAGTAAGTTCCGGCCCCATTATTCGCTATAACGAGTTTGAGAGCGGTCTTGTTTACGGAGCAAATTCAACGGACTACGTTGTATCAATCGAAAGAATTATAATAGGTTTAGCTAAGAAAATACTGATTGCAGACAAAATAGCTATTTTGTCCGATTACTATTTTGATGGTGTTGCCGCAGGAAACATTTATTCATGTGCAGGCCTGTGGATAGGCTCAATTGCCTGTGCGCTCCAAATATATTTCGATTTTTCCGGCTATTCCGATATGGCAATTGGAATTGGTCAGCTTCTGGGTTTTGATATAAAAGAAAACTTCAATAAACCTTATCTGGCACGAAGTATTTCTGATTTCTGGAAAAGATGGCATATTTCTTTAACTCAATGGTTCAAAGACTATGTGTACATTCCTTTGGGCGGAAACAGATGTGCAATGAAAAGGCACATTTTGAACATGCTTATTGTCTGGTTGATAACAGGAATATGGCATGGAGCCGACTGGTCATTTATTATTTGGGGACTTGGATACTTTCTTTTGCTGACTGCTGAAAAGTATATACCATTTATGAAAAATATAGGAAAGACCGTATTCGGACATATATATGCTCTGTTTTTTATAAATTTGCTTTGGGTCCCGTTCAGAGCTGATAATTCAATGACTGCAGCAGACTATATCTTGGGGATGTTTGGCGGCGGTACAGGCCCACTTGAAAGCAAAGCAGTCGCATTTCTTCCTTTTTTGATTATTGCCGTTCTTCTTTGCCTGCCTTGGAACACTTGGTTTGAAAAAGAAAAACAATCACGATTTTTCAATGTTATCAGAGGTCTTTTTATTCTTGCAATCTTTGTGCTGTCTCTTTGTGCTTCCGTCAACTCGTCCTATGCGCCGTTTATATATGGCAACTTTTAAGGAGAACAGATTGTGAAAAAGTTTTTTAAAGTAAAAATACAGTGGCATATTGCTGTAATTCTGATAGTAATTCTGGTTATTTCCCTTGCTTCGTGGTTTCTCTTTGCCAAAAGTATGGGAGCGACTCTTTTATACTATCTGGAAAAAGATAACTCAGATATTCAGGATCCCGTAATCGTAGAAACTATATCGGAAACAGTAAGCGCTGTTGCAGATGGTTCTGAACAAGACAATGGCTTATTTTCAAGACTTTGCGCCAAACTTGATTATGGGCTTGATACCATTGATACCATATGGCCGGTATTCATGAAATCTGCTATGGTAAAAGCCGACTCAATATTTACATATTATGTTTTGGGTGAAATTCAGTCTATTCAGGTGCTGGAGGGCAAAGATAACTGGCTTTTTTATAAAAGTACCAATGATGGCGACCCTATTGCCGATTATGAGGGAACAAACCTGTACTCTGCTGAGGAAATGAAAAACACCCTTGATGCCATTGTATATACTCAAAGCCAGCTGGAAAGCAAGGGAATTGAGCTGGCTATATTGATCGCTCCAAATAAAGAAAATATTTACTCAGAATTTATGCCGGACACATATTCACACAGTGAAGTATCTGCCACAGATATTATGATAGACTATCTGTACAATAATGGGGTTAACATTATCTCTCCAAAGGAAAATCTTTTGTCAGCTCATCTGGATACTGATGTATACTACCGTTATGATACTCATTGGAATAAATTGGGTGGATATATTGGTGTCAGAGATACTCTTGCTTCATGGGGAATAGATATCCCTGAATTGTCAGAAAGAGATATCACAACAAAAAATCTCCGGGATGATTATCATTACTGTGCTAACTGCGATCTTGCCGAAATGGTTGGCCTTATGTCTGTATTTAATGATGAAATTGAATACGAGATCAAAGATACCGTCGCTGTAGACTGGGATAAATTTGAGGCAGAATATAACATGGAAGAATTGTCCCATTTCAGTAACGACGATGCTGAAATTCAGGCAAATTTGCTTTTGGTCGGAGATTCATTCCGAGCTGCAATGATTCCCTCGCTCTCAGAAATTTTTTCAGACCTTTATGTTGTCCATAAATTACATTACACTCCCGAAATTCTTGATATAGCAGAGCCCGACTATATAATTGCTGAATATGTTGAAAGATATTCAAGTGAACTTAGCTCAATTGATTTTCTGGTCAATCAGTTCAGTATATATACATACTGACGGTATAAACATAGCTGAGGGCTTTGGTTTCGTTTTCAGTGATGAAGAATAGCCACTTCAGACGGAGGGGATATTTGTTCCCTATGTTTTGGTAACACAATACTGTATTCCATAAAGGAACTGGTTTTATTATTTCTGAAATATTGAATTAATTTTTCCAATATGATATTATTGTGCGGCAAATTTGTGTTTATAAGGTGAAATCATGGGTATATATCACTCCGTAGAAGAACTTATCGGCTCAACTCCGCTTGTGGAATTGTGTCGCGTAGAAGAAAAGTTCGGTCTTAAGGCAAAACTGCTTGTAAAGCTGGAATCTTTCAATCCGGGGGGTTCCGCAAAGGACAGGGCTGCTGTTTCGATGCTTGACGATGCCGAAGCAAAGGGGCTTATAGATAAAAACAGCGTTATCATTGAACCAACTTCCGGAAATACCGGTATAGGTCTTGCCTGTGTTGGAACTTCCCGTGGCTACAAGGTAATTATTGTAATGCCGGACAGCATGTCCATGGAGCGCAGAATGCTTATGAGCGCATATGGTGCTGAGCTTGTGCTTACTCCCGGTTCGGAGGGTATGAGCGGTGCCATTTCTGAGGCTCAAAAACTTTCAGCCTCAATGCCCGGTTCCTTCATTCCCTCTCAGTTTACAAATCCGGCTAATTCCAATGCTCACTATCTGAGCACCGGCCCTGAGATATGGCGCGATACCGAAGGAAACGTTGATATTTTTGTTGCAGGTGTCGGAACAGGCGGAACATTAAGCGGTGTTGGTCGATACCTCAAGGAGAGAAAGGCCGATGTTCGCATCGTTGCCGTTGAACCTTCCTCATCCCCTCTTTTATCCCGGGGCAAAAGCGGTGCTCATGGACTACAGGGTATCGGGGCAAATTTTGTGCCTGAAATTCTTGATTTGGATATAATTGATGAGATTATCTGTATCAGTGACGATGAGGCTTATTCCGCAGGTGCTATGCTTGGCAGAACGGAAGGAATCCTTGCTGGAATAAGCTCAGGCGCTGCACTCCACGCTGCAATCAAGCTTGCTTCATTGTCGGAAAACGAGGGTAAAACCGTGGTTGCTCTGCTGCCGGATACCGGGGAGCGTTATCTGAGCACTAAAATGTTTTCAGGAGAATTTTGATTAATGTTTGATGACCTCAGAGAGACAATAGCAGCCTATATGGCAAGGGATCCAGCAGCAAAAAGTCCGCTGGAAGTCTTCTTTCTTTATCCCGGACTGAAGGCAACACGCAGTCACCGCAAAGCTCACTGGTTCTACACCCATAACATGCCTTTGATTGCACGCTTCATATCTCAGGCCAGCCGCAGGCGAACCGGCATTGAAATACATCCTGGCGCAAAAATAGGTAAACGGCTGGTTATTGACCACGGTATGGGAATAGTAATCGGAGAAACCGCCGAAATCGGAGATGACTGCCTCCTTTATCATGGAGTAACACTTGGCGGCACAGGCAAAGAAACCGGAAAGCGCCATCCCACTATCGGAAATAATGTACTTATAGGCACCGGTGCCAAGGTTTTGGGGCCATTCACTGTTGGAGACAACTGTCGCATTGCAGCAAACTCTGTAGTGCTGGGTGAGGTTCCGCCAAACAGCACCGCTGTAGGCATTCCTGCGAGAGTTGTAAAGGTGTCCGGGCAGAAAATTGACTACGCCAGTGAAGTTGACCAGATCACAGTATCTGACCCTATGGCCGAGGAACTCGCCGCAATGCGAAAGCAGCTTGAAAATATCCGCTGTATATCACAGACTATTGACAAAAACGCGGAATAACAGATATGGGCAGAGGAAGCCCCTTCTTCCTCTGCTTTTTCTCTTGAATTTGCATCATTTTCGTGGTATACTCAGTGCGTTCGCAGGATTGGTATATCGGTATTACTCCAGCTTCCCAAGCTGGCTAGGCGGGTTCGACTCCCGTATCCTGCTCCAAAAACAAAGAGCTGCCCGCAGGGCGGCTCTTTGTTTTTGGAATAGTATACCGGCTCAGTCGAATGTGCTCTGCGCAGCAGATTGCGGGCGACGGCGCGAAGCGCCCAGTGCCGCAAAGACTTGAACAGAAGAATAAATTGGAGTATCATATAAACGATTCGGGAGGTGATGAAATGCTTTGGCTTATTGCTGCTGTTTTCTCTGCGTTTTTTGCAGGAATTACAACAATTCTCGCAAAATGCGGAATCAGAAATACCGACTCAGATCTTGTTACGGCTTTACGTACGGTAGTTGTTTTCTTAGGATCATGGTTTATGGTCTTACTTGTCGGCTCTGCTGGTTCTTTATCTGAGACACGCAGTGAGTCTTATTTATTTCTTGTTCTCTCTGGCTTATCCACAGGCGCATCATGGCTCTGCTATTTTAAAGCGCTCGCTATTGGAGACATAAATAAAGTCGTTCCCATAGATAAGTCGAGTACTGTTTTGACTGTACTGCTTGCTATAGTTTTATTTTCAGAGCATGACAATCTTGCCATAAAACTCGTTGCAACATCTATCCTTGCCATTGGTATTTTTCTCATGGTGGAGAAAAGACAGGATTGCAGGAAATGCAGCGGTAATGGCTGGATGTTCTATGCCTTTGGATCTGCAATATTTGCAGCCTTGACTTCAATTCTCGCTAAAATAGGTATAGCGGGTGTTGAATCCAATCTCGGTACAGCAATCAGAACGGGCGTTGTGCTTATTATGGCTTGGCTTATAGTTTTCATCAAAGGTGAACATAGTCAGATCAAAAATCTGAACAGACGGGAACTTTGTTTTATATTCTTATCCGGAGTTTCCACTTGCGCCTCATGGCTTTGCTACTATTACGCCGTACAAAACGGAGATGTGAGCGTCGTTGTACCTATTGACAAAATGGGCATACTGGTCAGTGTTATATTTTCCTATATTGTTTTTAAAGAAAAGCTCAGCAAGAAGGCATTGCTCGGTCTGTGCCTTATGCTGACCGGAACCTTAGTTATGGCAATCTGTACATGATAAGTGTCAATCAATACTGTCGGCAGGAATTTGGGGAAAAGCTTTACAAAATCAGTCTGAGCGGTGGATTTACCTGCCCAAACCGCGATGGAAGATTGGGAACTGGAGGCTGCATCTTCTGTTCACAGGGTGGTTCGGGAGATTTTGCGGAAAGCGCTTCTCTCAGCATAGATGAACAGATAGAAAAAGCTAAAAAACGTGTGGCTGATAAGTTCCACGGAGAAAGATATATTGCATATTTTCAGGCCTTTACCAATACTTATGCTCCGGTTGAAACCCTGCGTAAGCTGTATATTCCCGTAGCCCATAGGGATGACATAGCCGTCATTTCCATTGCTACAAGACCCGACTGCTTGGGTGATGATGTTCTTCTTTTCCTTGAGGAGCTAAATAAATTAAAGCCTTTGTGGGTTGAGCTTGGATTACAGACGACAAACAGAAAAAGCGCAGAGTATATCCGCCGCGGATATGATCTATCCGTTTACGACACGGCAGTCGAAAAACTCAACAGCATTGGTATCCACTGCGTTACCCATGTGATTCTTGGGCTTCCCAATGAGACGGAAGATGATATGCTCGGCACTGTCCGTCATGTGGTAAACTCAGGCTGCAAGGGCATAAAGCTGCAGCTTCTGCACGTTTTAAAAAATACCGACCTTGCTGCCGACTATGCTGAAGGCAAATTCAGAACCATGGAAATGGATGAGTATCTTCATATACTGAAAAAATGCGTGTCTATTCTACCTGAGGATATGGTTGTGCATAGATTTACCGGCGACGGTGCCAAAAAAGACCTCATTGCACCACTGTGGACGGGAGATAAGAAGCGAGTACTAAACGC
>JAFQFH010000078.1 GCA_017398685.1 Oscillospiraceae bacterium
CGAAAAAAAGACTACAATATGGAGTGTATGTGCTCTTTTATTGTACTACGTCGACTTTAGGTATACAAGCTTGTATACCACGATTTTAGAAGGAGAGATTGTTATTATGAAAATCCTGGTAATCAACGCCGGCAGTTCCTCCCTGAAGTATCAGCTGATGGATCCCGAGACCCGTGAGGTTCTGGCCAAGGGTCTTTGCGAGCGCATCGGCATAGACGGTCGCCTCAAGCACACTCCCCTTGTCGGAGACAAGCCCGTTTTCAATTCTGACATTCCCATGCCCACCCACGCTGAGGCAATTGCAGCCGTTATTGACAAGCTCACCAGCGCTGAGTACGGCGTTGTCAGCTCCATGAGCGAAATCGACGCAGTGGGTCACCGCGTTGTTCACGGCGGTGAGAAGTTTGCGAGCTCCGTCAAGGTAGATGATGCTGTTATGGCAGCTCTTGAGGAGTGCACCCCCTTTGCTCCCCTCCACAATCCCGCAAACATCACCGGCATCAACGCCTGCAAGGCAGTTATGGGCGATGTTCCCATGGTAGCCGTGTTTGACACTGCATTCCACCAGACCATGCCCAGCAAGGCATATATGTACGCTGTTCCCTATGAATACTACGAAAATGACGGTGTCCGCCGCTACGGCTTCCACGGCACCTCCCACCGCTACGTTTCCTCCCGCTGCGCAGAGCTCATGGGCAAGCCCATTGAAGAGCTGAAGATCATCTCCTGCCATCTGGGCAATGGTTCCTCTCTGGCAGCCATCAAGAACGGCAAGTGTGTTGACACTTCCATGGGCTTCACTCCCCTGGTCGGTCTTCCCATGGGTACCCGCTGCGGCGACCTTGACCCCGGCGTTATGCAGTACCTGATGGCAAAGTACGATATGGACATCGACAAGATGCTCAACGTTCTGAACAAGAAGTCCGGCGTACAGGGTATCTCCGGCATCTCCTCCGACTTCCGCGATCTGGAAAAGGGCGCTGCCGAAGGCAATGAGCGCGCAAAGCTGGCTCTTGAGATGTTCTCCTACTGGGTTGCAAAGGTTGCAGGCTCCTACGCTGCCGCAATGAACGGCGTTGACGCCATCATCTTTACCGCCGGTGTGGGTGAGAACGGCCCCGACATCCGCAAGGCAGTTCTGGATTACCTTGCATTCCTGGGCATTGAGGTCGATGCTGCTGCCAACGCAAAGCGCGGCGAGGACATTATGATCTCCACCGCTGACTCCAAGGTCAAGGCCTTTGTTATCCCCACCAACGAAGAACTGGTCATCGCCCGCGACACTGCTGAAATCGTCGGCTGAGTTTAAAGCACATAATTCATATACCAAGCACCCCAATTTCTGTGTTCGGAAATTGGGGTGCTCTTTCGGGTAAGAGAAGGAATTTGAGGACAAATGGATTTTGAGAGATATAAGAAAACCGCCAAAAGCTACGCGGCATATGTATTGATTTTTATAAAATGGCTGAATATCGGGCTGCTGCTTGGTGTACTCGGCGGGCTTGTGGGTACCGCCTTTTGTTACAGCATCGGTTTTGTGACAGGGCTTCGCGAGGCTAATCCCTTTCTCGTGTGGTTTTTGCCCCTTGGCGGCCTTGTGATAGTATTTCTTTATAAAAAGTGCGGCCTGCACCCTACAGACACAAACGGCGTGCTGCTGGCAGTTCACACTCCGGCAAGCATTTCACCCTCTACCGGCCCGCTTATTTTTGTTGGCTCCACCATAACCCACCTTTTCGGCGGCTCTGCCGGACGTGAGGGTGCCGCCTTGCAGCTTGGAGGCGTGCTGGGCTGGCACACAGCGCATCTTCTGAGGCAGCCGGAAAAGGACACCCATGTTGTTGTGATGACCGGTATGAGCGCGGTATTTGCCGCCCTTTTCGGCACACCTATCACAGCTGCCATCTTTGCAATGGAAGTCGCCAGTGTGGGTATACTGCACTTTTCCGCTATAGTCCCATGCCTGACATCCTCCCTTGTGGCTTCTCATCTGGCTCTCGCCCTGGGCGTAACGCCGGAGAGCTTTCCTCTTGCGGTGCTTCCCCATGTGGGTACGGGCAACGTGGCAGGTGCTATGCTGGTAGCCGCAGTGTGCGGAGTGCTGAGCATCATATTTTGCATAGGTCTTAAGAAGGGCCACAAATATGCCAAGAAGCTTTTTCCCGACAGCTACCTGAGAATTGCCGTGGCCGGCATAAGCATAAGCATTCTCACCTACATTCTTGGCACCAATGACTATAATGGCGCAGGCATGCACATTGTTGAGCACGCCATCCACGGTCATGCCGAACCCGAGGCTTTTCTGCTGAAAATCATTTTCACGGTTATTACCATGAGCTGCGGCTACAAAGGCGGCGAGATAGTCCCTGCAATGTTCATTGGCGCCACGGCAGGCTGTGTAATCGGAGAGCTTATGGGACTGCCTGTGGGCCTTGGGGCAGCGGTCGGACTTGTTTCCATGTTCTGCGGCTCTCTCAATTGCCCCATCAGCGCTATATTTCTCGGCCTTGAAATTTTCGGTGCGGACAATCTGCATTTCTTTGCCATTGCCGCAGCGGTAAGCTATGTACTCTCAGGCAATTTCGGGCTATATTCCGAGCAGAAGATAATGTACTCCAAAATCCACCCCGAATTTATAAATAAATATGCCGATTAAAAAACTGCACCGATCAAAAATCGGTGCAGTTTTTTCAGTCGAGAAGCTTGCCCAGCTTGGAAAGGCCGGGAATCTTGTCCTTGTCCAGAAGGTCATCCAGATCAAAGTTGTCCGGATCCAGCTTGGTTTTTACGATTTTGACGATGGAATTTACCTTTTCATCGGGCAGATCAATGCCAAGAACGTCCTCAATGGCCTTGGCAGGATTTCTGTCAAATTTGGCTTCAAATTCGTCATCGTCCTTCATTATTTCGATAAGTCTTTTTGCAATGTCCTTGATGTTGTCCATAATACAGCTCCTTAAATTTATTTTTCGAACACCGTATTTATATTATACATCATTTCATGCAAAATACCACAACAAATTATACTCTGTCAAAACCAATGACTATCTTGAAAAGGTCCCCGTCTATGCTAAGCTCAAAAACACCCTTGCAGGCTTCAACATAGCTTTTGGCTATAGCAAGCCCAAGTCCGCTGCCGTCAGTGCTTCTGGACTCATCCCCCCGGACAAAGCGGCCCACTATCTCGTCTGTGTCAAAGTCCATATAGTATGATGCAATGTTTTTAAACTCCATACTGGCCTTGCCGTGCTTATCAGCAAGAGAGATAAACACCCGTGTCCCGCTCAGGCTGTATTTGAGAATATTACCGATTAAATTACCAATGGCACGGGACATTTTTTTGCCGTCAGCATTGACATAGATATCTTTTTCAAGCTTCACAACAAAGTCAAGACCGCTGTTTTTTATTTCCTTTTCATATTCAGCAAGAGTCTGTTCTATAAGCAAGGCAGCATCAAGTCTTTCAAAGGCTATTGTCTCACTGCCACTTTGTACTTTGGATATGTCGAAGAGGTCCTGAGTCAGTCTCTTAAGTTTATCACTCTTTCCGGCAATGATGGAGATATAGTCTGCGGCCTCCTCGGGCAAGCCCTCCACCTTTGACAAAAGCTCGGTGTAGCTTATGATGGAAGTCAGAGGTGTTTTCAGGTCGTGGGAGACGTTGGTGATAAGCTCGGTTTTGAGTTTTTCCGCTTTCAGCTTTGCCGCAACGGACTCGTCCAGACCCTTCGCTATGTGGTTTATGTCGTCGGCAAGCTCCTTAAGGTCTGCACTGTAAGGTGTGGAGATTTTATAACTGAGCTTGCCGCCTTTTATTTCTTTTGTGCCCTTGCGTATCTCGTCCATGTCCTTGGCGCGCTTTATGAGAGCATACACAGCTGCGGCAAATATGACGATGGCAAATAGCAGGAAGATGGGCGCATCGGGCGTAAATGTGCCGCAAAGCCACAAAAGAAAGCTGAACACTGATAATCCACCCAGGAGCCATCGTCCTGTTTTCTTTGCCATTATTGAGCGCGTTTCAGTTATAAGCTCTTTCCATGTGCGGGCAAAAAATCTCCAGACGGTTCTCAAAGCGCGGAAAAGCCGGAAAATAACTGCTTTGGCGATACGCCATGCAAAGGCGATAAATATGCAGCAAACGCTGTCCTTTAAAAATCTGCCCTGCCTGAGTTTTCGGACAAGCATCAAAAGAGAGCTTACTGTGATAAGCATACCCAACCCCGCCGCAACGAAAATCAAAGGCTCTGAGATATACTGTGGAATGGCCCCGTAATATGTCCCCAATGAACTTTCAATAAGAACGGCACAAAGTGCCACTGCGCCAATTGAGCCGCCAAGCATCAAGGCGAGATAAATCTCAGTCCAGAGCTTGTCCATGGCTGAGCGCTTTATTTCACCGGCGCTATTCTTTCCGGCGGCGGCAACAAGGTATATTATCAGAAGAACTATACCGCCAAGGAGCACCAGAAGTCTCTCGTAACAGCGGCGTACAACAGCTTCCTGCCCCTGCCATATCTCTTTCATCTGCTGTGCATACTCATCCTTTATGGCAGAGCAGACAACTATACTGTCGCTGCCGTATAAATGATCTGAGCCAAAGTGGGAATAAAGGCTCCTAGTGCTGCCCCTGTAGCCTGAGGACTCATAGCTGCACTCCCCGTCAGAGCGCCTTTCAGCCAGATAATAAAAACGGCTGTCCATAAGGTCTTTTTCACTTTTTGCATCACAGTTGGTGAAGACCGCGTCATTTATCCTGACGTAATATTCCAGTCCCTCAGAGTTCTCTATAGCGGAAAAATACTCATGGACATATTCATATACGTTCATATCGACTGCCTCGGCTTCCGCCGGCGTCGGCGAAGGCGTGGGCGGGGCAGATATCGGAGCCACCGTCGGCTGCGGCCTTGATACAGCCTGAGCCTGCGAAGAAGCTGTAGGCTCGGGTGTCACTATCTTCGGCGAGGGTGTGAGCGTAGGCGCCGGAGTTGACTCCATGTATATTATTTCCCCGGTGGGCTGATAAATGTGTACGCTACCGATATCTGTCTCTCTGTATGCGGATACAAGAAGCTGCAACGGTGTATTGAGCAGGCCGGAAACCGTGGATGAGCTTTCAAAGTCTTTTTTGAAGTCATAAACGCTGTACTCACTGTCGGAAATATACTCATTCACAGCTGTGTACAACTCATACACGAAGGCCAGCGTCAGCGCCAGCAGCAACAGCCACGCTATTGCTTTTGTGACTTTAGAGTAAAATAATCTTTTCATGGTTTTCACCTCAGTCAAGTTTATAGCCTATGCCCCAGACAACTTTCAGATATCGGGGTTCCTTTGGGTTTATCTCAATCTTTTCACGGATATGCCGCACATGAACGGCGATGGTATTGTCACCCACCACGCTCTCCTCGTTCCAGACCTTGCGGTATATTTCGTCAGCAGACAGAACCCTGCCTTTGTTTTTTGCAAGCAGTTCAAGAATTTTATACTCTATAGGCGTAAGCCTCACCTTCTCGCCGTCAAGCTTTACGGTTTTGCTTTCAGTATCTATGGCAAGACCGCCTGTGACAATATAATTCTTTTCTTTTTCAATGGAGCCAAGGCTTGTATAGCGACGAAGCTGGGAGCGTACCCTGGCCACAAGCTCAGAAGGATTGAAGGGCTTTGTAACATAGTCATCCGCTCCGGCCGTAAGCCCAAGAATTTTGTCTGCATCTTCTGACTTGGCGGAAAGCAGAATGACAGGTATATTTCGGGACTGCCGAAGCTTCATAAGCGTTTTTATCCCGTCAAGCTGCGGCATCATTATATCCAGTATCATAAGATGTACAGTGTTTTCATTCAGCTTTTCCAGCGCCTCAAGCCCGTTAAATGCTTTCAGCACACTGTATCCCTCCGCCGAGAGGAATAGGGATATACTCTCCACTATGTCCCTGTCATCATCGACCACCAGTATCCTCATGCTTTTTCACCTCGTTTTTATAATACACCATATTTCTTAAGATTTGTGGAAGAATATTATTAATTTTTCTTAAGAAAGAACTGTGTGTAAATTTCAAAGAGCTGCCGCAGCCTGATTGCCGCGACAGCTCTTATATTATTCATATCCAAACTTCCTACGGTGCATCAAAGAGTGAGAGAGGGCGCTGTATACACTCTTGCCGCATACTCCTGGTCAAGCAGGTAAAGTCCCTTGGGATCCTGTCCGAAGAGTTTATAACGGTTGATCATGCTGTCAGCATTGTCCTCTTCCTCCATCTGCTCATCCACAAACCAGTCAAGAAACTTCATTGTGCGGTAGTCCTTTGCCTGATGTGCTTCATGGTAGATATTGTTGATAAGCTCTGTGACATAACGCTCATGCTCGGCTGCTATAAGGAGAGGATCAAGCACGGACTCAAAACTTTTGTCAGGCTTGGCGATAGCGTCAAGACTTACATCAAGTCCGTTATTCTGAAGATACTTCATGAAAAGCAGTGCATGATCACGCTCTTCCTGAGCCTGGATCATGTAGTAGTTTGAGTATCCGTCAAGATCAAGCTTATCGTAGTATATTGCCATGTCAAGATAGAGATAGGCAGAATAAAACTCCTTGTTGATTTGCTCGTTCAAAAGGGCAGCAACTTTATCGTTCATAATTTTTCTCCTTTTCACATCAATTATTCAACTTATTTTTACAAACATTGCAAACACCATTAAAGGAAAGTACATATGATTCTGCAACACAACCGGTATTGTCAGAAATCTGGTTAAAAAGTGGCTTAATCATCTCGGGGAAATCCACATCAATCACACGACCGCAATTATTACAGACAAAGTGAGCATGAGGCTCCGTGTGCGCGTCATAACGCTCCTGCCCGGCCACATGGGCAACACGGCTGACAAGACCGTCTTCCACAAGAACGGACAGATTGCGATACACAGTTCCAAGACTGAGTTCTGGGATTTCAGGCTTAAGCGCGGCATACAGCATTTCAGCTGTAGGATGCTCTCTGGTTGAAGAAAGAGCATGCAATATGGCAGTTCTCTTTTTGCTGTTTTTACGTTTTTGTTCCATCTGCACCTCCATAACAATAATAATTCTTACTATCGTTATGCTACCATAAGTTTATGCATTTGTAAAGAAAAATATCCGGAAAATCATAAAATTGATTTTCCGGATTTTCTTATTTCAAATATTCCTCAGGCCATGGGCTGAGACTGCCTTTGTTAACCATATACGCCCTGTCGGCAATTTTAGCCATAGGTGAATCCGTCAGAGAATCGGAATAAAACTCTTCCGTGTGAGCGCCCGGATATTCCTCGTAAAAACGGCGCACTTTCTCCTCGTCGTGACAGTTCTCACCTGGTATCTTACCGGTGGTTTTATCCATGGGAGTAGCTATCAGAGCAAGACCCAGTTCGCGCATGATCGGCTTCAGGAGAAATTCGGGAGATGCGGAAATGACAAGATCATCGGCCCTCCGCCGCTCCAGATACCAGTCACCTATTCCCTGCTTCTTTTCCTGCCAAAAGCATTCAACCAGACTATCCACATCCTCCAGATTGCAAAGGAAAGAAAAAACCTGCTCTTTAAGTTCCTTGGTTTCTATCCTTTTTGCAGCGTACAAAAGAGCTTTTATCAAAGTACGCGGAAGTGTTGGAATAACAGCGCCGGGTCTACGCAAAAAGCACCACTTGAAAAAATCAGCAGAGCTGTCGTTTATGTAGATGGTTTTATCAAAATCGTAAGTGTTCATTTATCAGAGGACGTAATAAATGTAGTTTTCCTTGCGGGGTTTCATCTGGGGAGTTTCATCGGCATAGCCGAGTATGCAGTTGCCAACACCTATATAGTCACCCTCAATGCCCCATTTTGCCAGAAGCTCCTTGCCCTCCGGCATTTCAAAAAGCTCTTTTGCGCGGTTTATCCAGCAGGAGCCGAGGCCGGTGGCATAAGCCGCATTCATAAGATTACCCATAACAAGGCTGCCATCAGCCACGGCATTGGGATTTTTGGCATCTGCCAGAACAACCAGAACAGTGGGAGCACCGTAGAAAGGATCGCTTGTCACGCCCATGATCTGAGCATTGAGCTTGGACATGAAGGCAATTGTCTCCTTATCCTGTACAACAACAATGATCGGAGACTGAAGGTTTTTCGCGGTGGGAGCAGATACACCGGCCTGAAGGACGGCACCAAGCTCCTCCCTTTTGATCTGCTCGCTCTTATATTTACGTATGCTGCGGCGGTTGAGAAGACATTCCATTGCTTTATTCATCTGCGCATCCTCCATTTTTTATAATTATAATTAATTACCTGTAAGGAATTAAAATACATAACCATGCTAAGAACAAAGTCTGTCAGAACAACAGCTGCCAAGCCAAGCACTCCGCTGATAGCCAGCACAAAGAGCAGCAGTTTTATTCCGCCGGCAAGAAGTATATTCAATCTGCCCACAGAGCGCACAAATTTGGATATACCCATTATCTCAGAGAGCGCTGCAAGCTTCTGTGAAAACACCAGGACATCGCCCTTTTCATAAGCATCAAAGCTGCCCAATGCGCCCATGGAGATGCCTGTGTCAGC
Source organism: Oscillospiraceae bacterium (assembly GCA_017398685.1). Classification (GTDB taxonomy): domain Bacteria; phylum Bacillota; class Clostridia; order Oscillospirales; family Oscillospiraceae; genus Limivicinus. The sequence continues at coordinate 8,570 of JAFQFH010000078.1, forward strand.
GCGGCTAAGCGCTTCGGGGTCTCCCGCAGCATTGGAGACAAAGGCCAGAGTGCTCCTTTCGGCTTTGGTGGCCATAAGATACTCCACTGCCGAAACCTTGGCTTCGGGACTGAGCTCTGCACGTACAAGGTCCATGTTCAGGGATGATGCAAGCGGCCTTGCCACGGACAGCACATCCGCCGTAAGAGTAACCATGTTCTTAACGCCGTGTACACGAAGCTGCTCAAGCTGGTCAAAGGCATATTCCCTGACTTTGTCAACCAAAAGAATATATCCCACGCATTTCCCGTTGACAGCCACAAAAATCGCACTTCCGCCCTTCTTGGGCAGCGGTGTCTCGATTGAATGCTCTGCAAGCAGCGCTGCATTACCTACGTACACGTGCTTGCCACTTACCATGGAACTGACACCTTTGCCCGGTATCTCCTCACATCTGGTGCTTTTGCCAAGCTCCGGATATGGTCCGTAGGCCTTGCATATGGCCTTTGCAACAGGGTGCTCGGAGTGGGCCTCAGCATGGGCTGCAACAGTAAGAAGTTCCTGCTCATCCATACCGATGGGAACTATGTCCACAACTGAATACCTGCCCTCGGTGAGAGTACCGGTTTTATTGAAAACAAAGGTCTGTGTGTCGGCAAGAACCTCAAAAAAGCGGGTGCCCTTGAACACTATGCCCTTTCTTGCGGCCCATACCCTGCCGCTGTGATAGGCGTGATTGATGCTGATGGCAAGACCTGCGCATCCTGAAATAGCCAGCACTGCCGCAGCACGGCTGAGCCATTTGTGCCATTCACCGCTGAACGCCGGAACAATCAGCGCGGTAGCCAGCGCCGCAAGCACGATCAATGGGGTATAAAAACGCTCAGCCTTACCGGCCAGTTTCTCCTGGCTAGGCTTATATTTGTCGGCCTTTTCCAAAAGTTCGCTTATTACAGCCGCATTGGAACCGGAATACATACACTCAGCTTTTATTCTCACAGTGGAGCTGAGATTTGTGCAGCCAGAGAGCACATAGCTGCCCTCACTTACGGCTATTCCGGACATCCCTGAAATGAACACAGACGCATCCATCACACTGTTGCCTTCAATAACGGTTCCATCTACTGGGAAAACTTCCCCTGCCCGAACTTCAAGAATGTCATTTTCCGCTATCTTCTCAGGCTCCGTTTCACGCAGACCTCTCTCCGTAACAAGGTTTGCACTTTGAGGCAGAAAGGATGTAAAGCTTTCCGAAAGCTTGCGGCTATCGGAAAGGACATAGCCTTCGGCAAGCTTGACAATGCGGTAGCAGAGCACTATAAGCACAGCTCCGGCATAATGGCCCAGCGCAAAGCTCAAAGCCGCAGACAGCAAAACAAGCACATCCGACTCCAGAAGCTGAATACTCAAAATCTCATCCACGGCGCGCAGGAGAACCTGAAGCGCTGCTGCCGCCAACGCCGCAGCAAAAAGGCCGATTGTCAAAATGCCATCTCCGCCGACAGCTAGAGCCGCCACAAGCAAAAGCGCCGACAGAGCAATAAAAGCATAGTTTTTCCACCCCAGCTCTGTCAGCTCGTTTTTTATACGGCTGCTCTTGCGTTCCCTGAGAGGAACATTCAGAACGCTGGGTTCCGGCTCTTTTTCATGTTTATTTTTTTTGGGCGGAAGATGTTTGCTCATCTTGCTTCCATTCCCCTCCTGACTTGAAAATAAACTTCCTGACTGTGTACAAGCATACAATTGCAGTCAGTGCACCTGCCGAGTCCAGCAGCACATCCGAAAACTGCATCGACCGGCCCGGCACAAAATACTGATGTATCTCATCGCTTGCTGCATAAAGAAAATTGAAAATAAAAGCGCAGATTGGAGGCGGGACTTTCCCTTGCCCCAATGGGCCAAGTTCAAAAAACATCAGCGACGAGCTGAGTCCCAAAGCGAAAAACAAAGAAAAATGGGCCAGCTTTCGTATGATAATTTCATACCGCTCCATAAATTGCTGTAAATTGAGGCATGATAAAATTTTATACAGCACGCTGTCGCTCAATTTCTGCGACGCGGCAGCATCCTGAGCAGAAAAAGCGAAAATAAGCGCCATAAGGAAAAGGCTTACAAGTATATAAACGCCCAGCCTGAACCTATATTTTGTCAAAACCGACTCTCCCCGCACAAATATTCATTTTATTATACACGCAAATATGCTATAATTCAAGCATTCTACAGTCAAAGCATATCTGAGGAGTGTTTAAGATGGCCGAAATAATTGAGATAAAGGATATTTCTGCTCCGGAGCTTGATGTTTACGCAAGGCTTACTCAGGCACAGCTGAAAAATAGGCAAAATCCCGAAAAGGGAATGTTCATTGCCGAGGGTACAAAGGTCATCGAAATCGCTCTGAAAAATAACATTGAGCCCCTTTCCCTACTGGTTGAAAAAAAGCACATTGAGGGAAAAGCAAATAAACTTATCCGCTGCTGTCCCGATATCCCGGTGTACACAGCAGAGCGTGATGTGCTGGAAAAGCTTACCGGCTTTGAGCTGACCCGGGGCGTACTCTGCGCAATGCGCAGGCCCCATGAAAAAAAGCCGGAGGAAATTTGCCGCAGCGCCAGAAGACTTGCCGTACTGGAAAATATCGTCGATGCTTCAAATCTGGGCGCCATTTTCCGAAACGCAGCCGCTCTGGGTATAGACGGGATAATCCTCTCCCCCTCCTGCTGTGATCCGCTTTACAGAAAGGCTGTAAGAACCAGCATGGGCACGGTTTTTCAGCTTCCATGGTGCCGTTTTTCCGGCTGCTGGCCGGATGATGGCATTGCCTTTTTAAGAAAGCTGGGTTTTAAAACTGCGGCTCTTGCCCTTGATGCCCAAGCTATAAGTCTTGATAACCCCATTCTTTCGGGTATTGAAAAGCTTGCAGTTATTTTGGGTACGGAAGGTTCAGGTCTTGACAGCAAAACCATCAATGCCTGTGATTATAGTGTCTATATCCCCATGTATTCCGGTGTTGACTCGTTGAATGTGGCGTCCGCCGCTGCGGTAGCTTTCTGGCAGCTGAGAGTTAAATAAAAAAGTTGGGTCTTTGTGTTTATAAAGACCCAACATATTTATATTACCATTTGTTTGTATAATATGTCAATACAGCTTTTGTTTTCAAAGCTTAATTCCGAGATTTTTCATCGTGTTGCACAATTGCGTCGCTTTCATTTCATACAATTTAGCGTATTGAATTATTGCAATTCCTGTGTTACATTATAGCCAGAAAGGGTGATACCGATGTACAGGTAAGCTTAAGGCTCAGGAAATAAGCCTTGAGTCACTACCGGGGATCTTCAACTGAATAAACTTCCGATTAATATATAGCTTCTGATGATGAGACGAAGAAATTGATGATATGATCATAATGAGACGGAAGCATTGCAGGCAGTTTGAGGATCTGGCCGGAATTGAACGAAAGAGAGGTAACCATTGATGTTAGATAATAAGAATTCAGAGAAATAACCCTTGGCTGTCGCCGTCGTAAGATGCTCAGTCAAGGGTTGTTTCTTTTTTTTCACATTTTTATAAAAAGCTGCAGGCCGCAATCCATTGGGATGGGATTGCAGCCTTATTTTTATATTCTTATCTGATGTGAGTCGAATATACGCTCCTGACTTATCATTATCAGCTTGTCTCCGGCCTGAAGAACAAGTTCCGGAACTGGGCTGATATTTTTATTATCCCGTTTGACCATGAGTATAATGGTCTGCCGTGAAATATCCAGCTCTCTTATTTGCAGGCCGTTCCACGGGTGATGACGCATAAGCGAAATCTCCTTAAGCTCAATGTGCTTATCGTCCTGCAATGCCTGCGAACTCAGAACGAGCATATCCCCGGCTGCAGTAATGGTATCCGAACTCGGAACTATGTTTTCCCTCCCCCGCCGTATCAGCGCAACGGAAAGACCCGCCGGAAGTTTGAGTGACGGTATATCCTTCCCGCACCATGCATCTTCTTTTTCAAGGCGCAGTTTCAAAAACAGGATATCATCCTCACTTGCATACTCACTCATGCGCTTTATGCGGGAATACTGCTCAACAAAGCCGGCGGAAATGATACCGGTAGGGATAGCGACCATACCCACCCCAAGAAAGCTTATTATAATGCCAAATATCCGTCCAGTTGTGGTTATGGGATATATATCGCCATAGCCCACGGTCAACAAGGTTGACACCGACCACCATATACCGGAAAACGCGTTTACAAAAATATCGGGCTGTGCCTCATGCTCAAGACTGTACATACAAAGGCTGGAGGCAAGCATAAGAACCAATATGATAAAAACAGAGGAAACAAGCTGCTGTTTTTTGCTGTCAAGGACTTGAGCTATCACATTCAGAGAATCATAGTACGCATTTATCTGAAACAGTCTGAAAATACGTATTACACGGAAAATTCTGAAAAAGGCCGCTCCACTGGGGATAAAGAAAGGCAGATAATAGGGAAGGAAGCATAGTAAATCCACAAGGCCGGTAAAGGAAAAAATGTACTTCCATATAGCTCTTATTTCACTCACATTCGGGCGGACAAAGCGCGCCGTCCATACCCGAAGGAAGTAATCAAAAGCAAAAAAAGCCACCGTCACCGATTCACAGGCCATAAGAACACCATGAAAGCGCTCTTCTACAGGCTGATAGGTGAAAAGAACCATTACTGCAAGATTTACAAAGAGCATCATAGTGCTCAATATATCATAAGCCCTGCTTATCCAGTCACCGGATGAACCTACTTCAATTATTTCCGAAATTCTTTTTCGCTTTTCTTCCCAGAAGCCAAGTTTTTCCTCCATGTTGCCCTCCGCATTTTATACTACTGAGGATTATAGCACAGATGTTGCAATAATCAAAACAAATACAAAAGATCCCGGAGCATAAAGCTCCGGGATCGCAGTTTATAAAAATCTGTCAGTTCCAGGCAAAAGTCACCAGACCGTAGATGTAAAGGAAAACAACTACCACAGGTACAAAGTAACGGAACAGGGGCTTCATCCAGGGCTGAACCTTCAAACCCTTGCCGGCATTGGCCTCGGCAATAAAGTTATCCCATCCCCAGCCAAAGCGGTTGCAGCAGAAAAGTGCGATGACCAGAGAGCCCAGAGGCAGAAGATTGTAGCTGACAATGAAATCCCAGAAGTCGAGCCATGCAGAACCGGCTGCAAAGGGCTGGAAGGTGAAGACGCTGTAGCCGAGAGCAGTGGTAAGGGCAACCAGGAAAATACCGATACCGCAAGCTATGCAGCCCTTGGGACGGTTCCAGCCGGTCAGTTCACGGACGCAGGCCAGAATGTTTTCAAAAACGGCAAGCTCAGTGGAGAAAGCGGCGAAAACCATAAAGAGGAAGAAGAAGCTACCCCATATACGGCCACCCTGCATATTGACAAACACGGTTGCCATTGTGTCAAACAGCAGACCGGGGCCTGCACCGACCTCAAGATTATAGCTGAAGCAGGCAGGGAAAATAATAAGACCGGCAGTGATAGCAACAAAAGAGTCAAGCAGGATGATATTGATGGACTCACCCATCAAAGAGCGCTCCTTGTCCAGATAGCTGCCGAAGATGGCCATGGAGCCGATACCCAGAGACAATGTGAAGAAAGCCTGATTCATAGCGGCCACAACAGTGGAGCCGTTTATTTTGGACAAATCAGGCAGCAGATAGAACTTGAGTCCCTCAGCGGCACCGGAAAGGGTCATGCTGCGCACAGCCAGCACAAGCATAAGTCCGAAAAGGGCAACCATCATGTACTTTGTAACTCTCTCAAGGCCGCCCTGAAGATTAAAACTAAGTACAAAGAAACCAACAACAACGGCTATTGCAAGGAAGAGAACATTAACACCGGGGTTGGAAATCATGTTCACAAAACCGAGATCAACGTAGTTGCCGGTTATAAAGCGATAGAAGTAATAAATCATCCATCCGGTTACAACCGTGTAGAAGGCCATAAGGCATACGTTGCCCAGAAGAGCAAGATAACCGATAGGCCCCCATTTCTGGCCGGGTTTCTGAAGCTTTTTGTACATGACAACAGGGCTTGCCTGAGCTGCGCGTCCTATGGAAAACTCCATTACCATAACAGGCAGGCCAAGGAGCAGAAGACACAGCACATAAATAAGCACAAATCCGCCGCCGCCATTCTGGCCGGTAAGCCAGGGGAACTTCCACACATTGCCGCAGCCTATTGCACAGCCTGCACTTAGCAGAATGAAGCCAAGCCGGCTTCCAAGTCTTTCTCTGTTCATAATATCCTCCAAATTTTTCTCCAACACCAACGATTTAAAGTGTTAGTTCATATTATATATTATGGGTGTTAAAATGTCGATAAGATAATATGCTCAAATTACACTCAGTCACAAAGCGGCAAATTAAGCAAAAGATACAATACGACAAGCAATATCTTTGCGTAAAAAAACACCCGAAAATCCATGATTTTCAGGTGTTTTTATCGGCTTTATTTTTTCTGGGAAAAGACCCACTCGCGCTGTATGTAGTAGCTGATGAAAAACAGCACCATATCCACCGCAAACTTTATAAGTGTGGCGACAATGGGCAGGCTGTTGGCAAAAAGGCCGTTTATCAAAGTGACAAGTCCTGCGGAAACCAACATCTGTGGGATGCACAGGCAGTAATAACGGAACATTGCCCTCTTGTATCCGCCGTTCTTATTTTCAAAAACAACGGAGTTATTGGCGTTGAAGTTGAAGAAAGATGAAATGGCGCGGGCCACAACGGTCGCCAGAAGCTCCGCGTATTTACCGGCAGCTGCGGCAAAAAAGCGCATCATCAGGTAAAATACACCCAGATCAATAAGAGTGGAGCCCAGAGAACTGAGCATAAACTTGATCATGACCTTGAAAATACGCCAGGAGTCCTTGACCGCATCGTAGTGAGAACTGTAGTCATCCGGGTCATAGACTGTTTCAATAGGCTGCTCATAGAAAGCTATGCCCATCCGCTTCATATTGAGGAGCATATTGGTCTCATACTCAAAGCGTTCGCCCTCTATTTCGCAGAATGCAGGAAGATATTTTGAGGGTATGGCGCGAAGGCCGGTCTGAGTATCAGAGAGGACTATACCGTAGCAAAGTCTGAAAAGTCTGGATGTGGTCTTGTTGCCGGCAACGCTGCGGGGCGGAATTCCGGGCTGGTTGAAGTCACGGCAGCCCAAAACAACCTTATCCTCCTGCTCAAGCATACGCTCGCCGCAGGCAATAATATCGTCCGTCAGGTGCTGACCATCGCCGTCAATTGTGATGACACCGGCAATCTCCGGCATATTGGAAATAACGTACTCAAATGCTGTTTTGAGAGCACGGCCCTTGCCGCGGTTTACATCATGATGAAGCACAACAGTCTCTTCATAGCGCTCCACCTCGTCAAACCAAGATCTGTGCTCATCATCGCTGCCATCGTCCACTATAACGATGTGTTCAAAGCCCTTTTCAATCAAACCGTCTACGACAGCTCTGAACTTCTTGTCCGGATTCAGGGACGGCAGCACAATTGCTGTGACAGAAAGGCACGATTTCTGCTCGTTCATTTCTTCTCCTTTGGATCATCAGGCCAGCGACAGGGCTCTGATATCTCCGTAATTGTCAAATACTATAATTTTGAGCTCATTGATGTCAACACTCTCGCCGCTGCCCTGAGTGACGGAGGTGGTCTGTGCCACAACATCGCAGACATAATAACCCTCGCCCAGATCAATGGCGTTTACAAGCTGATAGCTGTCCAGCCTGAAAGCGTGAGTATGCGCCCAGCCCAAACCGTCAAGAGCTGCGTAAAGGCGCTTGTCCAAATCTCCGCCGGGCATAACATAGCCGGTGAGTTCGGAGTATCCGCCGGAGGAATGCTTGCCCATAATGCCCGAGGTATATCTGAGATACTTCTCGGTGAACTTGGAACAAAATCCATCAAGGCGGGCAAATTTTTCAGGATCACAGGGCTTGATGAACTGGGAGTCATCGCGGCTGCTGTCTATTTCGTATACACTGCCGTTCTCATCGAGTATGACAGGAGTAATGTAGCCAATGATTTTATCTGCCCGGTAAGTAGTTTTGGTGGGGAGATTGGGGTTCACATCATAAAAATCCCTGAGTGAATCGTACTGTATCCCCTGCTCAACAATATACTCCGGTCCCAGTGTAATGCCGTTGAGCTGGACACTGTAGGTTGCCGGAACAGTAACTTCAACACTGGTATAAAGGCCGCTCAGGTCAAATTCCTGACTGTGAACAAGCCACGGGCGCAGATCCCAGGGCAGCTCTATCTCCTTGTCCAAAAGCTCTATCTCAAACTTTGCATTCTTGGTTTCGTCCTTGACCAGATAGACCTTGCCAAAACTGCTCTTCCCTACTCTGAGAGAATACGCATTGAGATTGGGGTCGGCACTGACGGAGCGGACATGGTTGATCTCGCCGCTGAGCAGCTCCATAACAACAGCCTTGCATTCCTCATCACTCTGGAAGGGGTGCTCCATAAGAGACATGGTATCTGCAAGTCCTTCCTCCCAAAGATCGGTGCTCAGCTGGGAAACGTAGCTGTCTATAACATCGTCGGGCATGGATTTCTCATAAAGATCAGCAAAATCCCACAGAGTCCGCAGAGCAAAAACCACAACCGCTGCAATGGCCAGGGTATATATTATAAGGAGCGCCCAGAATATTATCTTATTTCTCTTTTTTCTGTAAGACACAAAAGCTTACCTCCAAATCATCTGAAGAGGAACGCGGTAGGCAGAGGACGAGCGCCCGCTGTGCTGGAGTTCCTGTTAACATATTCGCCATTGTAGTACATGCTGGTGGAAGAGCCGCCGTCCATATTGATGGCATTGACAGCACCTCTGGAGAGCATGATTTCCATGCAGTCCTGATAGGTCGCGCCCATGGAGTGAGCCTGTCTGCCGTCGATGACCAGCATCAGAATTGCACCGTCGGAGCGCTGACCAATCGCGGTACGGGGATTGACGCCGCTGGGCAGGGAATCAGGATTGACAGGCTGACCGTTCATGATAAGTACAGGGCCGAAGGAAACGCCGTTTTTGATATTATTGACTTCTGCGGACCAGGCAGTATAGTAGCCAACGTGCATAATGCCCTTGTCGTCCAGACCTACAAACACGCTCTCCCTGCTGCCGTCACCGTAGCACACACCGTCAACAATGGTAAGACCTTCAGGCTGGCCGCCAAGACCGGAACCGCCTTCATCCTTGAAGCCACCGGCATTTATTCCACCAAGTGCACCATACTTGTTCACCATTTCCTCAAGTGTAAGACCCACGCCGCCATATGTGTCCGGCATGCCCACCAGAACACGGGTGGGGTCCAGAACCGTGATCATATAACCGGCATAGCCGGGGCCTTTTATCTCTTCAAAGATAATGCCATCGCCATCATCATCCTGTGCAAACTGGGCTGTATCCATCTGAGCGGCGCCGATAGCATCGGCGCTGGCGATGCTGATAAGAGACGAGTCAAAATCCGCCACTACGGTATCATCTCCCACGTTTCGGATTTCCGAAACTTCTTCGGAAGTCAGAAACAGACGCGACATAAAGTCAAACCTTCTGGTTTCCAGCATGGTCATGACAAACTCATCACGCAAAGACTCGGAAGGTCCTTTTGTGAGAACATACACAACACCTATTCCGGCAATCAGCACAACCAATGCTGTGACAAGCATGAAGCCGAAAATACGATCCAGCACTGTCATAAGACCGTTGAGCTTTTCCTGTCTGATCTTTTTCTCGCGCTCGAGTCTGGGGTTTACTCTTTCTTCCGTCATTTCAAAGTTTTGCTTTTTATTTTTCACTATAACACCTCAGAAAAAAATGGGATGTACATTTATAAACGCTTTTACGCATACACGGGGATTATAACACAGAATATATACATTGACAATGGATAATTTGTTAATCAGTGAGAACAACGAAAGCCGGAGTGCTGTACACACTCCGGCTTTTGATATTACTATGAGAATTTAAGGCTTTCGGCGTATCGGTAATAATATCTCTGCCCTTTTTCAAGGCCGGAAAGTATCTGTACCTTTTCCCCGTCAGAAACACCGGTTGTAACGTATACAGGCTCCGTCAGCACATCATTTTTCTCATCGTAGCCTGTGTACACGAAGCATTCCCCGTTTTCTTCGCACAGTGCCGCCAGCGGAATGGCAACTTCCGCTTCCACGGTCTCAAGCAGCGCAGCGGTGGAGGCGTTCATTCCCGTGAGCATATCCGGGCTTCTTTCTACCTGTACACTGAGGGTATATTTTGTGCTTCCCCCATCTTCATTTATTCCGTTAGGGTCAATCTTGCTGACAGTACCCACATAGCTCTGGGCACGAAGTGCATCAAAGCTGACTTCCAGCTTCTGTCCCACATGATACGAGCTTATGTCCCTCTCGTCCACGTATATACTGATTTCGGCACTGTCAAAAGGCGTGATGTAGGCCAGTATAGTTTTGCTCAGTTCAAATGGGTCTTCTGTCTCTGACTGAGTCTCCGCGCCGCTCATTGACATAGCTGAACCACTGCCGCCTGATGCGCCCATGCCGCCTGCGGATGAAGCCATACCACCCGGAGAGCTTCCGGGGGCACCGCCGTGTGCACTTCCATGCTGCGCCCCAGCTTCGCCCGGGACGGTTGTGGGATAGAGAATAATATGGTCAATGCTCTCCTGTCCGCTTGTATCGGTGTACATACCCAGCACCAAACTGTCTCCTGCCTTTATTTCAGAAGATGTGCAGGGATGATAGCTGCCGTTTTCGTATTTGAACACTAAGGCGCTTTCCAAATTTATCTCTTTACTTACACTGGCTGCTGTATCGGTATAGGCGACAGTAATAAGTGACCCCTCCACTTCCACTACGGATACCGCGTAGCTTTTCATTTCAGGAGTCTGAGCCGGAGCGTTGCTGTCGGCTGAAGATAGTGCTTCGACGCTTATATCTTCATTGATTGCTGCAATACGCCCATTGCACGGAGCATTTATACAGCCGGAATTATAGGCTGAAAAGAGCGCTGTAAGTTCCTCTTCCATCTGACGGCGTTTTGCGGTAAGAATATCTCTCTGGCCTGAAAAACCTGTATTTTTAAGGATAAGTAAGGCCATGTCCGTGCCCACGGGCATATTTTCCGTAACGTTTATCCGCTCTACCGTACCGGCAATTCCAGTTATACATATCTCCCTGTGGATATAAAGGCTGCTTTCGCCAAGCAACGTCCCCTGTGCATCATAGATGCTGACAATTTCGCCGTATCCTGCAAGCTCATCCGATACTGTTATCGTTGCCACACCGTCCATAAGCTTTTCAACACTGCCGTCAAGATAGCTTCCGTCCGGTCTTTGCACGATTACTGTCATCCCTGTGTACATTCCCTCAGTTTCCTGAAGCTCCGCTGCCATAAGACCATCCAGCGAAAGTCTTATCAATGCCCCGTGCTCACTCACAGTTTCCTGCACATCCACTCCGCTGACTGCGTGTATGGCCTTGACCCGTCCTGAAGCCGGAGCATATATGGCGTTTGAAACAGTGTCGGAAAAGCTCGCATTTATCTCCTGATCAAGCTGTGACATAAGCTCGGTAAGCTCCGCGATAGAAAGAATAACACTGTCCCTGTCCGCCAGAGCAACGGCCTGATCCTTCTCCACATAGTCGCCAGCGCTTACAAGCCACTGTTCAACTCTAATATCTCCTGCAAGGGATATCTGACTTGTGGTATTTTCTGCTATAGCTCCGCCGTTTTTCAATACAATATCAATGCTGGCTGAGTCCGCAGTGGCTTCAATCAGCTTTATATCTGCAACAAACCCGCTGCTTTCTGACTCCTGCCGGGGCACAAGCGCAGAAAAGAGCACCACAGCCGCAACGATCATAATAAGATAATACCCGTACAGATTTTTCTTTCTTACAGGGAAATCATCCTCTTCCGGTTTTTCTGCTGCGTCCTGCGCACTGTGCTGTTTTCTATTCCTTTTTGAAATAATGACGAGCATTATCACCGAAAACACAAAAGTGACAGCGCTGGCGATCATAAGAATGAATATAAACCTTTCCGAAAGCAGAGACTGTGCCAGCAGCTTCGGTTCAAAGCCCTGAAAAGCTTCTGGCTGCTGCATATCCGGCGTCTGCGACATATCCGGCATCTGCGACATATCCGGCATCTGCGACATATCCGGCATTTGCGACATATCCGGCATTTGCGACATATCTGGCATTTGCGACATATCTGGCATCTGCGACATATCCGGCATTTGCGACATATCCGGCATTTGCGACATATCCGGCATTTGCGACATATCTGGCATCTGAGACTCCATTTGCAGCTGTTCTGAAAGGCTGTATGAAAAATACAAAGCTGCTGCAAGAACAAGAACACTCAGAATGATAAGTCCGATATAAATTCCTTTTTTCTTGAATATTCTCAAATTATTAACCTCCGTAGTGCAGTGCGTCTATAGGCTTCATCCTGGCCGCCTTATTTGCCGGGTACAGCCCGAAGCCCACTCCGATGACAAAGCAGAAAGCCACCGCGATAAGCACGACTGTAACATCCATTTCAAAGCTCATTCCAAGCCCAGACACGACCACTCCGGCTATTCTCAGAAAGCCCCATGAAAGCAAAATACCGATTATACAGCCAAGCATACAAAGCACTGTGCTTTCCAGAAGAAACTGCTGCAAGATAGTTCCCCGGCTTGCGCCGATAGCCTTTCTTATGCCGATTTCTCTTGTGCGCTCCGTCACTGTGACAAGCATGATATTCATAATGCCAATGCCGCCCACCACAAGTGATATGGCTGCGATCCCGCCCAAAAGAAGGGTGAGGATGGAGGTGATGGAGCCCATAGCGTCCTCAAGGGCATCCTGAGCGGATATGTCATAGGCATCCTCATCCTGTTCAAGCCGCTCGTAGAGTATCCTGTCAATGGCGGCCTCGGCAGCCTCTATAGTGCTGTTTTCCGCCGCGCCCACATAAAATGAGTCAATTTGAGCGTTTAAGGATGTGCTGAGCTTTACAAGGGAGCTGTAGGGGATATGTACTGTCAGTGAGCCGCTGCCGAAAACGGCAGTTAGGGAGTTTTCATCGTCCTCCATGACACCAACAACGGTGAATTTCACACCGTTGAGTGAAATCTCCTCTCCCAGACAGTCCGTATAACCCACAAGCTCCGTGGCGGCAGTTTCGTTTATGACACAGACATAGCTTGAATTATTTACGTCAGCGGTTTTGATATCCCGTCCCAAAAGGATATTGATGCTTTGAATCTGACTGTAGGCGGAGCTAACGCCGTAGACCTGTACGGTGGCAGATTCGGAACCGTATTTTCCCACCGCGCTTTCATTCTTCCACGCTGCCGCAAGGCCAATGTCCGCATCTTCCGTCCATTCCTCAAGGTCTTCCAGATATATAGCATCCCCCTTGTCATCCGATATGCTGACCGTCAAAAGATTTGTACCCAGCTGGGATATAGTGTCCTGCACAGTTCCGGTAGCGCCGTTGACAAGGCTGACAAGGATGACCAGCGCCATTACGCCGATTATTATGCCAAGCATAGTGAGAAAAGCCCTGAGCTTGTTTCCGCCAATGGACTTGAGTGCCATCGGCACAGCCTGCAAAAGTGCGTATATCATTCATACACCTCGCTTAATCTTCCGTCCATGATATGAACACGCCGCTGCGCCTGCATTGCCACGTCATCCTCATGGGTTATGAGCAGGATGGTATTCCCCTGCTGATGCAGTTCGTGGAAAATGTCCATTATTTCCAAGGTGGTTTTGGAATCAAGATTGCCCGTCGGCTCGTCTGCAAGGATGAGTGAAGGCCGCGTTACAATGGCGCGGGCAATGGCAACGCGCTGCTGCTGACCTCCGGAAAGCTCCGTTGGAAAGTGCGCCGCCCTGCGCCTTAGCTTTACCTTTTCCAGCGCCTGAGCCACCCGCTCTGCCCGCTCGGCTTTTCTCACACCCTGATATATAAGGGGCAGCTCCACATTTTCTTCTGCTGTGAGCTTGGGAATAAGATTGAAGCTTTGAAAAACAAAGCCTATCTTCCGGTTTCTTACGGCGGCAAGCTGATTTTCCGTATAGTCCTCAATAGGTATCCCGTCCAGCAGGTATTCTCCGCTATCCGCCACGTCAAGACAGCCTATTATATTCATAAGCGTGGATTTACCACTGCCGGAAGGCCCGATAACGCTGACAAATTCACCCTTCGCAACGTGCAAAGTAGCCTCGTCAAGAGCCTTGACTACCTCGCTGCCTATCTTATACCGCTTGGACAATTTATTTATGCGTATCATATCCAGCTCCTTATCTGCCGCCGGGCATTCCACCGCCGGGCATTCCACCACTGGGCATACTACCTCCGGGCATTCCACCGGGCATTCCGCCGGACATACCACCGGGCATTCCGCCGCCGCCGAAATTCATCTCAGCCCGTCCTCCGGAGCCGCCGGGCATAAAGAAGCTCATCTGCTCTTCCACCTCTTCGTAGTAGACCACGTCACCATCGGAAAGGCCGCTGCTTATCTCTACATAGTCTGCATTTGAAATGCCTATGGTAACTTCCTTTATTCCGCCAAGTGTTCCGCTGGTCTCGTCATAGCTGGTATAGACGAAATAGGAGCTGCTGGTCTTTTGCAGAGCATCCACCGGGATGAGCAGGGCATTGTCCACGCCGTCAATCTCTATGGCTGTGGATGCAGACATTCCCGAAAGCATACCGCTTTGCTTTGCAATACTCACAGTGGCGGTATAAACGGTAACGCCGCTGGAGCTTGTGCCTATCCTGTCGATTTCGGTGACTGTGCCGCTGTACTGCTCTTCTCCAAGAGAATTTATAGTTACAAGAGCCTGTTGTCCCGCCGAAAGGGAGAGAATATTGGTTTCATCCACGCTGACGGAGACGGACATGGTCTCATCCGGACTTATGCTGATATACATGGTTTCCAGAGCTTCGCTTTCTTCCTCAGTTTCCTCGCTCTGGGCATCTGTTGCCTCAACTTCCTTTACAGTGCCGCCAAAGGGGGCATATATTGCGCCCTGACGATAAAAGCCGATGAGCTGCTCCATTTTATCCTCAAGCTCTCTGCGCTCAACCAAAAGAGCATCAAGGTTCACCGTATATGACTGATTTACAAGCTCAATGAGGGAAGAGCCGGAGAATACCTGCGCGTTTTCCTTTGCCCATATGTAGTTGACAGTACCGGTATAGCCTATGACCTTCAGAGGGTCATGGATATAAAGCTCTCCGCTGCCAAGCTCCGCTCCCTGCATGTTCAGCACCGTGACATGCTCTGCATAGTTTGTCCCCACGTCCGTCACAAGCACTGTAGCCTTATCGCCGATTATTTTTCCCACGCTGGCAGGATACTGTCCCTGTGCGGTCAGAACATAGACGCTCTCCTTTTCGCTAAGCTCTCCTGCGGGGATATCCACAGCCATGTAGCCGTCCAGCGAAAGGAGCATCAAAGCACCCTTTTCCATCATAACATCCGCCACATCGTCGCCCTTGTTGACAAACACAGCCTTTACTCTGCCGTTTATAGAGGATTTTATGAGGTTTTCCGCAGTTTCAAGGCTTGCAGAGTTGATCTGGCTGTCAAGCTGAGACAGCTCATCGCTGAGGCTGACCATTGCAGCCATAGCCGAATTAGTGTCAACAGTCGCAAGAAGCGCGCCTTCCTCTACGATATCGCCGGGCTGGACGTATATTTTTTCCAGCTCAATGCCTTCCAAAATCTCCAGCTTTTCAACATCGTCATCAGACAACATTCCGGAGCCGTACACAGACGTGCTTATACTGCCGCGAGTGGCCGTTCCCTGGATGACGGTGTCTTTCGGTTCCTCTGCGTATTCCTCGGAAACTTTGTTTTGCAAATACCGTATTCCCAGCGTTACTATTGTCGCTGCAACAAGCAGAAATGTGATTATTCTTATTACACGGTTTTTTCCCGGTTTGTTTCTTCGTCTGGATTTTTTCATACTTTTCCTCCTGAAAAGAATACATTGCCTTTGTTATGCGGTAATTTTAGAGCTGTATCTTAAAAGACAACTGAAGTTTTTTCCAAAAAAACAAAATGAATCCACAATTTACATCTCGTTCACATTCTTCCGCACAGAGCATTGCATAGTCCGGCAAACTTGAAAATAAAACTCTGAAATTAGCCTTGATTTCTGTGTTTTTACCTGTATAATCATAGCAGCAAATCTGGAGGAAAACGAAATGGTAAATCTTCTCCTTGCGCTAATATACATATCATTTATCAGTCTTGGTCTGCCGGACTCTGTTTTGGGTGCGGCATGGCCCACCATATATCCGGAGTTTGGGGTGCCGTTTTCCTACGCCGGCCTTATCTCCGCAATAATCTCTGTGGGCACCATTACATCAAGCCTTTTCAGTGACAAGCTGACAAGAAGATTTGGTACCGGCAAGCTCACCGCTTTCAGTGTGGCATCAACAGCCCTTGCGCTTTTCGGTTTTTCCATTTCTCATTCCTTCATTGCCCTTTGCATTCTTGCCATACCATATGGTCTGGGTGCCGGCAGTGTTGATGCTGCGCTGAACAATTATGTGGCTGTGCACTACAAAAGCCGCCATATGAGCTGGCTGCACTGCTTCTGGGGAGTAGGTGCAAGTCTGGGCCCGTATATAATGGGCTACACCCTCTCCGGTGGACAGACATGGAACATTGGATACAGGTACATTGCCATCATCCAGATTGTGCTCAGCTTTGTTCTTCTTATAAGTATCCCTTTGTGGAAGCACAGAATTGTTGTACCCGCCGTGGATGGTTCCATTGACGACAGGGAGCTTTCCCTCCGGGAGATACTCTCTATCAAAGGCGCAAAGGAAGTAATGCTTTTCTTCTTTTCATACTGTGCCGTTGAGCAGGTCATGATAGTGTGGTCCGGTACTTACCTCAACCTGCACAAGGGTTACAGCGCAGAAGCTGTGGCAAGTCTGGCGGGTATGTACTGTCTGGGCCTTACCATCGGTCGCGGTATCAGCGGTTTTGTAACCATGAAGCTTGACGACACCAGCATGATACGCCTCGGTATAGGAATAATGACTGTGGGAGTTTTTATTCTGATGCTGCCGGGCAGCCCTGAGATGGCGCTGGCGGGTCTGGCGCTTGTCGGTCTTGGAAGCGCCCCTGTTTACCCATGCGTTATCCACTCAACTCCCGGGCATTTCGGTGCGGATAAGTCTCAGGCTATCGTTGGGGTTCAGATGGCCAGCGCCTATACCGGCACCTGTATAATGCCGCCTGTATTCGGCGTCGTTGCAGATAATTTAGGGGTTCATCTTCTCCCATACTTTTCCCTTGTGATAATTGCCGTTATGGTATTCATGCACGAGCGCCTTGTGAAAAAGACTGTGAGCGTATGATGGCGGTGGGTTATCATCTGCTGATATCTTAAAGAAAAAAAGGAGCGTCCCAGGGCCATAAAATAATAGAGACTGTCCTTGCAAATATTGCACGACAGTCTCTATTTTTTTGAAACGCAAAAGGCCACTGGTTCAATATCCGCTTCTGCAAAAGAAAAAAGCTCGGAGGGCTATGCCCTTCGAGCTTTTTGGTCGGAATGTAATTATAGGGTTTAGTCAGTCAAGCGAGAGGAAAAAAGATTACAAACCGAGGTACATGTTGTACCCCGGTTATAGCCAGTGAGATTTTTTTCAAAACAGTATATTTTTACCATTCATCGACAAAGTAAGAATAACTGTAGGAATGCCATATTGTAGCATCAAAAATTTTTGGCTTGTTTTTGGTTCGTACCAGATTACTTATTATGCCTTGAAACTCAGTTTAAGGTTTTATCATTTCTCCTATAGGGTTATTGCTTTTAAGTCGGTATATTTTCCCTGTACTGTCTGAGACAAAAAAGATTAACTTGCGCCGGGGGTTAATAGTCTTTTCTGCAATACATTCTTTTAAATTTCGCACAAAGTATTTGTGTTCTAAATATAGATCAATTTTGTTTTCGATTTCTAGTTCATATGGCAGAGAGGGATTAATTCTGCGCGTTAGCTAGCAAATTTCAAAACAACTTATAATGGTATGCGGATGTCAATGAATCTGTGTGCTATGGACGGAGTAATGCTATTTATACAGGATGACAAGACACCAGTTAAACCGGAAGAGAACGAATCATAAAAGCAGCTATTCGCATTAGGAATACTATTATCAAAAACTCTGTCCCGCTATAATCAAAGGATAAGAAAGAGCGTCTAACCACAATTACATGTGAGTAGACTCTTTGAAAAATCGAATATTTAACGCAGGAAACATGGCCTAAATGTAATTGTGTGGTTTAGTTAGTCCGACAGGAGACTAAATTATAAATTGCTACTTTGGGATGTATTATCTACAATTTTTTTACAACAAAGCTTATTTTTGAACGTTATTAATTCCCTTTTAGACGAGAGAATTAATCCATGCCCATATATTGGTAAGCCATGTTGCAATAGGTGCGCTCCACTCCGGGAAAATCAGGAGAACAAGCGTTAAAACTGCAATAAAAAACATTATGTAATTTATTAATCTGTTTCTCGACTCATTCTTGTAGTTTTGTAGATGCTGTAAAACAGCTTCTTTGCTGTCAAAGTCTTTTGCCAATATTGCTTGTTGAGCTTGAATTCTTTTCATTGAATCAAGAGGAATGTCTGTAAAATAAGTGTAGTCATAGCCCCTGCTCACGGTCTGATTGTTAAAAAGTTTTGCAACATTTCCCACTGTACGTTCCCAAATATCATCTGATGAAAAACGTACATACATATCCATGTCCCTTTCAAATTTATAGTGCAGTTTTAAGAGACTATGTATGCGCCTTTTTCTAAGTTTGATTCTGTTGAGCTTGTGCTTATAGTGTATTAGCTCTTTGGAAAAATAGTTATTTAATATATCTAGGAATTGAAACTTGAAAAAATCACGAGAGTAGTCCCAGTAAAACCAATGAATTATCTGAAATGCAAGGTCATGAAAACCCGCTTCAAGAGATGTTTTTTCATCATGGAATATAAAAATCATATCACTATGAGTATGTTTTGAAAACCTAGCACTTAAATCAGTTTTGAAGAATATTTTTTTGCTCTCGTCTATTGCTTGCCATTCCAAAGCAGGAACCCCTAGTGACCTCCAGAATTGAGTTGCAGAAGAATCTGAGTAGTCAATATTAGTTTGATAGAACAGAATGCCAGGCGGAGCCAGATTCAATTCATGAAGAACTGTCGGAAAAAATCTTTGTAAAGCACAGTAGAATTTCCATTTAAGGGACACCATATTCTCATGAATAACATCACTTTTTTGGTTTGCCTCATTATAGTGGCACAGAGCAAATGTTTTTCTTCCGCCGCTTTGCTTATTGTTTCGCCTAAAAGCAAAATTGATGTATGTTTTTTGTTCGGTGATATTAGAATCGATGATTTGTTGAAGGTTATTGGCGTATTGTTTAGTAAAGTAAATGTGCGTTTCTACCGACAAATAAGAGTCGTTAATCTTTCGTATATGCAAATCGAAGTAAGATATATATGGTTGTAATGAGGGCAGAAGGTCAAAATCAAATCTCCCCGCATCAATGGATGTATAATGCCAAGTTAGTGTATCATCCATGTTTTCTACGGAAGTTAGCACTTCGTCTATTGAACGGAATCCACCCAGAAATTTATGCGAGTGATGTTTTTTCAGTAGTTTAACTAATCCTCTTTTTAATAGCGGAAGGTTCTCCCTCAAAATCAAGTCTGATGTAATTAAACAAACTGGATTGCAATGCTTCCCATTTGGGATAGAATAGTTTTCTCTGATGCAAGGTAGTTTAGTGATGAAGTAATCTTTATATGTGCCCTTATAATGTTCACGCATTCTCCGTGACCGTGCACAATATTGCAAGAAGAAGTATTCCAACTGTGCAACTCTGTAAAGGGTATTTTCTATGAATTTCTTGCGTTCAACACCATAGTCTTTCAAAGCAAATCACCACCTATAAATATTCTAAAATGTTTTCCAACACTTGTTTCGCATGAACTTTACAATTTCTCCAGCATCCCTGTCCTCGTAGTATGCGACCAACAAACGCTTGAATTCAGGCACAAAGTTTTCGGGAATTACAAGGAGACCATGCCCTTTAGAAATCATATAATGATTGGCAAAGATAACGGCAGCTCTCTTATTTCCATCATTAAAGATTTGAGTTTTCATGCAGTAAAGGCAAAGATTAATAGCGACGGTTACTTCATCAGTGCTGTCATTAATAATTTCATCTATTTTCTCTTTGACAATGGTTTCAATTGGCAGAGGAGGAATATAGCTCGTTCCGCCTATTGTCACAGGTACACCACGTATACGACCACCATCAGAGTAGAAACCCTCGTTGATAAGCTTAGCAATATGGCAAAGAATATGATAATCAGTACCGTAGCTGAGAACATCTTTATCCAAAATAAATTCCCATGCGTGTTTGAGATTCAGAATCTTCTGTACATCGGTTGCGGTCATGCCGGACACAATACCGTTTTCTATAATGTCCTCGGTTTGTGGGAATGTTGTTGCAACGCCCTCCAAAACAGCCTGATCATAGATGTTCGATTTCATGTTTGCTCTGGCAAAATCAAGATTGAGCATTACTCTTGGAGAGAGTTCCGTTTCTTCATAGCCCAATGCTGCCAGATCTTTTTCAACACGACGGATGTTTTTTCTCAACTCTCGTGCATCTCTGGAGTTTCTGAGAAGTAACTGATATAAATCATCTGAATAACTATCTACATATGTCGATGTTAAACGACTACCTATTCTTTTTCTAACATACAGATATTTCTGCCCATCACGGTCTTTAATTTCTGGTGTTCCATCATATGGTATTAAGTTAAGACGGGCTTGGAAATCAGCTTTCTGATGTAACAACTCTTGAATCTTAGAGTATACGTTTTCCATGACAGCCTCCTTGGGGAACTTTTTTTGAAATTAGTATACTAAAATTTTCCCCAAAACACAAGTGGTTAATCTTCCATATTGTAATTTATAGGGAACTTATCTAACTAGAAATTAAAGAAATGTTCCCCAAACATGGGGTCGTGTAATAAACATGAATTGGGACAAGTAATATGCTAAAAATTTCTAGCTTAAGATTGGAAAATATGCGTCCTGAACCCGTTGATTTTCCTAGGTTTTTTAGGCCTGTTTTGGGTGGGGTAATATGATTATACCTTTTTGCCCGATTTGGCACTTTAATTGTCAACATTTGCATGGTTGACCACACAGGTTATAATAAAGGCAGTGGACTTGTCGTTATGATAAGTTCACTGTTTTTTCATAAGGAGCGGGGATTCCCGTGACGCAACCAAATTCCTCGGGACAATTTGTCCCAAGGACAAGCGAAATTTGCGAGTGTGGCCACACTTGCCCTGCTTGCCGTCCCGGGAAAACTAACCTTATTGACAAAAGACTTGTTCTAATCTTAAATGAAAATCAGAAAAATATTTTATTTTTCTGTGCAATCTTTTCTTCCATTTTACGACTTTAGGGGCAAAGGAGGTTGAGGCATGACAGACATTTCAATAATAGAACTATATTTCAAACGGTCAGAACGGGCTATAGAAGAAAGCCAAGCAAGCTACGGCGGCTACTGTTACTGTGTGGCAAACGGAATTCTCAATGATCCGGATGATTCCGAGGAAAGCGTAAACGATACATGGTTTGCAGCATGGAACGCTATTCCTCCAACACGCCCTCTGAGCCTTAAAACATATTTCGGGGCTTTAACTCGACACATTTCTGTTGACCGTCTGAGGAAACGTCTTGCCGACAAGCGTGGAAAGAGTGAAACACTTATTGCGATTGACGAATTTGCGGAGTGTATTCCTTCAAGTTGTAACACAGAAAAGTCCATTGAGGACAAAGAGCTTGTTCAAGCCTTTAACGCCTTTTTAGGAAGTCAGACTGCTCTGGAAAGAAATCTTTTTGTTGCGCGGTATTGGTACGGTCTGCCTATTGCTGAAATAAGTACAAAATTTGGGTTAAAGAAAAATACTGCAATTTCAAAGCTGCACCGGACACGAATCCGTCTGCTCAAGTATCTTGAAGAGGAGGGATTGCAGTGACAAAAGATAATTTTTTTGATTTGTTTGGGCAAATCGACTCCAGCTATATTCTTGCTGTTGAAGACGTCCTCAACGGAAGCGGTAAAGCAATTCACTTTCATAGAAAAAGAATTGCTCGTACGATATTGATTGCCGCAGTAATTGCAAGCCTTATGCTGTTAACTGCGTATGCCACCGGCTTGTTCGGGCTCGTTAGCAGGCTTATCAAAGACCCCGGAAGCGCGATTCAAAGTATTACTGCTCCCCGTGAAGTCTCTGAAGTTTTGGACACGCTCCGCGCAGTTCATCACCGTGACTATATTTCACTAAGCGGAGTTGCTGGTTCGCCGGAATATCAGGCAGCGGCCGAATGGCTGGCATTCAAGGGAAGCTATGCTGATCAAAAGACCGCCGAGCAAATTGAAAAAGGCGAAACCTACTACGAGTGGCGCGATCTGGAACGTAGCTTTGCACCCGATGAAAAGGAGAAAGAGATTTGCCGACTTTACCAAGTTTGGGATGAAACCATGTGGGAAACGCTCCAAGCAATTGCCGATAGATATGACCTCTCCCTACACTCAGAACGTACAATGCTTGTTGGTGACTGGAATCCACAAAGGGAGCATGGCAAATATGAAGATGGTTCCTTTGCCATTTCAAGTACGACCACAATTTCTGGACAGGTATGCATTTATGATCTCTATTTTGAACGTACAGGGTATTTGCCCTGCGATGATATGACGGCAAGCTGTGCCGATAAATACGAGGAATGGGAATACACCAATTCCCATGGGCAAAGTGTCAGCATTGCCATGCGTGATGTGAGTACGAATGAATCTTGGTCACAGCTTGATTATTTGATTTTCTATTCCAGTGATGCTGCCACAATTACAGTCAAGGCGACATACGGGCATTCCCTGAACGATAATGCCACGGATGATATGCTCTATGCAGAACAGCTGGCAGACAGCATAGATTTTACTGCTCTGTGTTTCTCAAATACACCCGAATCCGCCCTTGAAATACTGAGAGGAGAATGAAATGAGAAGAATATTATCATTATTTCTTTGCTTTACAGCCCTGTTCAGCTTGTGCGCCTGTGGTGCTGAGAGCCAGCCTGTTACAATAGAACAAACAGGACAATCAAGTGCAGAACAAATTCCCTCACAAGCAGACACCGCACCAGCGAACACAACACATCCATTAAATATGGATTTTGTATCTGACGATGGGCTTATTCACATCAGCATCCATGATGATAATGTGGATTCCATTCCAGCCACAATGACCGTCTTGCGTGTGCGCCCTCAAACTATCACTTCTGACATGACACGAAAAATGGCAGAAGCCGTGTTTGGTGATGCTGAGTTTTTTGAATACTCAGAGGAATTAAGTAAAGCTGAAGTTGCAGATATGATTGCTGTCTGGGAGAATGCTGTAAGTGATGAAGCAATCCGTGCCGATCACGGCGCGGATGCACCGCAGGACTGGATCGACAGTGTTCGTGATGGCAGACTTGAAATACTGGAGTTCTATCGAAATGCTTATGCCAATGCCCGCGATGAAGTCACTCCTGTTCCTTGCCAATGGAAATTCTGGCCCATTGAACACTACGCCATCCACGGCCACGACTATGCGGGGACAGACCCATTCTACACCGACAATATCCCTTCGGGCGTTTCCGTTGATTTGCGGGCTGTAACTACGGTTGACGGCATACCTTACGAATTTTGGGTCAATAACAATGAGCAATCGGGCTTCCGCAATCATAGTCTGCTCATCTTTGTTCAGACACCAGACGGATTATTTGCAGGAGATTTGAACGATGAAGTCCGGCAGTTGAGGCAGCGAGAATGGAATACCAGCATGGGTATTTATTCTTCTGCTCCGGCTACAGATGAAGAATTAAGTGCAGCCTGTGACCGTGCAGTTCAGCTAGCCGCTAATATGGGGCTGGGCGAATGGACATTCTCAGCGCATTGGTTGGACAGAACGAATGTTCCCGGTGGCGGTTGGCAAATTGAACTGGAGGGCCAAGCAATCTATGAGGGCATCCCGGTAAGCTGGCAAAATCCGTCTGAGTCTCAGACATTTGCCCCGGAATCAATGACAATCCACATGAAAAATGATGGGACAATCATTGATTTGCAGTATAGTTCACCGCTGGAAATTGTTGAGATTGTCGAAGAGAGTGTTCAGCTAAAACAATGGGAAGAAATGAACCCAATCGTATCACAGACTATACAGAGCTTAACTTGTGATGCCGTGATTCCCAATTTCGCGGCAGAAAAATCATGGTGGGATGGCATTGGCGCACAGATTTCTGAAACGAAGGTCGATATAGATTCTGTATGTATAGGCTATACGCGCCTACCTTATGATGCTACAGACTTTCTCCTTATCCCGACACTTTCTTTTATAGGGAAACTGGAAGTTATCGGCACTATACCCAGCGTGCATGAAAGCCCAATGGATCTGCTGATGGGAGCAAATAATTCAAGAACAGCGCTTTTAACTTTTGACCTCAGAGATGGGAAACTGATCTAAAAATTCTATGGCAATTACCAATAAATTTTCCCATTGGGTGACTTGTCCAGTTTGTAAAAGCAAGACCCGAACAATGCTCCGCAGTGATACAGTGCTAATAAACTTCCCACTGTTCTGTCCCAAGTGTAAAAGCGAAACCCTGATTAACGCAGAGAAATTAAATATCACTGTTATCACAGAGCCGGACGCATAGACGCAGAGCCGATAACCCGCAAGCCTAATGGCGCGAGTTATCGGCTCTTTCAATTTCATAACGGCAAGTAGCCGGGCAAAGAAAAAAAGACTTCTTTGGCTGGCTGCTTTTAACGCACAAAACGGCATAGCCGGAGAGTCTTGGAGGACTTTCGCCTATGCCGTTTTACTTTTTCGCTCTTAGTCTGCGGCCAAAAAAAGCCGCGCTTGCGAAAAGGGGTATTACAGCATACAAGGTGAAATAGAATACACCCTTAAACGAAACTGCGTTTCACCTTGTCCCCGGTGTCGGTCACCGCCGGGCTTCGTTCAGAGAATTGAATCATCAAAAATCTGAACGGAGGAAAATAAATGACCACCATAAATTTGAAAGAATTTTACCCATGGTACGACCATGATGAGTATATAGAAGTCCCTGATGGAGTAGCCGAGGAACTCAGAGCGGATAAGCGTTATGAACATGCCTACATACGCCGTGTTATGAGGAACAAGGCACAGTATTCTCTGGACTGTGACGACGGCATTGAATACTCTGCTTGCATCTTTGAAAAGTCTCCCGAAGAGCTTGTCATAATGAAAGAGCAGTATCAAAAGCTATGCCGTGCGTTGAACTCTCTGCCGGAGAAGCAGGGGCGCAGAGTTGATGCAAACATCATTATGGGAAAGACGCTTAGAGAAATAGCCAAAGAAGAAAATGTTGCTAAAAGTTCTGTCGGAAGCTCTGTAAAAATCGGCCTTGCAAGTATGAAAAAGTATCTGCAAGAAAACTGGTAAACAGACTGTCCGTTTAAGCCATTTCTGTCCTTGGTATATAGGGGGAAGTATTGTCTGTAATGGGACTAGGCAGGCGGTCTTCCCCTTGGGACAAATTGTACCAAAGGGGGCATTGTATGCAGAAAGAAGAAAGCTACATTTATGAGATAGGAAAAATGATATTCATCGTTAAGCCAGTTTACAAAGACAAGGGCGAAACGATACAGAATATATTATTAAAACTCATGCTGGCTGACTTGGGATTGGACTAAGTTCCACATCCTTAACAGATACAGTCAGCGGAGGTATAATATAACTAACCTCTCGCTTGACTGCGAAAGGAGGAAATTTGAAACAGTCAAGTATAAACACAAACTATGGTACAGCGGCATTGTATTGCCGTTTGAGCCGTGACGATAACATGGACACTGAGTCCAACAGCATACAGAACCAGAAGCAGCTTTTGCAGAAAGTTGCCAAAGACAAAGGTTATACTGACACTATCTTTTTCGTGGACGATGGCGTTACAGGCACCACAATGAACAGACCGGGATTTCAGAAAATGCTCAATGCTATTGAGGCGGGGTACATCTCTGCTGTGCTTGTAAAAGACTTATCCCGTCTGGGCAGAAACTACATTGAGGTCGGAAAACTTACGGAAGAATTTTTCCCAATGCACGATGTAAGGCTTATTGCCGTGTCTGACGGTGTGGACAGTGATGAGGGTGACAATGAGTTTACTCCATTCCGCAACATTATGAATGAGTGGTATGCCAAGGATATTTCCAAAAAGCGAAAGATAGTAAACAAGCTGAAAGGCAACGCTGGCATACCGCTTTCTCAGCCGCCGTACGGCTACATCAAAAATCCTGATGATCCACGCTTTTGGATAGTAGAGCCGGAGGCTGCATCTGTTGTGAAAAGGATATACCGTATGGCACTTGATGGCTTTGGGCTTGCCGAGATTGCTAATGTATTACAGGCTGATGGAATACACAATCCAAGCTATTATTGGTTAAGCCGAGGTACAAGCCGGAGCGGGTCAAAGAGTACACTTGAATCTACCAAGTGGGGCCACACAACCATCAAGAAGATACTGACACTACAGGAATATTGCGGGGATGTCATCAATTTCAAGAGCTATTCCAAGTCCTACAAAATGAAGAAGCGCATCGAGAACCCGGAAGAAAACAGGGCTGTGTTTTTGAATGTACATGAGCCTATCATTGACCGTATCACATGGGAAAAGGTACAGGCTTTGCAGAAAGGCACACGGCGCAGAAAACCTACAAAGTCCAATGTGCCAAACATCTTTGCCGGTAGATTAAAGTGTGCAGACTGCGGCGGCAATCTGAATTTCCACTTTAATCAACTCAACCCGGACATAAAGTTTTTCAGTTGTCAGAGCCATAACTCAGGC
>JAFQFH010000079.1 GCA_017398685.1 Oscillospiraceae bacterium
ATGCCTCTCAGGATCGCCCGGTAGGCCGAGCGGGCCAGCATTGTCAGGTCGATGTCTTCCATGGTCTCACCCTCCTCACTTTGGCGTCCAGCAGCGTCCGGCGCAGATGAAGTAGTCATCGGCGGGGATGTAGCTCTCCAGGACGAGTGCGGTCGGGCTGCCATCGTGGCTGCAGCAGGCGTCACAAATGTGGTCGCCTTCTCCTATCGGTTGCATATTGGCGCAGGTCTCGCAGCACTTGAAGGGCTCCGGCTTGCGCTGTCTGTTCTTTCTTCCCATGTGTGTCCTCCTTTGAAAAAGTAAGCTTAAAGTTTACTTAGAATGTAAAAAAAATAGCTTCCACGGTGCTGTTGAAATAACGGGCCAGCGCCACCTTGATGTCATCGGCCGGCACTCGCTCGCCGCGCTCGTAGAAAGAGATCGCCATGGCAGTCACGCCGATGGCGTCGCCGACTTCCTTCTGGGTGCGAGATCCGCGCAGAGCGCGAAGTCTTTCCCCGATGGTCTGGGCGTCAATAGTCTTTACTGTGGCCATGTTTTGCCTCCTTCCTTGGTTTAGTCTCTGGGGTCGTGGATCTGGATCCGGAGCTTTTCGCCCAGCCAGTCCAGGCCCTCGCGGGTCATCCAGAAATAGATGCCCTTCTCGCCGGGCTTGCCGCTCACGACGTAGCCCTTCTTCTCCATCTTCCGCAGCGTCTCATAGTCGGGGCCGGACAGCGCCGAGTAGAAGTAGTCGCGGTATGGCTTGTAGTATCGCCGGCCGTGCCGGATGTAGGGGCGCTTGTAGTTCAGGCCGATCATGTGGGCCGCGATCTGCACGTCCTTCGGGTACTGGTGCAGCGGGATGTCCTTCCTCATGGTGGCCTCCTTAGTGCTGCACCTTCTGGCTCTTGGTCTGGAGCTTCAGCCAGAGCTTCATGGTGTCACGGGTGAGGTAAAACGAGCCGCACACAGCGATGAAGTGGTCGAGGTAGGTGTGGACCACCTCGCCCTCGATGACGTACTTGGCGCCGATCCAGCAGAGCTCGAAGGCGATCAGAGTGCCCAGCAGGCAGGCGATATAGTTAGAATAAAATTTGAAGCGGGTCATGGTTGTGTGTCCTCCTTTTCTTTGGTGGCAGCGAGCACGTCGCACCACTCGATAAATGCTCGTAAAATGGGGTTGGTGTTGCCCTGGTCAGCCCAGCCGGCGAAGCCGATCCAGCCGTCAGCGTTGAAGCTGATGCACTCCCGGCGCTCGAAGTAGTGGCTGTTGACGTAGAGGAAGCAGCTGATCAGGGTGCCGTTGGTCTTCCGCTTGAGGTCGATCCGGCGGCTCAGGTACATGGAGCCCATCGAGGTCTCGCAGTCTGCGTTGGCCTTCTTGATGTGCTTGTTCAGCAGCATGACCAGGGTGAGGATGTCGCCCTCGGTCACGTCGGCATAGGTGAGGCCCTTGCCGGCGAAGTAGGCCCGGGCCTCGTTATTGGTGCAGACGGGGAGGATCCCCGTCTTTCTCATATATGCAGCCATCAGTCCGCCACCTCCTTGCAGCTGGGTGACTTGCCCGTAGTGAGCCAGGCCAGCCAGCAGGCGCGGCAGCTCTGCTCGTCGCAGTGCACCTCGCTGAAGCCGTTGGGAAACGGAGGACAGGCGCCGGAGATCAGATCGGCGAGCTCGCCGGCGGTGGCGTCGGGGCGCTTTAGGATCTCGATGCCGGGGACCGGAGCCCCCAGCTGCTTCTCTCCGGAGGTGATGGCCTCGGCGGCCACCTGCTCCATGGCGTCAATGAACGCCTTGCGCGGGATCGAGTTGCGGTACTTATCCAGCACTCTGCTGGTGATCCGGGTGATGGTAGCGATCTTGCTCATGGTGCCCTCCTTTACTTGCCAGCGACCAGCAGGTCGTAGAGCTTAGCCTTCAGTTGGATGGCCTCAGCCTCGGCAGCCTCAGCGCGACGCTGAGCCTCTCCGGCACGGCTGGCCAGCTCGCCGATGGACTCGTAGCCGTGCTTGCTGTCTTCCAGCAGTTCCTGGATGCGGGCCTTCAGCTTTGCGATCTCGGCGTCCTTCTCCTCGGCGACTGCATGGGCGGCAGCATGGGCGGCCTCGTAGTCCTTCACGGACTCGGCCAGCTTGTCCTCCAGCTCTGCGGCACGCTTCTCAGCGCGACGGGCGCGGTCGGCCATGGAGCAGGCCCAGTCGTTGTCGATGTTCTCAGCGGCCAGGTCGAAGCAGCCCTCGAAGGCGGCGGCCAGGTAGGAGTCCGGGCCCAGCTGCTCGACCATCTTCCGGATCTTTTCCAGGGTGTCACGCTCCTGCTGCTTGGTGGCCGGGGCGTTGGTGCTGGCCAGCTCGATGCTGATGATGGTGGCCGTGCTGTGGCGGTAGCACTCGCCGAAGTCCTTGCGGGCCTGGCGCTCGTTGGCAGCGGTGAAGTGGTCGGTGCCCTGGGTCCCGTTCTCGCGGGTAAAAATAATCTTGTAGGTGTTCATTGTGTGCCCTCCTGTCGGTGTTGTTTACCGGTGTTCTCTTTGAAGTAAACTATTAGTTTACATTGACTATAATAAACTCATAGTTTATAATTGTCAAGAGGAAAATAAACAATTTTTTCAGGGGGACAGAATTATGGAGTTTTCTCAGATTGTAAAATCTTTAAGATTAGAGCGTGGCTGGTCTCAGCAGGATGTGGCCGACCGCGTTGGATTGAATAAAATGACCATTTCCCAGTATGAGAACGGAAAGCGCAAGCCGAGCTTCGAGATGATCGAAGCCCTGGCCGAGATCTTCCACGTCGACATGAACTACCTGCTGGGATTTACTGATAAAATCGAGAAGCCGGCAGGCGATGAAACGGATCCTGCTGCCAATAAGTTCCTGGCCGTAACTCTGGCCGAGATCGACCTGATCGAAGCATACCGGCACGCCGGAGCTGAGACCCAGGCGGCGATCAGAGCGATCCTGCACATTTAACGGGAGGACCCCGGGAAGGGAGGACGGTGCCATGCGCGGCGTCATTTATGCGAGATATTCACCGGGCCCACGTCAGACGGAGCAGTCCATCGAGGGCCAGGTTGCCGACTGCCAGCAGTATGCTGAGGAGCACGGCATTGACATCATAGAGATATATGCAGACCGGAAGGTCTCAGGCAAGAGCGTCGTCGGCCGCGACGAGTTC
>JAFQFH010000080.1 GCA_017398685.1 Oscillospiraceae bacterium
GGGCAAGGGCCTGCGCTCTCAGGTAGGTACCATGTTCGCCACCAAGGAAAAGGGCCCCCGTTATCTGGAGCTCACCGAGGGCTACGTTACCAGAATCGCTCTCAACGCCGACGATGAAATCATCGGCTACGAGTTTGTAAGCCTTGGCAAGATGATGGACTTCGTCAAGAAGGGCATCGACGCAAACGAGGCCATCAAGAAGGCCACCGGTCACTACGGCCAGTTTGACGCAGCTGCCAAGTACATAGACCCCCGCCACGAATAAGAGAAGGAGGACAAATTAATGGCTCTGTTTGAAAATTACGAGAGAAGAATTGACAAAATAAATGGTGTCCTCGCTCAGTACGGCCTTTCTTCCGTTGAAGAGTGCAGAGAGATCTGCCAGGCCAAGGGCTTTGACCCCTACGAAATCGCAGCCGGCATTCAGCCCATCTGCTTTGAGAACGTCCGCTGGGCATACTGCGTTGGCGCAGCCATCGCCATCAAGTCCGGTGCAAAGACCGCAGCCGAAGCCGCAAAGCTCATCGGTGTTGGTCTCCAGAGCTTCTGCCTTGACGGTTCCGTCGCAGAAGACCGCAAGGTCGGTCTTGGCCACGGCAACCTGGGCTCCATGCTTCTCAGCGACGAGTCCAAGTGCTTCGCTTTCTTGGCTGGCCACGAATCTTTCGCAGCCGCAGAAGGCGCAATCGGCATAGTCAAGAACGCAAACAAGGCCCGCAAGGAGCCCCTGCGCGTTATCCTCAACGGTCTTGGCAAGGATGCAGCCCAGATCATTTCCCGTATCAACGGCTTCACCTACGTTCAGACCCAGTTTGACTACTTCACCGGCGAGCTGAAGGTCGTCCGTGAGATCCCCTACTCCGACACCGAGCGTGCAAACGTCCGCTGCTTCGGTTCTGACGATGTCCGCGAGGGCGTTGCCATCATGCACTTCGAGGGTGTTGACGTTTCCATCACCGGTAACTCCACCAACCCCACCCGCTTCCAGCATCCCGTTGCAGGCACCTACAAGAAGGAATGCATTGAGCAGGGCAAGAAGTACTTCTCCGTTGCATCCGGCGGCGGCACCGGCCGTACCCTCCACCCCGACAACATGGCAGCTGGCCCTGCTTCCTACGGCATGACCGACACCATGGGCCGTATGCACTCTGACGCTCAGTTTGCAGGTTCCTCTTCCGTTCCCGCCCACGTTGAGATGATGGGCTTCCTTGGCGCAGGCAACAACCCCATGGTTGGTATGACCGTCGCAGTTGCAGTCGCAACCGCCGAGGCTCTCAAGTAATAGAAAAGAAATATAAATGCAAAAAGCTCCTGACTGTATTTGGTCAGGAGCTTTTTGTGTTGTTTGCAAAATCGGGATATCTGGTTTTTTAGAGAGAATACAAATTGAAATTCCGATTTATAAATTTTTTTGTGACTGAATTTCAATGAGCCGTACCAACTCATGTGGTGCCATATCAAAGGCATTTGCGATTGCCCATAGAGTTTCAAAATTGGGCTGTTTTGCACCAGTCTCAATCATGGCCAAATGACTTCGTGCAATTCCGGCAAAGCCGCTTGCCACCTCTTGTGAGAGATTTCTTTCGAGGCGGAGGTTGCGTATCACTTTTCCAACTGCTGTTTTATCAAAATCTATCATTGCATAATTCTCCTTTACTTCATTGTATTTATCGAAAGGAGAATAAATGTCTACGAAGATAGACAAAAGCAATAATTCGTGTTACAATTACAAAAAAGTATATAAACACGCAATTGCTTTGCATGCTGTTGATATGAATTTTGAAAAAGTGGGAACGTAAAATGTTGAAAAAAATTGCCGCGTGGTCTTTGCTTGCAATCTGCTTTGCAATTATTTGCTTCTTTGTTGCATTTCACGGCAGATGCATCATTGATGCGGATATGTCAAGTGAGATGGTTCTGGCAAAACATCTGGCAGATGAAGATATACTCATTTCGCCGGGATGGTGGTATTCCACAGAATTGAGAGTATTTAACACTCAGCTTATCTTAATGCCCTTATTTAAATTTTTTGACAGTTGGATTGTGATACGCACCCTTGGAACTGCCATTCTTTTGGCCATATATCTTGTTTGCTACAAGTTTTTACTTGACAGTATTGATTGTGCCGATGCTTTTCCGGTATCCGGCGTGTTTCTCATCCTGCCGGTATCCACGGTTTATTTTGTCTTCGTGGTATTTGGGCTGTACTATATACCGCACATTTGTTTTTCTTTCCTGCTGATGGGACTGATTTTAAAAATTGCAGCAAATTCCGGCAAATACAATGTTCTGCGCTGTATTGCAATGTGTGCTGTTGCAATGATGGCCGGAATGGGCGGTCTACGTCAGTTGCTTGTGTATAACATTCCCCTTGTTGTGGCGGCCGGAGCAATGAGCGCCTGGTACCTGATATATGGAAATGACCCCGAAAAGAAAAAACAAACAGATAAATATCTCATTTTGTCGCTGCTTACCGCAATTTTTGCCTTCGCTGGTTATCTCATAAATTCAAAATATCTCTCACAAAGGTACAGTTTTTCTTCATATAGCTCCATTAATTATATCCTGCCTAGCTATGAAAGAATTGAGCTTATTTTCAAAGAGTGGTTGGCTGCTTTTGGCTTTACTGAAGGCCCCGCTTTTACGATGCGTACTTTGTATAACGTGGCTTGCCTGTGCCTGATTTCAGTGACGGTATACGCCGTGATTAATATTTTGCGCAGAACAGACAGATATAATCTCAGTCAACGCTTTGTGACGATATTCTTTGTTGCAGCGTCATTTATCTATTCTGCATTTATAATCTGTACAGACTTTACTCACGTAGGCCGTTACTGTTTGCCGGTTGCGATATTTGCGCTTCCTGTGTTGTGTATATATTTCTGCGGTTCGGTGATTAAAGATAAGCTTACAAGACTCTTTTGCGCTGTGCTTTGTGCGTTGATGCTTCTATGCTGTTTTGGGAAACTGAGAAATCAGTTTCAAACAGATAACACCCAAGAATTGCGCAAAGTGACTGACATGCTTGTATCGGAAGGGTACACACAAGGCTATTCAACTTTCTGGACAGGCAATATGGTCACAGAACTTTCTGACGGAAAAATAGAAATGTATATTCTCAGTCATTACATAAAGGATCTTGATGACATCTATCACTGGCTGCAAGAAAAAGAACATGCCGTTTCCATTCCTGAAGGACCGATATTCCTTCTGTTTGAAGATTACGAATTCCACGATCATGAATTTTTAGATACTTTGGATAAAGAAAAAGTAGTTTATTCCAGCGATGTGTATACGGTGTATTGCTTCGACAGTTATGAGGAAGTTATGGGCGGATAACACCGAAATATGCGGTAAAATCGAATGTCAGTGATGTCCGACAGTATAAAATAAAACTGTCGGACATCTTTTTGAATATGGCTATGAGCAATCCTGTGGGCCGCAGTTATTTAAAGCCTCCCCTTACACAGGAGAGGCAATGGCGTACACTAATTTTTGTATTTCCTTGGCAGGCTCGGCGCGTCTGACTTCCTTTTTATGCTATGCGGAGGCTCACTTGTCGCGGATGCTTTGCCGGTATTCCATGGGGCTTGTATTTTCAGCCTTGCGGAATACCTGAGAAAAATAGCTGGGTGAGGAAAAGCCCAGAAGCTGGGAGATGTGGGAGGTGGAAAGGTCAGTCTCTGCGAGCAGATATTTGCTCTCCTCAATTCTTCGGGTGATCACGTAGTTCATGGGTGAAACGCCGTACTCACGCTTGAAGGCGTGGGACAGATAGTATTTGTTTATATGTACCTGCTCTGCAAGATCATCCAGAGTAAGTGCCTCCTTGAAATGCAGGTCAATATAGCGCTTTGCGGCGGCGCACTGCCTGTTGTTGGCGCTGTGCTGTGACTCTCCCGGCACTGAAAGCTCTATGCTCCGCATGAGGCGTATAGTCAGGATTTCCGTGTAGGCCTGACATATATCTTCGTATCCGGGGCTTTTAAGCTCCATTTCCCGCAGAATGTTTTTTATGCAGGAGTAAATCTCCCGGCTTTCATCAAAGTGCCCCAGAATAACATATTGCCCGTTGGAGTCATCCCCGGCAGGCAGCTCAAGCCCCTCTATGCCCATAACAATGTATTGCAGCGGTGCTTCCTTTACGCCTATCTCCGTGTGATTTACATTGCGGTTGATAATAACAAGCTTGGATGCATCCACGGGATAAAGCTTGTCCTCAATCAGAAACTGCCCCTTACCGCCCACAATGTAGAATAGCTCCATGTGATTATGAGCGTGGGGAAGTGAGTGCCAGTCACCGCCGTAGGTGGCGCTGGCAATGTTCAATAATTTAATTGTGCCTCTGATGGACAGGGACAGATTTTTGTCCAGACCGTAATGGCTTCTGCTCATGTCTAAGCTCCAAATATCACAAAAACTTTATGTTTATTGCTATTATATTTTCAATTTTTGCTGTTTGCAAGGTGTTTTTATTATATATGAGCAAAATGCACAACTTCACAGTGTTAGGATTGAACAATGTGATGAAATTGCTGTGAGAGCAAGAAATATAAAAAACCACGCAAAATCCTGATTGTGAATGACAAAATTTGTTGTATACTTAAATTAAGCGGAATGCGAGTTTCGCAAAACATAATATTTCGTATGGAGGAATACCAAATGAAGAAGTTCGTTACTCTTCTGCTGACCGTGGCTATGATCATGTCTCTGGCAATCTGCGGTGGTGTCAGTGCTTCTGCTGACGACGTTACCATCAAGGTTGCAGCCATTGAGACCGCTTACGGCTCTCAGGTCTGGGCAGACGTTGCTGCCGCTTTCGAGGCTGAGACCGGCATCAAGGTCGAACTGACCACCGACCAGAATCTTGAAGACGTTCTGACCGGCCCCATGCAGAACGGCGAGTTCCCCGATGTTGTCCATCTGGCAACCGGCCGCCCTGCCGGTCTGACTGAGCAGCTGGTAAAGGCCAACGCTCTCTACCCCCTGACCGACACTCTGGCTCTCACCATTCCCGGTGAGGATGTGAAGGTTTCTGACAAGATCGCAGGCGGCTTCACCGACAACAACATCGTTGCTCCCTACGGCGATGGCGTGACCTACATGGCACCTATGTTCTACTCTCCCTGCGGCCTCTTCTACAATGAGAAGCTGTTTGCCGAAAAGGGCTGGGAAGTTCCCACCACCTGGGACGAGATGTGGGAGCTGGGCGACAAGGCCGCTGAAGAAGGCATCGCTCTGTTTACCTATCCCACCGCAGGCTACTATGATGCATTCATGTTCGCTCTGATGAACGCTATCGGCGGCCCCGAGTTCTTCAATGCCATCACCACCTATGAAGAAGGCGCATGGGACAGCGAGAACGGCCAGACCCTGCTTGCTATTCTGGACAAGCTGGCCAGCTACACCCACCCCTCCACTCCTGCACAGGCCAACAATCAGGACTTCACCAAAAACCAGCTCATGGTCATGACCAATGACGCTCTGTTCATGCCCAACGGCACCTGGATCACCGGTGAGATGGCCGGCGCTCTTGAGACTCTCGAGAACGACTTTGCATGGGGCATGACCGCAGTTCCCGCTGCCGGTGAGGCTCCCTACTCCTTCTGCTGGTTCGAGCAGGCATGGATTCCTGCCGGTGCTGAGCACATTGCAGAGGCTGAGCAGTTTGTTGCTTTCCTGTACTCTGATGTTGCAGCTGAGATTTTCGCTTCCGCAGGCGCAATGCAGCCCATTCTGGGCATTGCTGATATGCTGGAAGGCGAGAACGTGCTGTTCTACTCCATCTATGACAACGGCGCCAAGGCTGCAATGGGCGGCTTTGCTGCATTCGGCGAGATCCCCGGTGTTGACGTTTCTTCCACCTTCTTCACCCCCATTGACTCTCTGGTTGCAGGCACCATCACCATCGATGACTATGCAGAGCAGGTTAAGACCAACTCCGCAATGATGCGTGACAATCTGCTGGGCTGATCCCATCGTTCCACAGACCACACAGTAAATTATCCGGGTGGCAGTGACTTCTGTCACTGCCACCTCATTTTATGCAAGGTTTTTTCCCTTGCACAGCCGGCGGCTGTTCAGCGGAAAAAACCTTGTGCAAAATCAAAAAGGAGTTGGTTAAGATGAAAAGCAATTTCAGGCGTACAAGCTTCATCTGCCTGTGCGTTATTCCTGCCGTGATACTGTTCGCTATCTTTATGGTTGCCCCGACTTTTAACGTGTTCCGTCTTTCTCTTTATCAGCGCAGCACTTTCAACCCCAATGAGGTGTTCATCGGCATGAAGAACTTCCAGATGCTGATGAAGGATGCCACATTTATAAGATCCATGCAGAATATGCTGCTTCTCATTGTCATGGTCACGGTGTTCACCATGGCCACGGCTTTGGTGTTTGCAGGCATCCTCACCCGTGAAAAGATCAGAGGGCAGAGCTTCTTCAGAGTTGTGTTCTACATACCCAACATTCTATCCGTTGTCGTTATATCCGGTATCTTTTCCGCTATTTATGACATTGACAGAGGCCTTCTCAACAGCATCCTGAACCTTTTTGGAGCTGAGGGTGTTCTCTGGAAGGGTGAAAAACACGTTATAATGAGTCTGGTTATTGCCATGGTCTGGCAGGCCATCGGCTATTACATGGTCATGTATATGGCCTCCATGTCTGCGGTGCCCGGCTCTCTCTATGAATCTGCGGAGATTGACGGTGCAGAGCGTGTGACCCAGTTTTTCCAGATAACCATCCCCCTTATCTGGACGAATATCCGCACCACTCTTACCTTCTTTATTATCTCCACCATCAACATGGCCTTCCTCTTTGTCAGCGCAATGACCAGCGGCGGCCCCAACAACGCCTCCAACGTGGCTTTGCTTTATATGTATAACCAGAAGAATCTGGGCGGCGGCTATGGCTATGCTATGGCCATCGGCGTCGTTATCTTCCTGGTGTCCTTTGGCCTTTCTGCTCTGGTGAACAAGGTCACCGAGCGTGATATTCTGGAATATTAAGGGGGTGCAGCTATGAGACTGAAAAAAGAAAGCCGCGGCGATCGCATTTATAAGATTTTCATCTATGTTGTTCTGAGCATTCTGGCTGTCCTCATCCTTGTTCCCGTGCTGTGGGTCATGGTTGCCTCCGTGAAGGAGACTTCTGAGCACTACGGCAGCCCTTGGGCTCTGCCCAGCCATATCCACTGGCAGAACTTTGCCGATGCGTGGAACGAGGCCAACATGGGCGGCTATATGTTCCACTCTGTTTCCATCACAGTTATGGCTCTGGCTATACTGCTTATCGTGGCTCTGCCTGCGTCCTACTGTCTGGCAAGATTCAAGTTTGTGGGAAGAAAGTTTCTGAACACCTGCTTTATGGCGGGTCTGTTCATAAACGTCAACTACATCGTTGTTCCTATCTACCTGATGCTCAGCGACGGTGACAAGTGGCTCAAGGGTTTTCTTGGCAGCGGTTTTCTGCTCAACAACCATTTTATCGTTGCCGTTGTCTATGCCGCAACTGCCCTGCCCTTTACCATCTACCTGCTGTCCAGCTATTTTTCAACCCTTCCCCATGATTTTGAAGAGGCTGCCTATATTGACGGTGCCGGGTATACCCGCACCATGCTGCAGGTCATTTTCCCCATGGCTAAGCCCTCTATAATCACTGTCATTCTCTTCAATTTCCTGTCCTTCTGGAATGAGTACATCATCATCAAGACCCTGGTCACCGATAAAAACGCATGGACGCTGCCTGCCGGTCTTCTCAATCTTATGCAGGCGCAGCAGTCCGCCGCCGAGTACGGCCCAATGTACGCAGGTCTTGTGCTTGTAATGCTGCCTGTCCTCATCCTCTACATCTGTGTTCAGAAGAATTTGACCAAGGGCATGACCGTAGGCGGTCTGAAAGGTTAAGGTGACAATATGAATTTCTGGAAAGATCACACTACCCTGCGCGCTGTGCTCATTGCGCTCTTTTTCGTGATAGGCATGACCCTGACGATCGTCGGCTGGAAAATGACCGGTAAGCTTTTGGGTCTTGGAATCATGCTGGTAGGCATCATATTTTTGCTTGTTGCCCTTTTTGTGTACAACGCAATGTATAAAAATTGATAAATACAAACCTTCTCCTTGCAAAAGGGGAAGGTTTGGACTGTATCCAATAAGTAAATTGCTTTCTTAAGGAGGTCTCCTTATATGATCGATGAAAGAAAAGTCGGAAGGGTCACGATTCCCACCGATCTGGACGTCGTCCCTGAAACTCTGGAAATAATGAAGCGCTGGGGCGCTGACGCAATACGTGACTGCGACGGTACAGATTTTCCTGCCGAGCTTCAGGGGCAGAACGCGAAAATATACTCCACCTACTACACTACCCGCAAGGATAATGCCTGGGCCAAAGCCAATCCCGATGAGGTGCAGCAGTGCTATATCATGACAGGCTTCCATACTGCTGCGGGAGGTAGTCTTGAGATACCTCTGATGAAGGGCATATCCCCTGAACTGATGGAGGTCAACACCCGTGACGATATCAAACGCTGGTGGGAAGTAATGGACCGTACTGTCGGTGAGTCTCTTTCCCCCGATGCGTGGGACTACAACGCCGAAACCGGCTGTGTTGTTATACACGCTCCCGCCGACTTCCATGAGTACACTGTGGCCTTCCTTGCCTATCTCATATGGGATCCTGTACATATGTACAACGCTGTCACCAATAACTGGCAGAATTTTGAGCATCAGATCACCTTCGATGTCCGTCAGCCCAAGACTCATAAATTCACTATGGAGCGTCTGCGCAAGTTCATCGCAGATCACCCCTACGTCAATGTTATCCGCTATACCACATTCTTCCATCAGTTCACGCTGATGTTTGATGAGCTTAAGCGTGAAAAATATGTTGACTGGTACGGCTACTCAGCTTCCGTCTCACCCTATATCCTTGAACAGTTTGAAAAGGAAGTGGGCTATAAGTTCCGGCCTGAGTTCATAGTTGATCAGGGCTACTATAATAACCAGTACCGTGTCCCGTCCAAGGAATTCAGGGATTTTCAGGCTTTCCAGCGCCGTGAGGTTGCAGCCCTTGCCAAAGAGATGGTGGACATCACCCACGAGCTGGGCAAGGAAGCCATGATGTTCCTTGGCGACCACTGGATCGGAACTGAGCCTTTCATGGATGAGTGGAAGTCGATCGGCGTTGATGCGGTCGTGGGCTCCGTGGGTAACGGCAGCACTCTGCGTCTTATTTCTGATATTCCCGGTGTAAAGTACACTGAGGGTCGTTTCCTGCCCTACTTTTTCCCGGACACCTTCCACGAGGGCGGCGACCCTGTCCGCGAGGCCAAGGAGAATTGGGTCACAGCCCGCCGCGCCATCCTCCGCAAGCCTATTGACCGTATCGGCTACGGCGGTTATCTGAAGCTGGCTCTGGAGTTTCCGGAGTTTATCGACTATATTGAGAGCGTCTGCAACGAATTTCGTGAGCTGTACGAAAACATAAAGGGCACAACTCCCTACTGTGTCAAGACCGTTGCTGTGCTCAACAGCTGGGGGAAAATGCGTGCATGGGGCTGCCATATGGTCCACCACGCTTTGTACCAGAAGCAGAACTATTCCTATGCAGGCGTGATAGAAGCCCTCTCCGGTGCTCCCTTCGATGTGAAGTTCATTTCCTTTGATGATATACGCAATGACCCCACTGTTCTCGACTCCATTGATGTTATCATCAATGTTGGCGACGGTGATACCGCCCACACCGGCGGCGCTGAATGGGAAGACGCTGCAGTTTCTTCCGCCCTGCGTAAGTTTGTGTACAATGGCGGCGGCTTTATCGGCGTGGGTGAGCCTTCCGGCCATCAGTATCAGGGTCACTTTTTCCAGCTGGCGAATGTTCTGGGCGTGGAGAAGGAGACTGGCTTTACTCTCAACTACGATAAGTACAACTGGGAGCAAAAGCCCGACCATTTCATCCTTCAGGACCTTACAGGCGAGCTTGACTTTGGCGAGGGCAAGAAGAATATATATGCCCTTGAGGGCGCTGATATTCTGGTTCAGAAAGATAAGGAAGTGCAGATGGCGGCAAATTCCTTTGGCAGCGGCCGCAGTGTGTATATTTCCGGCCTGCCTTATTCCTTTGAGAACAGCCGCGTCCTGTACCGCGCTATTTTGTGGAGTGCCCACGGTGAAGATATGCTCAACAAGTGGTTCTCCACAAACTACAATGTGGAAGTCCATGCCTTCGTTGCCAACGGAAAATACTGCGTGGTAAACAATACCTATGTACCGCAGGACACCGTTGTCTACACCGACAAGGATAGCTTTGAACTCTATCTGGAGGCCAATGAGATCCGCTGGTACAATCTTTGAATTGAATAGGATAGCCCCTGCAATTTTAAATTGCGGGGGCTATGTTTTATTCTGCCCCTTGAAATCAGCAACGGATATTGGTAAAATAACCTGAATAATTATGGGGTGATGTATATGACAGAGATCACATCCAGAAAAAATGAATATATCCGCCACCTGCGGCTTCTGGCCTCAGACAAGGCATACAGAGCAGAGCAGGGCGAGTTTGTCTGTGACGGCTATAAGATGCTCCTTGAAGCTATCCAGTTCGGGGCTGAGATAAAGAGCGTCCTTTGGAAGGACGGGGCTAAATCTGTGAACGGGCTTGACTGCAAAGTGCAGTACGTGGCACCGACAGAGCTTTTTGATTATGCCTCCACTATGAAAAATAGCCCCGGCCCGCTTTTTGCCGTGGCTATACCGGATGGGGACAAAAACAAGGGCATTCACCGTGCCATCGTCCTTGAGGGCGTGCAGGATCCGGGCAATGTGGGCACTGTTATCCGCACTGCCAACGCTTTTGGCATAGACGCAGTAATTCTGACCGGAGACTGCGCCGACCTCTATAACCCCAAGACCGTCCGCTCTACCATGGGCGCCATCTTCCGCCAGCGGGTGATAAGCTGTACCCTTGACGAGCTTGCGGAGCTTCTTGATAAAAATGCTCTGCCTATGTACGGCGCAGCCCTCTCGGATAAGGCTCTCAGCATCCTTGATGTGAATGTGAAAAATGCCGCCGTTGCAGTGGGCAGCGAAGGCAGGGGACTGAGCGGGGAGCTTCTTGAGATATGCAAAAATGCCCTTATCATCCCCATGCAGCCGGACAGCGAGTCTCTCAATGCTGCCGTTGCAGCCTCCGTCATCATGTGGGAAATGGCAAGATAAAAAGCGTTCCTTATAAAATATAGAAGGGAAAGCGATACTATGTCAGCCTTGAAATACTGGTTATGGCTCAGCGGCTGCGATGTGAGCGCCAGAGCAAAAGCGGCGCTGTTTCTCCATTATGGCGACGCTCAGCAGGCCTTTATGGCTCCAAAGGGCGATTACCGCATGATAGAGGGTATAAGCCGCGCCGAGTGTGAGATACTTGAAAAGCGCGACCTTTCCATAGCAGACATAATATACGGTGAGTGTCAGCGCCAGTTTATCGAGATAATTAGCTATCAGGACGCAAGGTATCCAAAGCGTCTGAGAAACATATACGCACCTCCAGCTGTTCTCTACCTCAAGGGAAAGCTGCCCAATATAGATGAAAATGCTGCCATAGCCGTGGTCGGCACGAGAAAAGCCAGCGTCTATGGCATCAAAATGGCGCGGAATATGGCAAACGATATTTCACGCTGCGGCGCAATAGTTATCTCCGGCCTGACCCGCGGCATAGACGCTGCGGCTGCTGAAGGTGCACTTTTGGCTGACGGTGTAGTTGTGGCGGTACTGGGTACGAGCCACGAAAAGGACAAAAACCCGCTTTCTCCTGATGTGGCGGTCAAAGGTGCTGTAATAAGCGAATATCCGCCCACAAGGGAGATGCGAAATTCATTTTTCAGGGAGCGAAACCGCATAAGCGCGGGGCTTTCCGTGGGAGTTCTGGCGGTGGAAGCGCCGGAGAGCAGCGGTACAGCTTTGTTTGTAGAGGAAGCCGTGGAACAGGGTAAGGAAATCTTTGCAGTCCCCGGCAATGCAGACTCTGTGAGCAGTGCCGGAACCCTAAATATGCTCAAGGACGGGGCAAAGCTTGTCACCTGCGGCTACGATGTGGTGAGCGAGTTTGAGTATCTTTTCCCCGGCAAGCTCCATCCCCCAAAAGGCGGCAGCATGGTGGAATCAAGCGCCTTCGCACAAGGGAAAAACCCGCAGCAAAACGCCGAAAAAGCCGGGGAAGCGACAAAAAAAGTCATTGACAAGGAAAATGACAGGGGATATATTGACTTGAAGGAACAGCTGAGCAAGCTCAGCGAAACTCAGCTTAAGATAATTACAGCCATAGATGCAAACGCAAGTCATATTGATGACATAATAGAAGCGACAGGCCTGCCAACAGCCACGGTCCTTGCCCAGCTCACTGTGCTTGAGATAAAGGGCTATGTGCGCCGTCAGGCCGGAAAACGCATTACATTGAATACAGCAAAAAAGTGAGGAAATAAAATGGCAAAAGCAAAGGACCTTGTTATAGTCGAGTCGCCCGCGAAAGCGAAAACAATTGAAAAGTATCTGGGCAGCGGCTACAAGGTGACAGCTTCAATGGGCCATCTGCGCGACCTGCCCAAAAGCAAGATGGGCGTGGATCTGGAAAACGGCTTTGAGCCCCAGTATATCGCAGTGCGCTCCAAGTCCGAGCTTATAAAGGAACTGAAAAAAGAGTCCAAAGCCGCCTCCACCGTATATCTGGCCACTGACCCTGACCGTGAGGGTGAGGCCATATCCTGGCATCTCAAGGAACTTTTGGATCTGGATGACGATAAGGCCCGCCGTGTCACCTTCAATGAGATCACCAAAAAGGTGGTCACTGAGAGCATCAAAAATCCCCGTGACATAGATCAGGATCTGGTTGATGCCCAGCAGGCGAGGCGTATCCTTGACCGCATCGTGGGCTATAAGCTCTCTCCGCTTCTCTGGCGCAAGGTGAAAACCGGCCTTTCCGCAGGCCGTGTCCAGTCTGTTGCCACCAAGATGGTGGTGGATAAGGAAGAGGAGATAAAGGCTTTTGTCAGCGAGGAATACTGGCTTCTGGACGCACATTTGAGCTGCGGTGAGGAGTTTGGTGGCTTCACCGCCCGCTTCCACGGTAAGGGCGACAGGAAGGTTGAGCTTAAAAGCAAGGAGGATGTGGATAAGGTCATCTCCGACACTGCCGATGCCCCCTTTATAGTAAAGTCCGTCAAGCGCGGCGAAAAGCAGAAAGCCCCCTCCGCCCCCTTCATCACCTCCACCTTGCAGCAGGAGGCATCCCGCCGCCTGGGCATGACCCCCAGACGCACCATGTCCATTGCCCAACAGCTCTACGAA
Source organism: Oscillospiraceae bacterium (assembly GCA_017398685.1). Taxonomy (GTDB): domain Bacteria; phylum Bacillota; class Clostridia; order Oscillospirales; family Oscillospiraceae; genus Limivicinus. The sequence continues at coordinate 13,338 of JAFQFH010000080.1, forward strand.
GGTGTTGAGATATCCGGACAGGGCAGCATAGGTCTTATAACCTACATGCGTACAGACTCCCTGCGTCTTTCCGACGAGGCTGTTGCCGCAGCAAAGAACTATATAATAAACCGCTACGGGGAAAGCTACTATCCTGCAAAGCCCCGCACTTTCAAAACCAAGGCCGGAGCTCAGGATGCCCACGAGGCCATACGTCCCACCGATGTAAACCTCTCTCCGGAAGTCGTCCGCAAGGATCTGACAATGGATCAGTACCGGCTCTACAGGCTTATCTGGGGCCGCTTCACAGCCAGCCAGATGGCAAACGCCATATACGACAATGTGGCAGTGGACACCGTGTCTGCCGACTGGGTCTTCCGCTCCAATTATTCTGAGCTCAAGTTTGCAGGCTATACAGCCGTCTATGAGGAAGCCAAGGACGAGGAGAGCGACGAGCTGGGCAACCCTCTCCCCAGTCTCAGCGAGGGCCAGCAGCTCCGGCTTGAAAAGATGGTCTCCGACCAGCAGTTCACCCAGCCTCCTCCCCGCTATACCGAGGCCACATTGATACGCGCCATGGAGGAAAAGGGCATAGGCCGCCCCTCCACCTACGCCCCCACCATATCCACAATAACCGCCCATGACTATGTTATAAAGGAAGGCAAGTACCTGCGCCCCACGCCTCTGGGCGAGGTGGTTACTGGTCTTATGAAAGAGCATTTTGCCGACATAGTTGACCTTAAGTTCACAAACCAGATGGAGCTTCAGCTGGACGAGATAGAGCAGGGCAAGACTGCATGGAAGAGCGTGCTTGATAAGTTCTATACCGGTTTTTCCGATGAGATGGACAAGGCGGAACAGGCACTTGAGGGCGTTAAGCTGAAAGTTCCCGATGTTCTCAGTGATGAGTTCTGCGAGGTCTGCGGCAAACAGATGGTGGTCAAGAAGGGTAAGTTCGGCCACTTTTTAGGTTGCCCCGGTTTTCCGGATTGTACCTTCACAAAGCCCATCGTCATTGAAATGCCGGGTAAATGCCCCAAGTGTGGCAGCCGCATATTGAAGCGCACCTCCAAAAACGGCCATGTGTTCTACGCCTGTGAGCGTGGTACCGACTGCGGCTTTATCACATGGGATGTACCCACCAAGGACTATTGCCCCTCCTGCGGCAAGACTCTCTTCAAGCGCAGCGGCAGAGGCCCTCTCAAGTCCTACTGCATAAACGAGGAATGTGCAAATTTTGTCCCGGAGGATACGCGCGTATATAAAAAGAAGACCGCCGAGGAAAAGGCGGCAGCAGCGGAAAAGAAAGCGGCAGCCAAGAAAAGCACCGCCAAAAAGCCCGCTGCAAAGAAAACAAGCAGCAAAACCAAAAAGACAGCCACTAAATAAAGGATTGAGCCATGGAATATGTCAGCGTTCTGGGCGCCGGTCTGGCAGGCAGTGAATGTGCCTGGCAGCTGGCAAACCGGGGTATAAAAGTGCGCCTTGTGGAGATGAAGCCGGAGAAGATGAGCCCGGCCCACTCCTCCCCATACTTTGCCGAGCTTGTCTGCTCAAACTCTCTGAGAAGTGACGAGCTTTCAAATGCCGTGGGACTTTTGAAGGCGGAAATGCGAAAAATGGGTTCTCTTATTATGGAGAGCGCCGATGCCAACAAAGTAGCCGCAGGCGGCGCACTGGCGGTGGACAGGGAGGGCTTTGCCCGCTATATCACCGAAAAGCTTGAAAACCATGAAAATATTGAGCTTGTCCGCGCCGAGGCCACCGAAATACCCGAGGGTGAGGTCGTCATTGCCACAGGGCCACTGAGCTCTGATGCCATTGCCGAGCGCATTGCCGCCCTCTGCCCTGACAGTGACCTGCACTTTTACGATGCGGTTGCCCCCATTGTCACACTGGACAGTGTGGACATGGACAGCGCCTTCTTCGCTTCCCGTTACGATAAGGGCACAGCGGATTATGTAAACTGCCCCATGAATCAGGAGGAATATCTGGCCTTTGTGCAGGAGCTTGTCAGCGCCAAGGAAGCCGAAATACACGGATTTGACGACGCAGGCGTATTTGAAGGCTGCATGCCCGTTGAGGTTATGGCGAGAAGGGGAGTGGACACTCTCCGCTATGGCCCATTGAAGCCGGTTGGCCTCCGTGACCCCAGAACCGGCAAGGAAAGCTACGCCGTGGTGCAGCTTCGCCGGGACAATGCAGACGGCACGATTTATAATATTGTCGGCTTCCAGACCCATCTCACATGGGGCGAGCAAAAGCGTGTATTCTCCATGATCCCCGCTTTGAGAAATGCTGAGTTTGTCCGCTATGGTGTCATGCACCGCAATACCTATCTCAACAGCCCTCAGCTTCTGGACAGGTACTATCGCCTGAGAAGTGACACACGCATCAGCTTTGCCGGACAGATGACCGGTGTTGAGGGCTATGTGGAATCAGCCGCCTCCGGTATGCTGGTGGGTATAGAGACTGCCGCCCGTGTGCTTGGCATGGAAGCTGTCAATTTCCCGCAGGAGACTGCCATAGGTGCACTGAGTCTTTATATCTCCGGCGGCAGTGTGGGCGATTTCCAGCCCATGAACATAAACTTCGGCATTATCACCCCGCTGGGCTACAGAGTAAAAGGAAAGAGAAACAAGAACGCGGAGATTTCCGCCCGTTCGCTTGAGATAATAGACGAGATAATCAAAACCAGGGAGGTATTCAGGGTATGAGGATAATCATTGACGCTATGGGCGGCGATAACGCCCCTGCCGAGATCGTCAAGGGCGCAGTACGCGCCAAGCGTGAGCTGGGTGTGGACATTGTTCTCACCGGTATTGAAGAACAGGTTAAAGAATGCCTTGCAAACGAAGGCTGCACCGATATTCCCGTTGTGAATACCACCGAGGTCATTACCATGGATGATGACCCCTCCACCGCTATCCGCCGCAAGAAAAATTCCTCCATGGCGGTAGCTCTCAACATGCTCCGTGACGGTGAGGCCGACGCAATGGTCTCTGCCGGCAGCACCGGCGCACTTCTCACCGGCGCAACATTGACCGTCAAGCGTATCCACGGTATCCGCCGCGCCGCTCTCGCCCCCGTTCTCCCGGCAGGCGAGCATGGTGTCATGCTCATTGACTGCGGCGCAAATGTGGAGTGCACCGCTGAGTACCTTCTCCAGTTTGCCTACATGGGCAGCTTCTACGCAAAAAAGCTCATGGGCTGCGATGATCCCCGTATCGGCCTTCTCAATGTGGGTACCGAGGACAGCAAGGGCGGCGTTTTGCAGCATCAGGCTTTTGCCCTTTTGAAGAAGGCCCACGAGGAAGGCCGTATAAACTTTATCGGCAATATTGAAGGCACTGATGTTTTTGCAGGCAGAGCCGATGTGGTAGTTACCGACGGTTTTACCGGCAATGTGCTTTTAAAGACCACCGAGGGCGCAATCAAGTACATAATGAAGTCCCTCAAGGGCGTATTTTATAAAAACACCGTCAATAAGCTGGCGGCCGCCGTTCTCAAGAGCGACCTTGCAGCCATGAAAAAGTCCATGGACGTAAACGAGGTTGGTGGCACTGCCATGGTGGGTATCTCCAAGCCCGTCATCAAGGCCCACGGCTCCTCCAATGCCGACAGCATCTTTGCCGCCGTCCGTCAGACCATTGCCTTTGTTGAGTCCGGTATTATCGCTGACATCAAGGAAAATATCGAATACATGAAGCTGAAAAGCGAATGATATAAATGGAAAAACTGGAAGAAAAAATAGGATACTCCTTTAAGGACAAAAGCCTTTTGCAAACGGCGCTGACTCACAGTTCCTACGCCAACGAAAAGCACGACCGCTCTTTAAGCTATGAGCGCCTTGAGTTTCTGGGAGACTCCATATTGGGGCTTGTGACGGCGGAGTTTCTCTATAGTCACGAGCCGGCTCTCCCCGAGGGCCGCATGACAAGGCTTCGCGCAGAGCTTGTCTGCGAGGCAAGCCTTAAAAAAGTGGCAGAGGAGCTTGGCATAGGCGAGTATATGCGCCTTGGCAAGGGGGAGGAGCGCAGCGGCGGGAGAAGCCGGGCCTCTATCCTTGCGGATATGGTGGAGTCGGTGATTGCCGCTATATATCTGGACTCCGGCATGGACGCTGCCCGCAGCTTTATAATCGATAGACTCTTGAAAAATGCCGACCTTGGCGAGCAGCATAAGATAGCCGATTACAAGACCGAGCTTCAGGAGCTTGTGCAGCGAAAGAGCGACAGCCATATTAGCTATGAGCTTACCGGGGAGAGTGGGCCTGACCATAATAAGACCTTCTCTTTCTGCGTGTATATAAATGGTGTCGCTGCGGGCCAGGGCAGCGGACGCAGCAAGAAAGAGGCCGAGCAGGCTGCAGCCTGCGCCGCTTTGGAGAAAATGCGTAAATGAGCGCGAGAGAAAGTATCATCCCTGTTTTCGTGCCTCATCTGGGCTGCCCCAACGACTGTGTGTTCTGCAATCAGCGCAGGATAAGCGGCGCGATGGAGCCCGCCACGGCAGAGGACGTAAAAAAAGCAATAGCCGATGCAGCCGCCTTGCCCTATATTGGGGCAAAGCGGCAGTTGGCGTTTTATGGCGGCAGCTTCACAGCTATCCCTTCCTGCCAGATGCTAAGCCTGCTGAACGCTGCAAAGGAAGCTCTGGACGAAGGAAGCATCACATCCGTCCGCCTCTCCACCCGCCCGGACGCCATTGATGGTGAGATTTTGAATACCCTCGCTGCCCACGGTGTTGAGACCATTGAGCTGGGCGCCCAGTCGCTGGACGACGAGGTGCTGCTTCTCTCCGGCAGGGGGCATACTGCGGCAGACGTGGAAAATGCCTCAAGGCTCATAAAAGAGCGGGGCTTCAGGCTCATTTTGCAGATGATGACGGGCCTTCCCGGCGATACTGCGGAAAAAAGCATTGAGACAGCGAAACGTATCATCGCCCTCAATCCCGACGGCGTGCGTATCTATCCTACCGTTATCGTCCGGGATACTGCCCTTTTTGATCTCTGGCAGGCAGGGGAGTACAGCCCACATACGGTGGAGGACGCGGTGCGTGTCTGCGCAAGGCTTGTGCCTATGTTTGAAAAAGCGGGCATACCCATAATCCGCCTTGGCCTGAACCCAACAGAGGAGCTGTCCGGCGGCATGGCCGCAGCGGGAGCCTATCACCCGGCGCTGGGTGAGTTGGTGAAAAGCCGGATCATGCTGGAAAAAGCGATGGCAATTTTGAAGGATACAGAGCCCGAAACCCATGTTGTGCTGGGTGTCCATCCATCAAAAGTGTCACAAATGACAGGCCAGAAAAAAAGTAATATAGAGGCACTTATGTCCATGTATTCCCTTGCCTCTTTGAAAGTTAAGCCTGCCGACTGTGAAAAAGATGAAATCCTCATAATTTCCCTTGAAAAAGATGAAAAATCATAGTATCATTACTCAGTTAGACTAAAAGTATTTGAGGTTAGAGTATTGTATCTTAAAGCATTGGAGATTCAGGGCTTCAAGTCCTTTGCGGACAAGACCCGTCTCACATTTGAAAAAGATATAACAGCCATTGTCGGCCCCAACGGTTCGGGTAAGTCCAATATATCCGACGCTATTTTGTGGGTCATGGGCGAGCAACGCACGAAAGCCCTGCGTGGCTCCAAAATGGAGGATGTTATCTTCGGCGGTACCCAGAAGCGCGGCGCATTGGGCTACGCTCAGGTCAGCCTGATAATAGATAACTCCGCCCATATTTTCGACAGTGACAGCAGTGAGATCATGCTCACCCGCCGCTATTACCGCAGCGGCGAGAGCGAGTATTATATTAACCGGGAGTCTGTAAGGCTCAAGGATATAAACAGTCTCCTCATGGACACTGGCCTTGGCCGTGACGGCTATTCCATCATCGGTCAGGGGCGCATAGCCGAGATAGTCTCCACGCGCAGCAGCGACAGACGCGAGGTGTTTGAAGAGGCGGCAGGCATTTCCCGCTATCGTTACCGCAAGGAAGAAGCAGAGCATAAGCTGGCAAAGACTGAGGATAACCTCCTTCGCATAAATGACAAGATAGAAGAGCTTGAAATGCAGGTCGGCCCTCTGCGTGAGCAGTCTCAGGTGGCAAAGCGCTACCTTAAGCTCCGGGACGAGCTGAAAATTCAGGAAATATCCCTCTGGATGAGCACTCTTGATAAGCTCCGCTCTCAGAGCGAGGGCGTAAAGGCCGAGTTTGAGCAGGTCTCTGCCGAGCTTGACCGGGCCCGATACGAGCTGGATGCGCTCTATTCCTCATCTGACAGCATTACTGAGCGTATGCACCAGAAGGATGTGGAGACCGAGCAGGCCAGAGAGCGTCTTTCCGCAGCCGAGGCTATGGCCTCCGAGTGCGAGGCCAATGTGGCAGTTCTGAAGGCCAACGTACAAAGTAATATTGACAGTATGCAGCGCATGCTTTCAGAGCTTGACGAGCAGAAAAGCCGTGTTGCCGAGATAAATGCCAGTATTGCCGCTGGAAAAGAACGCCTTTCTGGTATAGACAGTGAGCTTCGTGAGCTCTCCGAAAAGAGCTTTGCCAATGCCAATGTGATTGAGGGCTGCCGCATAAAGCTCAAAAACCGCGAGGACGCGGTAGAACGTGTCAACGAAGAAGCCAACAAGCTCCGGGTGGAGCTTAACAGTATGGATGCCCGCATAAAGATGCTCTCTGATATGGAGCGGGATTTTGAGGGTTTTTCCAAGGCGGTTAAAACCGTTATGCGTGAGGCCCAGCGGGGCAATCTCAAAGGCATACACGCACCCGTTGCAAAGCTTGTAAAAACCCAGAGTGACTATGCTCTCGCCATTGAGACGGCTCTTGGTGCCGCTTCCCAGAATATAGTAACGGACTCTCAGAATACGGGCCGCGCCGCCATTGAGCTTTTAAGCCGTATGGACGCAGGCCGCGCCACCTTTTTGCCGGTGGACACCATAAAAGGCACTGTCCTCACAAAGCTTCCGGAGCGCGCCCCCGGCTTTGTGGGCCTTGCCTATGAGCTTGTCAGCTTTGAGAATAAGTACGAGGGCATATTTGCAAATCTCCTTGGCCGCACCGTCGTGGCTGAAAGCCTTTCCGACGCTGTGCGCATGTCAAAGGACAGCGGCAATTCCCTCCGTATAGTCACTCTGGACGGCCAGCTTATCAATGCCGGCGGCTCCATGACCGGCGGCAGCCGCGTTGGCAACAGCGGCGTCATCTCCCGCGCCAACGAGCTTGAAAAGCTCAGAAAGCAGCGTGAGCGCATGGCCGAGCAGGAAAAACTGGGCGCCCAGCAGCTTGAAAGCGCCAGAAGCGGACTTGCAAAGGTGAAGTACCAGCTGGACATGGCGCTGGAGGATCAGGCGGAGCTTAAAAGCAGCACATCCTCTCTGGAAGCCGAGGCCAAAGCTGTGGACGCTTCCGTTTCACAGTTTACAACTCTTCTCAACAGTCTCTCCGATGACAGTCTCATCCGGGAAAAGACAGTGCAGGCCCATGAGCGGCGCATTGAGGATTTCCGTCAGCAGCAGAGGGACAAGGAAGAGCAGCTTTCAAAGATAAATGAAAAGATAAAGGGCATCCGCGGCGAGATTGAGGCCATCGTCAAAAGCAAGATGGAGCTTGAAGGCCGCCGCAGCAAGAACGACAAGGACGCCCAGCAGCGAAATTCCGACATTCTCGACCTTGAGCGCCGCCGTTCCAGAATAGAGCATAAGAAGCTTGCCGCCGAGATGGAGGAAAAGCAGATTTTGGACAAGCTCTGGGACGGTTATGAGCTCAGCCACAGCGAGGCCATGGCCATCCGTCAGGACATTCCCAATCTCCAGAAGGCCAGCCGTGAGATAAACGAGCTTCGCCGTGAGATAAGCTCTCTTGGCAACCCCAACATCGGCGCAATAGAGGAATATGAGCGCGTAAACGGCCGTTTTGAGTTCCTCACCGAACAAAGAGACGATGTAAACCGTGCCAAAGCCGAGCTTGTGGGTATAATTAATGAAATCACCTCTGAAATGAAGAGCATCTTCGTCAGCAGATTCAGGGAGATAGACCACTGTTTCAAGGAAACCTTTACTGAGCTTTTCGGCGGCGGCAAGGCGGCCCTTGTGCTGGAGGATGAGGAAGATGTACTCAACTGCGGCATTGAAATCAAGGTACAGCCCCCCGGCAAGGCCCTTTCCAATATCGGCCTTCTCTCCGGCGGCGAGATGGCCTTTGTGGCAATAGCCCTGTACTTTGCTATTTTGAAGGTACGCCCCACGCCTTTCTGTGTCATGGACGAGATTGAGGCCGCACTGGACGAAGCCAACGTCAGCCGCTATGCCCAGTACATGCGCCGTATCAGTGACAAGACCCAGTTTCTCGTCATTACCCACCGCCGTGGCACCATGGAAGAGGCGGATATGCTCTACGGTGTTACCATGCAGGAAAAAGGTGTCTCCTCGGTCATTGAACTGGACCTTGAGGAAGCAAAAAAGACTCTGGAGGAGTAATACATGGGTTTATTTGATAAGATATTTTCAGGCCTCAGCAAAACCAGAAATAATCTGGTAGAGCTGGAGGAGCTGTTTCAGGACTACGCTCCCGACAATGAGGACTTTTATGACGATCTGGAAGAGCTTCTGGTTCTCAGCGACGTGGGCGCGGTCACTGCCGCAAAGGTGGTGCAATCCATGCGCAAGCTCACTTGGGAGCGCCGCTTCCGTAAGGGACATGAGGCCAGAGAAGGGCTTGTGGAGATCCTTTCCAAGCTCTTAAGCGCGGGAGACACCTCCCTCAAGCTTGAAACAAAGCCCTCCGTCATCCTTATGGTGGGCGTAAACGGCGTGGGCAAGACCACAACCATAGGCAAGCTTGCAAACCAGCTCATTCAGGACGGCAAAAAGGTACTTCTCTGCGCCGGCGATACCTTCCGTGCTGCCGCTGCCGAACAGCTTGGCATCTGGGCTGAGCGTTCCGGTGCCGATATCGTGCGTCACGAAGAGGGCAGCGACCCTGCTGCCGTGGTCTTTGACAGCCTTACGGCCGCCAAGGCCAGAGGCGTGGACACCGTTATCGTGGACACCGCCGGCAGACTCCACAACAAGGCAAATCTTATGAACGAGCTGGGCAAGATCCGCCGCATTATCGACAGGGAGCTGCCCGGTGCGGATGTGGAGACTCTCATGGTGCTGGACGCTACCACCGGTCAGAACGGCCTTATTCAGGCAAGGGAGTTTATGAACACAGCTTCCCTGACAGGTATCGTCCTGACAAAACTGGACGGTACAGCCAAGGGCGGCATAGTCTTTGCCATAGCAAATGATCTGGGGCTGCCCGTAAAGTATGTGGGCGTAGGCGAAGGTATGGACGATCTTATTCCCTTTGACGCCGTAAATTACGTGGAAGCACTTTTTAAATAATATTAAGGAGACAGTAAATGGCAATAACAAGCAAGCAGCGCGCTCAGCTTCGCGCTCTGGCCATGAATGAAGATACTATAATACAGGTAGGTAAGGGCGGCATAAACGACGCTCTGGTTGCCTCTGTGAACGATGCCTTGCGCGCAAGGGAGCTTATAAAGGGCAGAGTTCTTGAAAACTCCATGCTCACCGCCCGCGAAGCCTGTGACGAGCTTTCCCAGCTTTGCAAGGCCGAGCAGGTGCAGGTAATCGGCACCAAATTCGTTCTCTACAGGAGAAACGACAAAGACCCCAAAATAGTCCTCATAAAGGATAAAAAGAAGTAATGAAAGTTGCCATATACGGGGGCAGCTTCAACCCGCCCCACCTTGGTCATCTTTCGGCTGCAAACTGCGTTAATGAGCAGCTTTCGCCGGATGTGTTGCTCATAATTCCGGACAATGTGCCTCCCCACAAGGAAATGGAGGAAGGCAGTCCGGATGCCGGGGCGCGTCTGGAAATGGCGCGGCTGAACTTTGCCACCATTGAAAATGCAGTTATATCCGACATGGAGATATGCCGCTCGGGCAAAAGCTATACAGCCGATACAGTGGCCCGGCTTCGGGAGACTTATCCTGATGACGAGCTTATTCTCACCATCGGCACGGATATGTTTTTGAGCTTTGAAGAGTGGTATATGTACCCCTATCTCATTGAAAACTGCACTCTGGCTGTAGTATCCCGAAATGAGAACGAACTGGATGTGCTGGAAGAGCACAAGGCCCATATGGAGAAAGCCTATAATGCCAGAGTGGAAATACTGGAGCATGAGGCCTTGCCCATGAGCTCTGGTGAGATCCGTGAGCTTCTGAGGCTTCGCATGGGGGCAGACAAGCTTTCAGACAGTGTGTATTCCCTCATTATCAAAAACGGCTACTACGAGGCCTCGCCCGAACTGAGCTGGCTGAGAGAAAAGGTGCTGCCATATCTCTCCTGGCATCGCGTGGCCCATGTGACCGGCTGTGAAAGTGAAAGCGTGAAGCTTGCCATGCACTACGGCGAGGATGCAGAGCTTGCAGCTGAGGCCGCCATTCTTCACGATATCACAAAGAAACTAAAGTACGATGAGCAGTTGATATTGTGCAGGGAATATGGTATTATTTGCGACAAAGCGCAGCTTGAAAATGAAAAGCTGCTGCACGCTCTCACCGGTGCTGCACTGGCCGCCGATAAGTTCGGTGTCTGTGACAGTGTCAGGGAGGCCATCCGCTGGCATACCACCGGAAAGCCTGACATGAGCATACTGGAAAAGATAATCTACCTTGCAGATTATATAGAGCCTACCCGGGACTTTGAGGGCGTTGAGAAGCTTCGTGAGCTTGCCTATGAGGATCTGGACGAGGCAATGATACTGGGCCTTGAAATGGGTCTTGAGGAGCTTGAGCGCTGTGGCACAAAACCGCATGATGACAGCGTTGAAGCCTTGAACTGGTACAAAAACAGGAGGAATGAACTATGCTGACTCCCAAAGAAATAGCCGCCATCGCCGCCAAGGCGCTGGACGATAAAAAAGCAAAGGAAATCAAGGTCCTTGCCACCGCAGAACAGACCGTTCTGGCTGACTATTTTGTCATCTGCAACGGTACCTCTTCCACCCACATAAAGGCATTGGTGGACGCAGTGGACAAAGCCCTCAGCGAAGCAGGGGAGCCCCCTGTGCGCCGTGAAGGCTTGAGATCCGACATCTGGATTCTGATGGACTTTGGCAGTGTTATCGTCCACGTTTTCACCGACGAGGCAAGAAAATTCTATAATCTTGAACGCCTGTGGAGCGACTCTGAAGAGGTGAGCCTCTCATCCCTTATGGGCCCCCAATAATGGGGGCATCCGAAAATAAATAATTTTGGAAAGGGATAGTTTATAAAATGAAATACGATTTTACCGCAATAGAGAAAAAATGGCAGGATAAGTGGGAAGAAGTAAAGCCCTACGCCGCAGTTACCGGTTCCGATAAGCCTAAGTTCTACGGACTTATAGAGTTCCCTTACCCCTCTGCCGCAGGTCTGCACGTGGGTCATCCCAGACCCTTCACCGCCATTGACATAGTCTCCCGCAAAAAGCGCATGGAAGGCTACAATGTGCTCTTCCCCATCGGCTTTGACGCTTTCGGTCTGCCTACCGAAAACTTTGCTATCAAAAACCATATCCACCCCGCCATCGTCACAAAGCAGAACATTGAAAACTTCACCCGCCAGCTGAAGATGCTGGGCTACGGTTTTGACTGGGACCGCGTTGTTGACACCACTGACCCCAAGTACTACAAGTGGACCCAGTGGATATTCCTGCAGCTTTTCAAGAAGGGCCTTGCATACAAGACCACCATGCCCGTCAACTGGTGCACCAGCTGCAAGTGTGTTCTGGCCAATGAAGAGGTTGTGGAAGGCGTCTGCGAGCGCTGCGGTGCTCCCGTTGTCCGCAAGGAGAAGAGTCAGTGGATGCTTGGCATCACCAAGTACGCCGACAGACTTATCGACGATCTGGACGATCTGGACTTTATCGAGCGTGTCAAGATCCAGCAGAAAAACTGGATAGGCCGCTCCACCGGTACTGAGGTCACTTTCAAGACCAATGTGGGTGACGATGTGACTGTCTACACCACCCGTGCCGACACTCTCTTTGGTGTAAGCTACATGGTAATCTCTCCCGAGCATCCCCTCCTCAACAAGTGGAAGGACAAGATTGCAAACTGGGACGAGGTTGAAGTATATAAGGAAGCTGCCTCCCACAAGTCCGACTTTGAGCGCGGTGAGCTCAATAAGGATAAGACCGGTGTCCGTCTCCAGGGCATCGAGGCCATCAACCCCGCAAACGGCGCCAGCGTACCCATGTTTGTTTCCGACTACGTTCTCATGGGCTACGGTACCGGTATCGTCATGGGCGTTCCCGGCCATGACCAGCGTGACTGGGACTTTGCCACAAAGTTCGGTCTGCCCATAATCGAGGTTGTCAGCGGCGGCGATGTGACCAAGGAAGCCTTTGTCGCCAAGGACGATACCGCCGTCATGGTCAACTCCGACTTCCTCAACGGCATGACTGTGGCTGAGGCCATCCCCGCCATGAAGGCCTATGCTGTCCAGCAGGGCTGGGGCAAGGAGCAGGTCAACTACAAGCTGCGTGACTGGGTCTTCTCCCGCCAGCGCTACTGGGGCGAGCCTATCCCCCTTATCCACTGTGACAAGTGCGGCTGGGTGCCTCTGGACGAGAGCGAGCTGCCTCTGGTGCTGCCTCAGGTTGACTCTTATGAGCCCACCGATGACGGCGAAAGCCCCCTGAGCAAGATGACCGATTGGGTCAACACCACCTGCCCCTGCTGCGGCGGCCCCGCCAAGCGCGAGACCGATACCATGCCCCAGTGGGCCGGTTCCAGCTGGTACTTCCTGCGCTATATGGACCCCCACAATGACGAAGAGATCGTATCCAAGGAAGCTGAAGAGTACTGGGGCCCTGTTGACTGGTACAACGGCGGTATGGAACATACCACCCTGCATCTGCTCTACTCCCGCTTCTGGCACAAGTTCCTTTACGATATCGGTGTTGTCCACACCGCTGAGCCTTACGCAAAGCGTACCTCCCACGGTATGATCCTTGGCCGCAACCCCCACTACGTTGGCTATGCCGAGACCGAGGAAGAAAAGCAGGCCCTCATCGAAAAGTACGGCTCTCAGGCCCAGCGCCCCTCCGTCAAGATGAGTAAGTCTCTGGGCAATGTTGTCAATCCCGATGATGTTATAAAGCTCTATGGTGCTGACACCATGCGTCTTTACATCATGTTTATCGGTGACTTTGAGAAGACCGCCACATGGTCCGATGATGCCGTCAAGGGCTCCAAGCGTTTCCTTGACCGCTGCTGGAACCTGCTGGATATGGCAAAGGACGACTATGCAGTCACTCCCAAGAACGAGTCCATCATCCACAAGACCATAAAGAAGGTGGGCGAGGACATTGAAGCTCTCAAGCTCAATACTGCCATTGCCGCCCTCATGACCATGGTCAATGAGTTCTACTCCAACGGTGTCACAAAGGGCGACCTTGAATACCTCATGCTGCTGCTCTCTCCCTTTGCTCCCCACCTTGCCGAGGAAATGTGGGAGCTGACCGGCTTTGCCGAAAAGTATGGCAAGATGGCCATGCAGATGGATTGGCCCAAGTACGATGAAGCCAAGACCGTGGACGCTTTCCGCGAAATGGCAGTACAGGTCAATGGCAAGCTGAGAAGCACTATCATGGTCGCTGCCGACTCCGATGAGGAGAGCATCATTGCCGCCGCCTGCGCCGATGAGAAGATCAAGCGTCAGATGGAAGGCATGAAGCTGGTCAAGACCATCGTTGTCAAGAATAAGCTCATAAATTTGATACTCAAGAGCGCAAACTGATTATTGACAAGTTGGCAAGAAGCCGTTATAATGTGTCCGTTAACAAGCCGATTGTTGGCCCTTGAAGCGTCGCAAGGCGTATTTGGAGGGAGGGAAATAAATGTCTGAAATTTACGTCAAGGAAAACGAGTCTCTGGACAAC
>JAFQFH010000081.1 GCA_017398685.1 Oscillospiraceae bacterium
AGCGCCTTGAAGATCATACGGGCCTTGAAAATTGAGGGCGGCTGCAACGTGCAGTTCGCGCTGGACCCGGGCAGTTTTCAGTATTACCTCATCGAGGTCAATCCCCGTGTGTCCCGCTCTTCGGCGCTTGCCAGCAAGGCCAGCGGCTATCCAATCGCAAGAGTCAGCGCCAAGATAGCTGTGGGCATGCGGCTTGATGAGATTGAGCTTGCCAATACACTGGCTGCCTTTGAGCCGGCCCTTGACTATATAGCTACAAAAATGCCACGCTTTCCCTTTGATAAGTTTACAGATGCCAAAAATACTCTTGGCACGCAGATGAAAGCCACCGGCGAGGTCATGAGCATTGGCCGCAGCATTGAGGAAAGCCTGCTCAAAGCTATCCGTTCACTTGAGGTGGGCGTGTGGCATCTCTATATGGAAAAGTTTGATTCATACACCAGCGCACAGCTTTTGGACTATATACACATCGGCACCGATGACAGAATCTATGCCATTGCAGAGCTTCTTCGGCGCGGTGAAGCTGTTGAGAGCATTGCAGATGCTACCGGGATCGATCCACTGTTCCTGCGTAAACTCCTGAATATTACCCGCATGGAGCATGAACTGAAAAACAATCCCGGCGGTCTGAAGGCAATGTATCTTGCCAAGCGTATGGGCTTTTCCGACAAGGAGATTGCAAGGCAGTGGGGCTGGACGGAGCTACGGGTTTATGAGTTTCGTCAAAGCGCCGGTATCAGGCCGGTATACAAGATGATCGACAGCTGCGCTTCCGAGTTTGATAGCTATATTCCTTATTTTTATTCCACATACGAAACTGAAAACGAGTCGCTGCTTTCTGAAAAGAAAAAGATAATCGTACTTGGTAGTGGGCCTATACGCATTGGACAGGGCGTGGAATTTGATTATTCCACGGTGCATGCAGTCAAGACCATAAAGCAGGCAGGCTTTGAGGCTATCATAATCAACAATAACCCGGAAACTGTCTCCACCGATTATACCTGTTCGGACAAGCTCTATTTTGAGCCGCTCACAGTGGAAGATGTAATGAACGTAATTGAGCTTGAAAAGCCTGAGGGCGTTATTTGCACACTGGGCGGACAGACAGCCATAAATCTTGCCCAGCCTTTGATGGAGCGGGGTGTGAAGATAATCGGCACAGACTGCGCCGCCATTGAAAAGGCAGAGAACAGGGACGCTTTTGAAAAGCTGCTTATTGAGCTGGACATTCCTCAGCCCAGGGGTAAGGCCGTTACCAGCATTGAAGCTGGCGTAGAAGCTGCGGAAGAGATTGGCTATCCTGTGCTTGTCCGTCCAAGCTTTGTGCTGGGAGGTCGTGCTATGCAGATCGTGGCCAAGGAAGCGGCACTGCGGGAGTATTTGAAAACCGCTGTGGAGATAGACGAGGATAAGCCCGTACTGGTGGATAAATACATCCGCGGCAAGGAGGTAGAGGTGGATGCCATCTGTGACGGCAAGGCCGTGTTTGTTCCGGGCATTATGGAATTGGTAGAGCGCACTGGTGTCCACTCAGGTGACTCCATCAGTGTCTATCCCTCCTACAGCATTTCAGACAAGGTAAAGCAGACAATTCTCGACTACACCAGAAAGCTGGGTCTTGGCATAGGCATTATCGGGCTGTTCAACATTCAGTTCATTGTGGACGAAAAGGAGAATGTGTACATCATTGAGGTCAATCCCCGGTCTTCCCGCACGGTTCCATTTTTGTCCAAAGCAAGCGGCTACTCTCTTGCAGATATTGCAACGCTGGTGAACCTGGGCGTGAGTCTTGCTGAGCAGGGCATCACAGAAACTTATCCCAAGGAGAAGGAGCGCTATTATGTTAAAGCTCCGGCTTTCTCCTTTGCAAAGCTGCGTGGTATGGATGCCTATTTATCTCCGGAAATGAAGTCCACCGGCGAAGCCATTGGCTATGATAAAAAGCTCCATCGGGCCATGTACAAAGCTTTTGTGGCCTCCGGCATAAAAATGCTCAATTACGGCACGGTCATTGTAACGCTGGCCGATGAGGATAAGGAGGAGGCACTGCCGCTGGTAAGGCGCTTTTATGATATGGGTTTCAATATTGAAGCCACCACCATGACGGCGCTCTTTCTGAAAGAGCACGGTATCCGCACAAGAATACGCAAGAAGCTCAGCGAGGGCAGCGAGGAAATACTGGACTCTATACGTGCAGGCTATGTAAGCTATGTTATCAATACCCGGGCCATACTCTCCGGTGTGCATTATGAGGACGGTGCCCAGATCCGCCGCTGTGCCATTGAAAACGGAATCACCATGCTGACAAGCCTTGACACTGTCAGGGTTTTGCTGGACGTGCTTGAGGAAAGCACCATGGGGATTTCCACGATAGATGCCTGAAGGAGGAAATTATGCGAGACTACAAACAGGAATTTGAAAACAGAGTTGCTTTTATAAAAAACATACTTGCGGATAGCGGGGCAAAAGGCCTTGTGTACGGAAACAGCGGCGGCAAGGATTCTGCTCTGGTTGGAATCCTTTGCAAGACAGCCTGTGACAATACCCTTGGCATTATCATGCCCTGCGGCTCAAAGCGTAACTATGATATGGATACAGTGGATGCCATGACCGTTGCTGAACGCTTTGGGATTGAGACGCGGAATGTCGACCTGGCACCTCTTATGAAAGCAGCCGAAGAACAGCTGGAAGGCATCACAAAGCTCAATCCACCGGCGATGATAAATCTTGCACCAAGGCTCAGAATGATAAGCCTTTATGCTGTGGCAGCCAGTGAGCAGAGGCTGGTAGTTGGCACCGGCAACCGCAGCGAGGCTTACGTGGGATATTTCACCAAGTGGGGCGACGGAGCCTATGACCTCAATCCCATATCGGATCTCACAGTAACGGAGATATATGAATTTTTGCGCTATCTTGGTGCGCCGAGCTGTGTTATAGAGAAGGCTCCTTCTGCGGCCCTTTTTGATGGGCAGACAGACGAAAGTGAAATGGGCATAAGTTACAGTGATCTGGACGCGTTCCTTTTCGGGCAGCCCGTAACTGATAAGGTACGGAAAAAAATCGGAGAAATGCACGAAAAAAGCGCCCACAAGCGCATTGGCGCAATTAATTACAGATGATGGAAGAAAAGTTGTTGTATAAACAAAGACCCGGGATAAGGCTTACAGCGGCCATATTTCTCTGCAAAGCCTGCCGGGCAGTGCTGCGTGCTTTCAGGCGGGGCGGCACAAGCCTGCCCGGCAAAATAGCTTTGGCAATATATCCGGATGTTCTCAGGCGCTGCTCTTGCGGAATGAAGATAATTCTTGTCAGCGGCACGAATGGAAAGACCACCACATGCCGTATTATCGAACAGGGACTGCGTGCTGCCGGTATAGATGTTATGGCAAACCGCTCCGGGGCAAACCTTCTTGCCGGGATATGCGCTGAGTTTGTGGCAAACAGCAGCATGCAGGGGAAAGCCCAAAAGCAGACGGCTGTCATAGAGTGCGATGAGGCAGCGCTTAAACTAGTAATTGAGCATCTTTCTCCGGCGGTGCTTGTTGTCACCAATATTTTCCGTGACCAGCTTGACCGCTATGGGGAGCTTATGAACACCCGCAACGGACTGAGGGCTGCAATAGAAAAGAACAGCGATATGA
>JAFQFH010000006.1 GCA_017398685.1 Oscillospiraceae bacterium
GGCAGCAAGGACTCTACCTGGGAGATAATCACAAAGCTCTCCGGGGAAAACCGCATCTTCACGGGAATTGCCCAAAGCAGAAACAGAGGGCATCAGAATGCGGTGCTGGCAGGGCTTATGGAGGCAAAGGATATGTGCGACATCACCATCTCCATCGACTGCGACGGCCAGGACGACATCAAGGCCATGACCCGTATGGTAGAAGAATATCTGTCGGGCTCAGAGGTGGTATACGGTGTGCGCAACAGCCGCAAAAAGGACACCTTCTTTAAGCGCAGCACTGCCCAGGGCTTCTATAAATTTATGAGTGCCATGGGGGCTGAGGTGGTGTATAATCACGCAGACTACCGCCTTATCAGCGCAAGGGTGCTCAGAGAATTTGCAAACTTTAAGGAGGTCAACCTGTTCCTCAGGGGTATGATTCCCCTGGTGGGCTTCAAATCCTCCTGTGTTTATTACGAGCGTCACGAGCGCCTTGCGGGCAAGTCCCACTATCCCTTAAGGAAGATGATAGCCCTGGCTCTTGACGGCATCACAAGCCTTTCCGTCAAGCCTCTGCGCCTTATCTCCGCCATGGGCTTCATTATGTCTTTGGGAAGCCTTGCAGGCATTGTGTGGGCAGTTGTTGCAAAGCTCACAGGTGCCGCCGTTGACGGCTGGGCAAGTACCGTTGCCGCTATTTGCCTGCTTTCTTCCATTCAGCTTATCTGCACGGGCATTATAGGTGAATACATAGGCAAGATATATATGGAGGTCAAGGGTCGCCCAAGGTACATCATAAGCGACCGCACAACTGACCCCCAAGCTGACAAAGATCAGACTTAATACAAAGCAAAAAACGGCTGATGAACTGCGTACTGCATCATCAGCCGTTTTCTTATTTATTATGCCGGATCCTCTGCGGTAAAGATATAGAACTCATAGGGTGCAAACTCCTTTGAGCCGAGAGAAGCAAGATTCAGCTCCTTATCCTCAAAGTCAAAGGTGCTTCCGTCATAGTGGAGCACACACCGTGCGCTGTCCACTCCAAAATCTATGCTCACGTCAGACAGGGCTTCATAGTAGAGATTTGCAACGTAGTACACCCTACCCTCTGCTGCAGGCCTTGAAAAAGCAAGGAATCTCAGATCGCTTGTGCTTAAAAATTCAATATCCCTGCCTGTGGAGGCCAGAGCCTTACAGCCTGACTTAAGCTCTGCCAGCTCAGAGATAAACTCTGCGTACACAGGCTTCTCCTCCCACTTCACGGCATCCTTCTCAAAGAACTCGATCTCGTGGTCGTAGCCCTGCTCGTTGGCGGTATATACCAAGGGCATACCCGGTGCCAAAAAGGAGAGTGCCAGCATAGCCTCGTAGGAATCCCCAAAGCGGTCGTAGATGGTTCCCTCGTAGGAGTTTTTGTCGTGATTATCCGTATAGTTCATAGGGAAGCTTCCTGCATTGTCAGAATAAAAAGCATTGGGCACAAGCGCCTTCTGCAGGGCATCCGTCTCAATTCCTGCCTGCATCATAAGCGACTGGCTGTAGAGGTTGTCATTGTAGCAAGCATCAAAGGCATACTCTGTGAGGGCTGCTGTTGCCGCTGTCTCTGCAAGCATCAGGATCTCTCTGTTCACGGATTTAAGCTTATAGACCGCCGCATTCCAGAACTCTGCAGGAACTCCCATTGCGTGGTCGCACCTGAAGCCGTCAATTCCGCACTCCTCAACCCAGAACTGCATTGCCTTTATCATCTCGGCACGCATCAGGTAATTGTCAAAATTAAGCTCCGCAGTATCGCTCCAGTCATA
>JAFQFH010000082.1 GCA_017398685.1 Oscillospiraceae bacterium
GACGCCAGCCTTCTGCTCATCAACTCCGGCATGGCCCCTATGAAGCCCTACTTCAAGGGTGAGCAGGAGCCTCCCCGCAAGAGGGTATGCACCTGCCAGAAGTGCATCCGTACCGGCGATATTGAAAATATCGGCAAAACCGCCCGCCACGGCACCTATTTTGAGATGCTTGGCAACTTCTCCTTTGGCGACTATTTCAAGAAGGAAGCCATTGCATGGTGCTGGGAGTTTCTCACCTCTCCCCAGTGGGTGGGCATAGACCCTGACCGCCTCTATCCCTCCATCTATCAGGATGATGACGAGGCTTTTGAGATCTGGAACAAGGACATCGGCATCCCCGCCGAGCGTATCTTCCGCTTCGGCAAGGCCGACAACTTCTGGGAGCACGGCGCAGGCCCCTGCGGCCCCTGCTCTGAGGTCTACTTTGACCGCGGCGAGGAATTCGGCTGCGGCAAGCCTGACTGCACTGTGGGCTGCGACTGCGACCGTTACATGGAAGTCTGGAACAACGTCTTCTCCCAGTTTGACAATGACGGCAACAATAACTACACCGAGCTCAGCCAGAAGAATATCGACACCGGCATGGGCCTTGAACGTCTTGCAGTTGTCTGCCAGGGCGTAAACTCCCTTTTCGATGTAGACACCGTCATGAACATCACAAACCGTGTCAGCGAGCTGACCGGTGCCTACTACGGAAAGAGCACCAATATGGACGTGTCCCTGCGCGTCATTACCGACCATATCCGCTCCGCCACCTTTATGATCTGTGACGGCGTTCTCCCCTCCAACGAGGGCAGGGGTTATGTCCTCCGCCGTCTTCTGCGCCGCGCTGCCCGCCACGGTAAGCTCCTTGGCGTAAACGAGCCCTTCCTCTACAAGGTCATTGATACCGTTGTCAAGGAAAACGAGGGCCAGTACCCCGAGGTACGCGAAAAGCAGGGTTATATCACTAAGGTCGTCAAGACCGAGGAAGAAAACTTTGCCAAGACCATTGATGCCGGTATGCGCATCTTTGCCGAGCGTCTTGATGAGCATAAGGCCAAGGGTGAAACCGTTTTCTCCGGCGCCGATGCTTTCAAGCTCTACGATACCTATGGCTTCCCCATAGACCTGACCATTGAGATGTGCGCAGATGAGAACATGAGCGTGGATCAGGCTGGCTTCAAGGCTCTCATGGAAGAGCAGCGCGTCCGCGCCCGCAAGGCCCGTGAGGCGCTGGGCGATCTGGGCTGGGCCGGTCTTGAGTTCGGCAAGGAAATTCCTGACACCGCATTTGTGGGCTATGACGCCAACGAGTGTGAGAGTAAGGTTCTGGCAATAGTGGTTGACGGTGAGATGAGAGCTGCTGCACTTCAGGGTGAGGATGCCATCATCGTTCTCGACCAGACCGTCATGTACGCCGAGATGGGCGGACAGGTTGCAGACCACGGCATGATCTGCGCCGATGACACCTGCTTTGAGGTCAACAATGTCCTTAAAAATAAGGGCGGCAAGTTCATGCATTACGGCAAGGTAAATGCAGGCCAGATAAGCCTTGGCGACAGCGTGAAAGTCAGCATCGACACTACCCGCCGCGCCGCCATCCGCCGCGCCCACAGCGCCACCCATCTTCTCCACCACGCTCTGCGTGAGGTACTGGGTGAGCATGTAAATCAGGCCGGTTCTCTTGTTGAGCCTGATTTCCTCCGCTTTGACTTCACTCACTTCTCCGCCGTTGAGCCTGAGCAGCTCAGGCGCGTTGAGGAGCTTGTGAATACCGCTATTCTCGCAGGCAATACCGTTGATGTGCGCGAAATGAGCATGGACGATGCCAAAAAGTCCGGCGCTACCGCACTTTTCGGTGAAAAATACGGTGATGTTGTCCGCGTGGTGCGCATGGGAGACAGCATGGAGCTTTGCGGCGGCACCCACCTTGACAATACCGCAAAGGCCGGCACCTTCCACATCATCTCCGAAGGCTCTGTTGCTTCCGGCGTACGCCGTATCGAAGCCAGCACCGGCCTTAACACCATCTCCGCTCTCCGCGAAAATGAGCGCATCCTCAATACTCTCTCCGCCATGTTCAAGGCAAGCCCTGCCGACCTCTTCAACCGCGTAGAGCAGCTCAATACCGAGCTGAAAGAGGCAAAGCGCGTGATCGACCAGTTCAAGGCCAAGGAGTCTGCCAGCGGTGCCGATGATATCATCAAAAACGCAAAGGACATCAAGGGCCTGCACGTTGCTACCGCCAAGATGGACTGCTGCGATGCCAACGCCCTCAGACAGCTGGGCGACCTTATCCGTGACAAGGACAGCTCCTGTGTTGCAGTTATCTCCACCGTCAATAACGGCAAGATAAGCTTCCAGTGCGTGTGCAGCAAGGCAGCCATTGAAAAGGGCGTCAAGGCCGGCGATGTCATAAAGAACATCACCGCCATAGTCGGCGGTAAGGGCGGCGGCAAGCCTGACTCCGCAATGGGCGGCGGCAGTGACGTAAGCAAGCTGGACGAGGCTCTCAAGGCTGTTGAGGCCTATGTAAACGAAAAGGTAAAGGAGTAATATGATGAAAGACGCAAACTGCATTTTCTGCAAGATCATTGACGGCGCTATCCCCAGCACCAAGGTGTACGAGGACGAATATGTCTTCGCCATGCGTGACATCAATCCTCAGGCTCCCGTTCATATCCTTGTGCTCCCCAAGGAGCATATCTGCTGTGCTGACGCTATAGACGAAAGCAACAGCGTTTACGTTGCCAAGATTTTTGAAGCCATCGCAAAGATAGCCAAGGCCGAGGGCCTTGAAAAGGGCTACAGAGTCATCAACAACTGCGGTGAAGACGGCGGACAGACCGTTATGCACCTGCACTATCACATCCTCGGCGGCGTTAAGCTCTCCGAGAAGATAATCTGACATGAAATAAGGCCGCGCGGGTCACTGGCACTGCCATGGGCTCACGCGGTCAATTTAATTTGGCTGGGTATAAGTATGAGAAAGCTTGCCTGTGGCGCACTGGCCTTTTCGGCTGCAATATTTGCTGCAAATTACATATTGCCTTTCAGCTGGCTGCCTTTATTGGCCTCCGCGCTTGCCATTTTGGGTCTGAGTCTGGTATTATTAAGGCGAAAATGGCTTTTGGGTTTTGAGATAGCCATTATATCCGCAGCCGTTGGCTTGGCTGTATTCTGCCTGCACAGCGCCGTAACTTCCATAGCGGCGGAAAAATTCTCCGGAAGTAAACTTGAAATAAGCGCGGTTATAAGAGATTATCCTCGTGTATACGAGGACTATTGCAGTGTGGAGCTGCATTTGACAGGGGAGAATACACCCAGGCTCAAAGCGCTTTTGTATGACAGCGAAAAGGTTCTTGATGGGGCTTTGCCGGGTCAGCGCATACGGCTGACTGCCACACTTCGCTCAGCAGACAGCCGCTACGGCGAGGACTACGATTATTACTATTCAAAAGGCATATATCTCATAGCAAACTCTAACTCTGAAGCGGAGCTTTTATCCCGTGCACCGGCCATTTTTTACTTTCCGGCTTATTTTAAACACGGTATTACAAACCTTCTGGACAGACTCTTCCCTGAAGATACCGCCGCCTTCATGCGCTCACTGATGCTGGGTGACAAGAGCAGGCTTTATGATGACGTGGAGCTTTATACCGCACTCAGCCGGGCGGGACTCATGCATATTGCAGCAGTTTCCGGTATGCATATGGCCTTTCTTGCTCTTTTTATCCGGGGCATATTTGGCCGTGGCAGGAGAGGAAATATGGTCTGCATTCCGCTTTTGTGGATTTTTGCCTTCATCACCGGAGCAACTCCATCGGCAATGAGAGCAGCTTTTATGCTGACTGTACTGCTTATGGCACCCATACTTCGCCGTGAAAACGATACGCTTACCTCGCTGTCGGCGGCTCTTGCATTGATTTTACTTGCGAACCCCTATGCCGCAGCCAGCGTCAGCCTACAGCTTTCTTTCGCGGCCATTGCGGGGCTTATGTGCTTTTCCGGCTGGATAGAAAAGAGTGTCCTTTCCCTTATCCACAGCGATAAAGTAAAAAATCTTCTTGCACTGCCCATAAAAGTCAGCTCCGCTTCACTTGCGGTAATGCCTTTCACCGTGCCTCTTATGGCTGTGCATTTTGGCTACATATCGCTGCTTTCGCCTTTGAGCAATGTGCTTGCATTGTGGGCGGTGCCGATTGTTTTCTGCGGCGGTTTTGTGTGCTGCGGCCTTGGTGCGGTAATTCCGGCGCTGGGTGTGGCAGCTGCGTGGCTTTTGTCCTGGGTGGCCCGCTGGATTTTCCTTGTGGCAAAGCTTGTCTCCGGTATCAGCTTTGCTGTGGCCTATCTGGACAGTTCCTTTATGTGGATGTGGCTATTTGCGAGTGCGGCTGCATTCGTGGCGGCTCTTTTTATAAAAGGCAGACCCATTGTGAAGCTTCTGTATCCCGCTATGCTTTGCGTAATTCTCTTTGCTCAGGCGAATGCACTTGCCCGTTGGTACTATTCCTCCGGAAGCGGTACCATGGCAGCGCTGGATGTGGGACAGGGACAGAGCCTTGCCTTCATCGGAAATGAGGCAGCGGCAGTGGTGGATTGCGGCAGCACCGCAACAGCGGACAATGCTGGTGAACTGACGGCGGCCTATCTTAAAAGCCGGGGTATACATACGCTTGACGCGCTTATTCTCACGCATCTGCACAGCGACCATGTAAACGGTGTTTTGATGCTGATGGAGCTTGTGGATGTTAAGGATATCTATATACCCATTTCTCCACAGGATGATGAGGGCTATCTTCCACTGATAGAGAAAAGCGCTGCAAGACACGGCAGCAGCATCAATTTTGTATCGGAAGATACCAAGCTCCGCTTGGGAAATCTGCACATTATGCTCTATGAACCGGCTGCAAAGGGCGATGCCAACGAAAGATGCGTTATGTGCAAAGCGGAACTGGATGACTACAGTATGCTTATAACCGCAGACGGGGATATAGGCGCTGAAAACGAGCTGACAGCGGAGCATGAGCTGAGCGATGTGGATGTGCTCATTGCAGGCCACCACGGCTCAAGGTATTCTCTGGGCAGGGCGCTACTGGATGAGCTTTGTGCAGATACGGCAATAATAAGCGTAGGCTACAATAACTACGGGCATCCCACGTATGAGGTGCTTGAAAGACTTGCAGCATACGGATATGATATATACAGAACTGACCTGAACGGCACTGTGGAGATAAGACCGCAGAGACAGGATTGACCATGGCAAAGAAAAGCAGCAAAGACGAGAAAAAACTCAATTACGTGGCTGAGATAAAGAAACTCGAGGAGGAGGGCCCCCGGAATTTGTACCTTATGTATGGCCCGGAGGACTATCTGAGAGAGCAGTATCTTATCCGCCTTAAAAAGCTCTGCCTTCCTGACGGGGAGGATGGCTTCAGCTACCGGCGCATAAACGGTCCGGAGCTGGATGCGGTTGAGCTTGCGCAGGCCATTGATGCAGTGCCATTCATGTCCGAGCGCACATTTATAGAGCTTCGTGATGTGGATATAAACAAGCTCAGACAGGCGGAAGAAATTGTAAAGCTGCTGGCGGACATCCCGGAGTACTGCACTATTGCCTTTGTACAGCCCGGCGGCTATGAGCCCGACAACCGGCTCAAGCAGGTAAAGGCCATCCGTGAGCATGGCTACAGCATGAACTTTGTCCAGCAGTCCCAAAGTCAGCTCTATGGCTGGGTGGGGAGGCGCTTTGCGGCGGCAGGTAAGAGCGTGGATTTTGACGCGGTGCAGCGGCTTATCTTCATAAGCGGTGACCTTATGAACCGCCTCATCCCTGAAATTGAGAAGATAGCGGCCTATGCAAAGGGCGAGCGGGTCACGGTTTCCGATGTGGATGCGGTGGCCCACCATATCCCCGATGCGGACATTTTCAGCATCACCGAGTTCATTGCAAAAAAAGAGTATAACAACGCTGTTGAGATACTTTCCGAGCTTCTTGCCGACAAAAGCAACGAGCCTATTTTTATCCTTGCCATACTTGGCAAGCAGATGCGCCAGCTGTATGCTGCAAAGCTTGCCCTTGAGCAGGGGATGGACATCTCAAAGCTCATGGAGAAATGCAAAATAAAGTATGAATTTGTCGCAAAGAAGCTGGTTTCGGCAGCCAGAGCCTATGAGCTTGAACAGCTCAGGACCTCCCTTGAACTTTGCGCCGAGGCGGACTATAAAATGAAAAGCAGCTCCGTGGACGACAGGGAGCTGCTTAAGGAGCTTGTTATCAGGATAGCGGCGGGGGCGTAAATGGAAAAGGTCAAAGAAGTGATCGTGGTTGAGGGGCGCTACGACAAAAATACCCTCAGTCAGGTAGTTGACGCACACATAATAGAGACTTCGGGCTTCGGTATATTCAACGACAGGGAAAAACAGCGGCTTCTTACAAAACTGGCTGAAAGCCGCGGCCTCATCGTCCTCACCGACTCTGATGGTGCGGGTTTTGTCATCCGCAACTTTATAAAAGGCTGCGTTGACCCCAAATTTGTAAAGCACGCCTATATCCCGGAGATAGAAGGCAAGGAGCGGCGCAAGAGCAAAGCTTCCAAAGAAGGACAGCTTGGCGTTGAGGGTATGCGTCCGCAGGTGCTTCTGGATGCGCTGAAAAGGGCAAAAGCCACCTTTGATGACAGTGCGGATACTGCAAGGCCTGTCCTCATAAGCAAGGCAGATATGTATAAAATGGGCCTTTCCGGCGGAGAGGGCAGCCGTGCAAAGCGGCAGGAGCTTCTCAAGAAGCTGGATTTACCCCAAAAACTCAGTGCTGACGCTCTTTTGGACGTGTTGAACGCTCTTATGACAAGGGAGGAGTTTTTCGCCCTTCAGCTTTGAGCATCCTCAATAAATACAGAACCCAGAACCGCAATGAGCAGCAGGGCCTGACAAGTCTCGTTGAGAGCGCTTGCCGTCATAAAGAGGGTATAGCCCTCCATCATGCTGCCGTTCCATTCAAGCAGCAGCACAAAGCAGCATAGAAGCAGAAAGACGCAGAGCTGTATTGTCCTTAAAAATATGTACCATGCCTCCGGACACATGCTGAGCATCCGGTGAAAAACGCGCAAAAGCTTCATAAAAAACACCTCCGCTATATTGTATCGGCGGAGGCGACTTGTTTCAATGTAAAATATCTGGCGCATATGGCATAATATAGCTGTGCGTTAAATGAACAAGAGTTGATAAACTGTTCATAGAATATTATTGAAAATGCGGTGAAAGAGTTTTAGAATAAGCTGGATAGATTAAGTCCGCCGGCTGCAAAGCCGGCGGACTGGCACCCCTGGCGTGACTCGAACACACTACATTCCGCTTAGGAGGCGGACCCTCTATCCTGGTGAGGTACAGGGGCAAATTTGAATTTAGCCTATCTATTCTAACTCCAAACCACATCAATGTCAACCGTAAAGGGAACAGGAAGATGCTTAAATTAAAGGATATCAAAAAAGACTATGTTGCCGGTGATTCTCTTGTGCACGCCCTCAAGGGGGTAAGTCTGGAGTTTCGCAAGAACGAGTTTGTAGCCATTCTTGGCCACTCCGGCTGCGGTAAGACCACTCTTTTGAACATAATCGGCGGTCTTGACCAATATACCTCCGGTGACCTTGTGATAAACGGACGCTCCACCAAAAACTTTAAGGACGGGGATTGGGACGTATACAGAAACCACTCCATCGGCTTTGTTTTCCAGTCCTACAACCTTATCCCGCACCAGAGTGTTTTGTCCAATGTTGAGCTTGCCCTGACCCTCTCCGGTGTTTCCCGCTCGGAGCGCAGGAGAAGAGCCAAGGATGCGCTTGAAAAGGTAGGTCTGGGCGACCAGCTCCACAAAAAGCCCAACCAGATGTCCGGCGGCCAGATGCAGCGTGTTGCCATAGCCCGCGCCTTGGTCAACGACCCGGACATCCTTCTTGCCGACGAGCCTACCGGCGCACTGGATACCGATACTTCCGTGCAGATAATGGATATCCTTAAGGAGATATCCCACAACAAGCTCATCATAATGGTCACCCATAACCCGGAGCTTGCAAGTGATTATGCCAGCCGCATAATTCGCCTTAAGGACGGCCTCATAACCGATGACAGCATGCCCTATGATTCGGGTATCGAGGAACAGAAAAAGTTCAGGCGCACAAGAAAGCCCTCAATGAGCTTTTTTACAGCCCTTTCTCTTTCTACCAACAATCTTCTCACCAAAAAGGCCAGAACCCTGCTTACATCCTTTGCAGGCAGTATCGGCATCATTGGTATAGCCCTTATCATGTCCCTTGCCAACGGCATACAGATATATATCGACAAGGTGCAGGAAAATACCCTTGCCAGCTACCCCATAACCATCGAGGCGGAGAGCTACGATATGTCCAGTATGATGAGCTCCATGATGGGTGTACAGGCAGCGGCGGAGGAAAATCAGCACGACAAGGACGCTGTATACTCCAGTACGATTCTGTACGACATGATGAATTCCATGCTCTCTGCCGACAAGCAGGTGAATAACCTTAAAGCTTTCAAAGCCTTTCTTGAGGACGAGAGCAACGACATAAAAAACCACATAAGCTCGCTCCAGTACTCCTACGATCTGGATATGAACATCTACGCTGAGGACGTGGATAGAAATATTGTAAAAACCAATATAACCGAGCTTATGCAAAGCGCCATGAGCCTCACCTTCGGCGGGGACTACAGCACCTATTTTTCCACCTTTGGTCAGATGTACTCCATGGCTGATGCATGGCAGGAGATGCTGCCTGATGAAAACGGCGACCTGATAAATCCGCTTTTGAAGGAGCAGTACGACGTTATTCACGGCAGATGGCCCGAAAAGTTTGACGAGGTCGTGCTGGTGGTGGATAAGAATAACGAGGTTTCCGACCTTGTGCTCTATGCACTGGGCCTTAAGTCCAACAGCACCCTTGCCGATGATATGCAGGCATTTATGGATCAGGAAAATCTGCGCACTGAGGTGGAGAGCTGGAGCTACGAGGATGTGTGCAGCAGAACCTTCAAGTATATTTATCCCGCTGATGAATACAGCTATGATCTTGAAAACGGCGAGTTTGTCCATGTCATTGAGGAAGAGCTGGGCCTGAAGAGCCTTTTCAAGGATGGGCTTGATATCCGTATCGTGGGCATTATCCGCCAGAATGAGGACGCACTCTCCGGTATGATGACAGGTTCCGTGGGCTACACGCATGCTCTGGTTGAATATGTGGTTTCCCATGCAGCAGAAAAGGACCTTGTAAAGCGTCAGCTGGCCGATCCCAAAATCGACGTATTCAACGGCCTGCCCTTTATAGATACCGAGGACGATGCCTTCTCCGACAAAAAGAAGACGGAGGCAGCAAAGGATTACTGTGCCAATGCCACAGAAGAACAGCTTGCCGAGCTTTATGTCGAGTATATGTGCATCCCCGAGGACGACTATGTGCAGGAGCTTATTGACGAGGAGCTTGAAGGCACTACCCGCGCGGATATAGAGGACATGATACTCGACTATTATCCTGAGTATTCTTCCATGCTTGAGGACATGGACGATGAGACTCTCTTTGAGTACATGGAGAAGATGATAGCCGATCAGGTGAAGGATGCCTATGCCGTTGAGATGGAAAAGCTCTACAGCAGCCTCAGTGACAAGAAGCTGGCCAGCGAGTTTGAGCTTTTGTACCTTGAAGATGAGGACTATCTCTGGCTCTATGAGCACGCAATGCCCCCGGTATATTCTGAAAGCAATTTCAAGGACAATCTCCAGAAGCTGGGCTATGTGGATCTTGAAAGCCCCAGCGTCATAAATATCTATGCACCCACCTTTGAGGACAAGGACGTCATAGCCGATGCCATATCTGCCTATAATGACTCGGTGTCCGAGGATGATGAGATAAGCTACACCGACTATGTGGCAATACTCATGAGCTCAATAACCTCTATCATAAATGCCATAAGCTACGTGCTCATTGCCTTCGTGGCTATTTCACTGGTTGTTTCGTCCATTATGATAGGCATTATCACCTATATAAGTGTACTTGAGCGCACCAAGGAGATAGGTATACTCCGTGCCATAGGCGCATCCAAAAAGGATGTATCCCGCGTGTTCAATGCAGAGACCTTTATTATCGGCCTTGGAGCGGGTCTGATCGGCATAGGAGTTACCCTTGCCCTCAATGTGCCGATAAATATAATTGTCCACGATCTTACAGGCATAATGACCCTCAATGCGGAACTGCCCACTGCGGGCGCCGTTAGCCTTGTGGTAATAAGCGTTGTGCTCACCTATATTGCAGGTCTTATCCCCTCCGGTCTTGCCGCCAAGAAGGATCCTGTTGAGGCGCTCAGAACCGAATAAAAGCATACCGGGGTACCCGTAGCCAACCGCATAGGGTACCCCGTTTGTTTAAAAATGACCATTTAAAACACAGAATAAGGGTAAAATGTTTATATAAACTTTGTTTTTGAGGTTTTTATGGAAATACATCAATACACTCTCAAAGGAAAAGTAAATAAAACACGCCGGATTGCACTGGTTGCAGACCTTCACGACAGGGACGCAGAACTGCTCCTCATGTCCCTGCGGGCGAGACGGCCGGATATCATCGCCATCGCCGGTGACCTGACCAATAACCGGATAAGTGAAGCTGAACAACTGCGGGAAACCCTTTCATCCATGGCAGCTGTAGCTCCCACCTTTTATTCACTCGGCAACCACGAGTATGATTTTACTGAGAAAAGCGCTCAGATGGTGGCGGAGTGCGGAGTTAAACTGCTGCTTGATGAATATACTGACTGGAACGAGCTTTGCATAGGCGGCCTTCGTTCCCGCTCAAAGTACAGACCATTCCCAAAAGGCAGGAGTACGGCAGTACCCCGCCTTGGATGGCTGGATGAGTATGAAAAACAGCCCGGCTACAAGATACTTTTAAGCCACCATCCCGAGTATTATGAGCCATATCTGAAAGAAAGGAAAATTGACCTTGTGCTCTCCGGTCATGCCCACGGCGGACAGATGCGGCTTTTTGACCACGGTCTTTTCGCACCGGGCCAGGGCGTGTGGCCCCGATATACCAAGGGACTCCATGACGGACGCTTTATTGTCAGCGCGGGCCTTGCCAATACGGAGCCTATGATACCAAGACTCTTCAATCCCACCGAGCTTGTTATAATTGATATTGAAAAAGAAAGTCCCGCAGTTTGATGAAAACTGCGGGATAATCTTATACGGGGCATTGTTTCCCCGTGTGGTCAATGGTGTAGTCACCATCCAGAAGTATCTGTGATATGGGGACTATTGTATAACCCTCCGCCAGAAGCCCCTCGATTATCCCCGGCAGGGCCTGCGGGGTGTTCTCGGCGGCGTTATGGAATAAAACTATACTCCCCGGTTTTATGTTTTTCAGCACCCGGCTTTTTATTTCCTCAGCGGAGATACCCTTCCAGTCGAGACTGTCCACATCCCATTGCACCGCCGTCATGCCCATGCTGTTCACAGCATTTATCACATGGTCATCGTATTCCCCGTAGGGGCAGCGGAAAAGGCTGGGTGTAACACCTGTAATGGCGGCTATCTTTTCGTTGCAGCGGCTGATGTCCGCCACTATTTCGTCCTCTGAGAGCTTTGAAAAGTGCGCGTGGTCTGAGGAGTGGTTCATAATCTCGTTCCCCGCATCGTGCAATGCCTTTACCGACTCCGGAAACTTATCCACCCAGTCACCCACGAGGAAAAAAGTGGTGTTTACATTGTATTTGTTGAGGATATCAATAAGCATCTGGGTGTCCTCGTTTCCCCATGCCGCATCGAAGGACAGAGCAACCACCTTGTCATCTCTCTGTACACTGTACACCGGCAGCAGTCTTGTACTGGCGGAGGCGCCGACTATGGCCGGGTTATTCACCGTCCAGAACATAAGCACTATCACAAGTACAAAGCCAAGGGTGGAAAGCAAGCTCCCGTTTTTTTTGATAATGGCCCTCAGGTCAATCATGTTCATCACTCCTTTTGGTACATGGTATGATGAACTATCTTAAGTTATTTGCCGAAAAACACACGCGGAAAGCTCGGCTTTCCGCGTGTGCCATTATTATTTATTTCTGAGGATTTTAAGCTCTCTGGCTTCTTTTCCTGTAATATGCTCGATTTTCATTTCAAGCATTGTGAGTGCGTCCCACTCCTTATTTATCATACCATCCCGCCGTTCCTTTGTGTCATGGGGGACATATTTTTCTGCCAGCTTTCGTATGGCAAAAAGCTTTTGCACCTGATCCTCCATTATGCTTATTCTGCCGAAAACTATGACGCTTTGATAATGGGTGGTGTACTCCTCAGGAGAGATCTTGTCCTGAGCAATAACGCAGAAGGAAGCTTTGTCGTTTCTCTTTATGGCATCTATCTTGTGCCCGGTTTTAGCACAGTGAAAATAAATCCTGTCCCCGTCATACACATAGGATATGGGCAGGGCGTAGGGATAGTCATCGTCCCCGGAAAGGGCCAGAATGCCTGAAGTTCCGCCATACAGTATCTCTTTTGCCTCAGCTTCTGTTAGAGCCTGTTTGCCGCGCCGCATCTCTCTGAACATATCGTTACCTCCACAATTTTATGGCAATATTAAAGCACAGCAAAACGGCATGGTCAAGTGACCATGCCGTTTAAATAACTTACGCTGTTTCAGGGATGTGTATTTCCTTGATGTTGAAATCCCTGCCGCTGAGCACTTCCTTTTCAAAGCTGCCGCAGTTGGGACAGTAGCCCTGATTTTCTATGACATTGAATATTTCGTCGCAGTCCTCGCACTCTGCGAGACCGGGAACTGTCTCAAGTATCAGCTTTGCGTCCTTCAAAAGCGGAATATCCGCTACCACCACCGGGTAAATCTCCTCAAGATACTGGGGGATGACCAGTGAAAGCTCGCCAACCTGACACACGACTTCTTCAATGCGCTCGATTTTGTTTTCAGCGGCGTAATCCATAAGGGTTTTGCACATGCTCCTGACTATGCCGATCTCATGCATATTCCGTCACCAGCTTTACTTTTTGCCCAGCTTTTTCTTTGCAAGGCGGCCTACGGCGTGAGGTGCGTTGCTCACTGCGGTCAGAAGGGTGCGGAAGTAGGGAGTGCCAACATTGTCTATGGTCTTTTCAAGCTTGATAGCGTCGAACTTGCAGTGGGTTGTGCATATGCCGCAGCCAACGCACAGGTCTTCGTCGATGACCACGCAGCCGCAGCCAAGGCAGCGGTCGGCTTCCTTCTTTATCTGCTCCTCGGTGAGAGTGCCGCGCAGATCCTTGAAGGTCTTCTTTGCTTCGGCAGCGGAGCCGCCTGCGGCCTTCTGTCTGGGAGCGGTGTCAAAGGAGCCGACGGAGATAGCGATGGTGGAGGTATCCAGAGACTTGTATTCGCGCTTATCGCGGCCGTAGAACTGGGTCTGACCCTCGTGTACGTAGCGGTGGATGGAGATGGAGCCTTCTTTACCGGCTGCAATTGCATCAATGGCGAACTTGGGACCGGTTACCACATCGCCGCCTGCGAATACATCGGGAATGGAGGTCTGATAGCTGATATCGGCCACTGCCACGGTGCCGTCGGGGTTGAGACGGAAGTTTGCAATGCCGGAAAGGTCTATCTTCTGACCGATTGCGGAGATAACGCAGTCCACAGGAATGGTCTCGAACTTGCCGGTGCCAACGGGCTTTCTGCGGCCCTTTGCATCAGCTTCACCCAGCTCCATAAGCTCGACCTTGAGCTGCTCTGCCTTGCCTTCGCCCAGAATTTCCACGGGAGCGGACAGGAAGCGGAACTTCACGCCCTCGGCCTCAGCCTCGGCCACTTCTTCTGCATCGGCGGGCATCTCATCTCTGCCGCGGCGGTAGATTATGCTCACGTCCTCAGCGCCGAGACGGACTGCGGTACGTGCAACGTCGATTGCCACATTGCCGCCGCCGATAACGGCAACAGCCTTACCAACGGAAACTTCCTTGCCCAGATTGACGTCTCTCAGGAAATCAACGCCGGTGAGTACGCCGGGGAGATTGTCACCGGTGCAGCCGATGGCAGCGCCCTTGGATGCGCCTATGCCAAGATAGAAGGCCTTGTAGCCCTCGGCACGAAGCTGGTCAAGAGTCACATCCTTGCCAACCTCGACACCGCACTTGAACTCAACACCCAGTTCCTTGAGAATATCAATCTCAGCGTTTACAACGTCCTTGTCCAGACGGAAGGAGGGAATGCCCAGAGTCAGCATACCACCAAGCTTCTCTTCCTTTTCAAACACGGTCACAGGATATCCCTTTACTGCCAGATAGTAAGCGCAGCTCATGCCGGCGGGGCCTGCGCCGATGACGGCGATCTTCTCGGGATAGGGTCTGCCGGTCTGGTTGAGCATCTTGGGCACGTAGCGGGTCTCGCTGTCCAGATCCTTCTCGGCTATGAACTTCTTTATATCGTCGATTGCCACGGAGGAGTCGATTATGCCACGGGTGCAGGCTTCCTCACAGGCCTTGTTGCAGATACGTCCGCAAACAGCGGGGAAGGGGTTTTCCTTCTTGATAAGCTCAAGAGCTTCCTTGTAGCGGCCCATGGAGGCAAGCTTGATATAACCCTGAACGGGGATGTGAGCAGGGCAGGTAGCCTTACAGGGAGCAGTACCGCTTTCCATGACATCTTCTCTGTTGGTGCGGTACTCCACATTGTAGCTCTTCTTGTCCCAGGGGATAGCTCTGTCAGAGTCATAGGCATCGGAAATGCAGGGATTGTCTATGCAGTTTTTCTGGCCCAGCTTCAGTGCGTTGGTCTGGCAGTGCTCCACACACTGACCGCAAGCCACACAGTTTTCCTTGTTGACACGGGCAACATAGTTGGAGCGGATAGCATTCTTGGAGCGGAACAGCTCGGCTATACGCAGGGCGTAGCAGGAGCAGCCGCAGCAGTTGCATATTGCGGTGGCATCCTCAAAGCCGGGAGTCTGGTTGATCTCGTGTACAAGGCCGTTTTCCTCGGCGCGCTTGAGTATCTCGTACACTTCTTCCTTGGTGATGGCGCGGTGTGCACCGGACTTGACGAAGTTGACGGCATTATCGTTGAGATAGATGCACATATCATCCTCAAGGTGTCCGCAGCCTTCACCGATAAGGCGGCGGGAGCGGCGGCAGGAGCAGGGGCCTACGGAGAAAGCGAAGGACTTTTCGATAAGTGTGCTCAGCTCGTCGTAGGATGCAGTGCGGGAGTTATTTTCAACTGCGGTCATAACAGGCATGACGCGCATAAAGCTCATGCCGGCCTTGCCGGAGTTGAGAGTGGGTACCAGCACTTCAAGTCTGCGGCGGGTGTATTCCTCAAAGCAGGCACCGAGATCAGGATATCTGTCGCACTGCTCACGGTTGGAGAGAATACCTTCCATAATGCCGGGTACCCAGATGGGATAGTAGTAGTTGAGGACACCGTCAACCATGCGGCCGCGGACAATACCTGCAACAACCAGCTTGTCGATCTGCTGCTGAACAAAGGCTACGTCCTTTTTGCAGCGCTTTGCCAGCTCCTCGGGGGTGCGGTCTTTTTCAAGGCGCATGTGCATCATGACTTCGCACATGTCGTCGTCCACGATGGGGGCGAGGATCCTGTATTCAGGGTCTTTGTAGGTGATGCCGGTGTAGGTGAGAGATTCAAGGCTTATTTTAGTAGCCAGCTTCAGTATGTTTGGCCTGTTTGCCATGTTTTTACCCCTTTCTTTATGCCAGTGATAACTGTTGTGTCTAGACAAACTGCTTTTACTTGTTAAATTATTATTATTGTGGTTGTACCACAAGATATTTTACACCAATTCCAGAACTGACGCAAGGATGTAATGAATGTTTTGCGACAAATTTTTGCAGTCAATTTTGTGCATGTACTCCAAAAACCGGCTCTGCTTGATTTTTAAACCGCTAAAATATATAATGACAGCAGCAATATATGGAGCCTGATTTTATGTCTTGTAAGAATGAATTTGAGATAGAGCGGAAGTTCCTCATCCGTATGCCTGACATTGAGTATCTTCGCAGCGTAGCTGAGATGTGCCATATTGAGCAGACCTATCTGAAAACCGATGAGAGCAGTGCAAGGGTGCGAAAGCGGGGCAGGGAAGGAAAATATGTATATACCCATACCGTGAAAAAAAGGCTTTCAGACCTGCGCCGTATTGAGCATGAGCGGGAGATAGCAGAGGAAGAATATGTCAGACTCCTTTGCTTTGCCGATCCTAAAATGAACGTAATTTTCAAGGACAGATACTGCGTAGATTATATGGGGCAAATGCTTGAAATAGATGTTTTTCCCTTTTATCCGGACAGGGCTTTTCTTGAAATAGAGCTTGATGATGAAGCGCAGCGGTTTTTTATTCCGCCCTGGCTTGAGGTGATAAAGGAAGTTACAGGCGACAGACGCTACACCAACGCTGCCCTTGCCGTAGATATACCCTATGACCCAATCTGAGCTGGAAACTTTTATGGATTCTCAGCGTCAGAATTTCCATGAAAGTGTTTTTTTGACTTTTGCCTTGCCGCAAAAACTGCTTTGCGGCGGAAAGGAGCAGATTATATGAAGAAAACTATGTGCCTTGTGCTCGTTTTGCTTATTGGCATCTCACTTTGCGGCTGTTCGAGGCTGGCAGAGCTTGACCTGCCTCCTTTGCCCGATGTGGACAGTATCAGAGAGCAGCAGCAAGCAAGCCAGACAGCTCCGCCTGCCCCTGTTGAGACTATGCTGCCTCTGCCCAGTCCCGCACCTCTGGCAGCGGAACATGTTATTGTGAATATAAGCCCGTACAGCGAGACATTTATGGATCCACAGCACGGCACCGAAGCTATACTGGACTATCATTATGAGCTGCCCGTCGTGTACGTGGAAGGCCGGGATCAGGTAAGTAACGCCATCAATGAGCATCTTGCCGCGCTCAACGAAACCTTCCACACCGGCAATGACTATGGCTACGGCACGATGAGCGGCCTTAACATGTATCTGGAAATGGCAACCGACAACTATACCTATATGGTGAATACCGGCGATACCGCATCCGCCAGCCTGCCTTATTATTACGGACAGGACGTGAAGGCAGTACCCAGAGCCGATGAAAATGTGCTCAGCGTCCTTTACAGCACCAATTCCTTCTCCGGCGGTGCCCACGGCACATATGTGGACAGGGCATATTGCTTTGACACCCGTACCGGTGAGCGCATAACATTGGATATGCTCACTCCTGACAGCGAGGCCTTGAAAAGCTTTCTGCAAGGCTATATGCTCTCCCTTTACGAAGCTGACGAAGGCGCTTACTATTCCGAAAGAATATTTGATGAAAACTTCCTTGGCGCTCCCGTTTCCGAGGCTGTAGCAACACTTATCAGGGAAGGCAGCTGGTATCTTGGCGACAGCGGCATGGTAATTTTCTCCGACGTATATGAACTTGGCCCCTATGCTGCCGGAATATGCGAATTTGTCGTTCCCTACACCGAGCTTGCAGCTATCATTGATGCCAGATGGATGCCTACGGAAAGAAGCGGTGAGGGCAGCTTCAGCGTCCTTCCCCAGAGCGCGGTTGCCGAGGGAACAGCCCAGATAATTGACCGCGTAACGGTTGACGCTGAGGGTGAGCAGCTCTGCCTTGTTGCAGAAGGCAGGGTTTATGACGTGCGCATTTCGGAAGTGAGCTATGCCGATAAATTTTACGAAACAGCCCAGCTCTGGGCGTGCAGCTATATGGAAAACTGCCTTTTGCAGCTGGATGTGACCGTGCCCGAGGGAATACCCAACCTGATGCTCAGATATACTGACGGTACAGGCGCAAAATATTCTCTTCTTCTCAGCCGCAGCGGTGTGGACGGAGGCTATACTCTGGTTAACGATGATATTGAGGCTGTGGGCTGAAAAAGTCGATAAATACAACAAAATATAGTACAAAAACTGTTGACAGAACAAGCTTTTCATGTTATTCTCTTAAGGCCGCATTGAAGGGGTAGACAAGCCGGGATGCTCCCGCACCTCAAGAGCGAGACCTGAAAAGAGGGAGGAAAATGTACATGAAGCATGCTATCATCGTTACCGGTGGCAAGCAGTACCGCGTTGCAGAGGGCGACGTTATCTTCGTTGAGAAGATGGACGCAGCCGCAGGCGAGACTGTCAAGTTCGAGCAGGTTCTGGCCGTTATCGACGGTGAGACCGCAGTGTTCGGCGCACCCGTTGTTGAAGGCGCAAGCGTTACCGCAAATGTTGTGAAGAACGGCAAGAGCGCAAAGGTCCGCGTCTACAAGATGAAGCCCAAAAAGGGCTACCGCAGAACTCAGGGCCACAGACAGCCCTACACCAAGGTCCAGATCGAAGCTATCAACGGCTGATTTGTTCCGCAAAATATGACTAATGGAGGATAACCTTAATGGCACATAAAAAAGGTATGGGTTCTACCAAGAACGGCCGCGACAGTGAGTCTAAGCGCCTTGGCGCAAAGAGAGCCGATGGTCAGTTCGTTCTCGCCGGCAATATCCTTGTCAGACAGCGCGGAACCAAGATCCACCCCGGTACCAACGTGGGCAAGGGTAAGGACGACACTCTGTTCGCTCTGATCGACGGCAAGGTGAAGTTCGAGCGCATGGGCAAGGACCGCAAGAAGGTCTCTGTTTACGAAGAAATCGCTCAGTAAAAGACCAAAACAGGCCGGACAGTTATGCCCGGCCTGTTTTTTAGTTTCAATCAGACTTTAAGGAGGAGTGCTCATGGCATCTTCTTTTGTGGATAAAGCCAGAATAAGTGTTCACGCCGGAAAAGGCGGTGACGGTGCGGTTTCTTTCCACCGTGAAAAGTACGTGGCCGCAGGCGGCCCGGACGGCGGTGACGGAGGTCGCGGCGGCAGCGTGATTTTTGTGGTGGACGATCATATGTCCACTCTCATGGACTTTCGCTATAAGCGCAAGTATGTTGCAGGCAACGGCAATAACGGCGGCGCCAAGCGTTGTTACGGCAGAGACGGGGAGAACCTTTATATTAAAGTTCCCCGGGGTACAATTGTCCGCGATACCGAAACCGGAGCTATCATGCACGATATGTCCACCGGTGAGAATTTCACCGTGGCAAAAGGCGGCCGCGGCGGCTGGGGCAATATGCACTTTGCCACGCCCACCCGTCAGGTTCCCCGATTTGCAAAGCCCGGCCTGCCCGGTGAGAGCCATGATATCACTCTGGAGCTCAAGCTTCTGGCAGATGTGGGTCTTGTGGGCTTTCCCAATGTGGGTAAATCCACCCTGCTCTCCGTTGTAAGCCGCGCTCATCCCAAAATTGCAAACTATCACTTCACCACGCTTTTCCCCAATCTGGGCGTTGTGTACGTGGATGAGGGCGTGTCCTTCGTCATGGCGGATATCCCCGGCATTATTGAGGGCGCATCTGAGGGCGCGGGCCTTGGCCACGATTTTCTCCGGCATATTGACCGCTGCCGCCTTTTGGTGCATCTGGTGGATGTTTCCGGCAGTGAGGGCCGTGATCCCGTTGAAGATTTTGACGCCATCAATGCCGAGCTTGCCGAATACAGCCCCGGGCTTGCAAGCCGTCCTCAGCTGGTTGCCGCCAACAAGTGCGACATTCTGGGTGATGACAGGGAGAATATCGAGCGCCTCAGAGCCCATGTTGAGGA
The DNA here is from genome assembly GCA_017398685.1 of Oscillospiraceae bacterium. Lineage (GTDB taxonomy): Bacteria > Bacillota > Clostridia > Oscillospirales > Oscillospiraceae > Limivicinus. The sequence continues at coordinate 19,663 of JAFQFH010000082.1, forward strand.
GCTTGGCTATCAGTTTTTTGAGATGAGTGCCGCCGCTCACATGGGAACAAAGGAGCTTGTGAAGGCATGCTCCGGTCTTCTGGATACTCTGCCTCCCGTAGCAAGCTATGAGGCGGACTATGTTCCCCCCGAACCTGTGGTGGACACTTCCGAGGACATCACCATCGAGCACTTTGACGATATGTGGATCGTGGAAGGCCCCTGGCTTCAGCGCCTTGTGGCCCGCATCAATTTTGAGGACTACGAAAGCCGTATGTACTTTGACCGCATCCTGCGCGAAGCCGGTGTGTACGAGCGCATGGAACAGATGGGCGTCAAGGACGGCGACACTGTCAGCATGTACGATCTGATGTTTGAATATAAGGATTAAAAAAATCCGGAAAGCCTGCGCTTTCCGGATTTTTTGCGGGGATTTGCTGAAAGGTAAGAATGAAAGGAAAAGCTTTTCGGTAATTAGAAACCGAAGAATATTTCAGCAAAGGTGGTTCCTGCATATGCAAAGTTGATGCCTGTGCTGGAAACGAGGAACCATGCAGCCATGAAGCTGTTTACAAAGGTGCCGAGCCATACGCTGTTTGTCAGCTTGTAGAACTTTCGGCTTATAAATACAGTGATGGGCACGTAGAGAAGGGCGTAGTAGTAGGTGATGAAGGATGCGAAGAACTGTGCTTCTCCGACAGGGGACTGCATCATCACAAGCTGATTTATAAGGCAGCACAGCCAGACACCCAGGGAATTAATTACTATGGTATTGAGCGTATCTCTCCATTCGGGGATATCATCACGGACGTTATAGTTGCATGCCATGCCGAGGATGAGGAAGCAGGGAACGAAGGTAACAAAGTAACGGGGGAGAATACCCCAGTATTCCAGCTTCATCTCTGTGAACATAGTCTGCCACAGGCGATAATCCTGCTTGAACAGATATTCGATCACAGCAAGGCTCAGGTATGCCACAGCCAGCAGTATAGCGCCAAGAAGCAGTGCCTTCATGATATTGCCGAACTTCTGACCTACATTAAGTACGCGCATATCTGTGTCGCCGTATTTCTTCTTGTTGAAAATACCCCAGCATATAAGGCAGATAATTGCGAGCACGCTCATGTAAGAGAGAAGCTGGGTGGCAGACCAGCCGCTTATGTACAGGGGGAAGAAGCGGTTTGTGGGAAGGTTGATAAACCCGAAGTATTTGAACACAGGGCTGTTGGACTGGCAGGGGTAGTAAATGCACCAGAATGTGCCAAAAGCAATGAATGCAGACCAGAGCCAGTAACTCTTTTTGTTGAAGGGGGTAAGGCGCTTTTTCTCAGGAACTACAAGGCTTGCAAAGAATTCGCCCTTCATCAGCAGTGAAGCAAGAGGCACGAGCATCGCTATCATTGCCAGCATTGCGATTGCGCTGCAGGCTCTGCCCCAACCCCAGATCTGATTTTCCGGTGCAAGGGGAACCGTGGCTGCATCTGTCAGTTCACCGCGGTTGTAGTTAAACATTGCAGTGAAGAATGCGCAGGCATTTGCATTTGTCTTGTTGGACAGGAAATTCTTGGAGTGGGTTTCGGGGGGCTGAGTGACCATTCTCAGCGTTCTGTCGGCGAGAGCGGCTTTGAATGTGTCGCTTTCGTATACACTGCTGTCGCCCCAGTCACCGATGATGGTGCTTGTCTCGGCAGCATCATCAAGGACGTACCATTTATCGATTTCTATGGTCTCTCCCTTTGTAAACCAGCTGTCCTTGGCGTTGTCCTGGGTTATAATGTTGCAGTAGCTGTCCCACTGACCGATGTTGAAGCCGATGTTGACCTGTCCGTTTCTCATTACGGTATAACCGCCTACTTCAACTTCGGCGCGGGTGAGCAGCAGGTCTTCTCTCATGCCGAGGGAAAGGAAAGCCTTTACACTGTTGTCAATGGTCTCTCTTACTCCCTCAGCCAGGTAATTATAAAATTCGAGCTCATCGTCAGTGAGTCTTTCGGCTGCAAGAGCATCAGCATCCATGTCGATTTCCTCACGGGTGAAGCTCTGGGAGAAGGTGTCGCAGAGGATGTTGATCATCTGGTCGTTGTAGCTGAGTCTGCCGCAGTCAAGATCAACTGCATAGTTTGAACGGCGGCTGCCGGCTGAGTGGCCGGTAATACCTATTCTCGTAGTGTCAACGAATTTCAGGGATTTGACAAAGTCAATGGAGTCCTTAAGACCGTGTGCTGCGGTACCGCGTCCGCTGACCCCGTTTATACCTTCGTCGGATTCATCGAAAATTGGCTGTTCGCTCAATCCGGAACCGTATGCGCTGACATTGAAAACAACAAAGCCGCGCCTTGCCAGTTCCTCAGCCAGACCTCTTACAACTCCGTACGCACAGCCACCACCGTGGGCGACAATTACCGCAGGCAGCTTATCCTCATCGGATGTTGCTGCCGGATAGTAAAGCTCGCCGTTCAGCGTGGCACCACGTGCATCCGTGGTTATGTGTTCGATTTTTACTGTAAATCCATTTGATGAAAAGATGCAGGCAATAAAACTGAAAATCAGAATTATTGCAACGCATGCGGCAAACAGTCTTGCCGAGCCTGATTTGGTGTGGAGAGTAAATTTCTTCTCCATTTTTTATCCTCCTTTTACAAAATAAATTCTGCAAGAATGTATTTTGATGATAACAGAATACTAAAACATCTTCAAGGGATTAAAATACATGAAAATTTTGCGGTTGTTTTGTCGAAATTTTACAATCATTATAATTTATTTTAATTCTGCAAAATATAAGTGGATTTCAAAATGGTGGTATGGTATACTGATTTTTGGAAATATTTTATGGAGGTAAGCTATGGTCGATTGGATGGGGAGGTACAGAAACCTTGTTGCTGCCATCGTTCAGCATACCAATGTAATTACCAAAGCCGGTAATGTAAGCCATTTTATGTACGACGGAATTTATATGACCTCAAATGAATGGCAGGTCATGGAATATATAGTGGAACACCGGGACGATGATGAAAAGATGATACTCATGTCGGAGGCTCTAGGCATTCCGCAAAGTTCTTTTTCAAAGATAATTAAACGTATGAGCGCTTTGGGACTGGTTGAACGTTACCGCAGCATTGATAATAAAAAGAATATTATCCTAAAGCCCACAGCCCTCGCGATGGAAGTTTATAATTTTCATGCAGAGCAGTCGTATAACGAAGTTTTTAAGCCTTTTTTTGATGCCTTGGAAGGAATAAGCGATGATGATCTTGAAACAGTCACTAATGCTATTTCGCTGCTGTCCTCCAATATTATCGGAAGTCAGAAGGAGCCGGAAGAAAAAAGCAAGCTTATAAAAATAGATTAAAAAGTTGCCCTTGCGGATTTTGGTCCGCAAGGGCATTTTTACTATGACACTTGTTTTTCTGACTCTGGACTAATTATTCTGCCTTGGTTTTTTCCTATTCAACAAACAAACAAGACAGATTGCCGTCCCCAAAATTGCAAGAAGCATTGTAAAAGGAAGAACGTGTGATACACTGAATTTATCAAGAAGAAAGCCGAATACAACGGTGCTGATGAAAGAAAATAAAAGCGGGAGCCCAGTCATAAGACTTTGAGCCAGCGCTGTACTGTTATATGGAATGTTTTCGCGCACATATTCCACCGCGCTTGGCTGGTATATTCCCGTGGAGAACGCCTGAAGGCTGGACGCTGCAATAAGTACGCCAAAACTTCCGGCAAAGGTATAGCCCGTTATTTTCAGCGTGTAAAAGACCATGCTGAAAAACAGTAACAGCGAAACGGAATATCGCTTTTTAAGATTGCTGAATAAAAAGCTGACTGGTACCTCAATAAGTGCAAGATATGCGCTGATTATCCCAAAATGTCTTGCATTGCCACCTACACCGTCCACAATGTTCACAAGAAAAACAGTGAGTGTCTTATTAGATGCAGAGACGAGAGAAATGCCAATTACCAGAAATACAAAGCTTTTGTATGACATGATAAAGTTTGACAAAGATAATCCATCTGCCCTTTTTACACATCCTGGTGCAGATATAATATTATATTGTGCAAGTGCATTTTTTCTTATGTATAATGATATGGACAACAGTATTAAAAAGAGACAAAGACAAATGAAAAGCATAAAAATGGGGTGTATGCTCATGAGCAGTGACCCTGCAAAAATTGAGGTCATCGCATAACCCAGAGAGCCGAGACCTCTTGCTATTCCAAAATTGATCTCAAATCCAATTTCTTTAAGATCCATATACAGCTTGCTTATCAAAGTGTTTATAATATGTGTGATAGACATAAACACAATGTACGATATAGACACAGCAATACAAGGAATTCTTATTATAAAAACCAACAGCAGCGCCGCAGCCTGAACTGATATGCCTGTCATCAACGAAGAGTAAACTGCATGTCCACCGTTCTTATCAACATGCTGTGAAACAGACAGCATCAATATGAAACCCAGAACGGAGGATATGGCGCTGATAAGTCCAATGCTGGAGTTGGAATATCCGATTTTGCCGAGAAAAGCAGAAGCAAAGCCGATGGCGATACATCCACAAGTCCAGTATATAAACTGAATGAGACAGTAAGCAATATTTAATGAAGGCGATTTAATACTGTTCATATTTACATCCTGTTTTTCAAGTTTCAAACTTTCTGTATGATACAAATTGATTATAACAGAATTAATATTAAAATGAAAGACGGAATACAAAATTTGAGAACTACTTTGATCAAAAATCGGGTGACAAAAAATCAGTAGAGCATAAAGCTCTCCTGATTTTTTGCGTGTGAAAGTATGAACTTGTATTTATACGAAAGTATGAATAGCTTTTGGATTGAAATCAGTCTTTTACAACAGGTATTTTTCATATTTTTATGAAAAATTTACATCTCCGTATTCCGTATATCTTCAAGCATAAAGCAAAAGATATTCTCGGGCAAAAACCCAAATGAGAAAAAGGAGATGAAAGAATATGTCTAACAATTCTTCCAGTAATCGTCTTGTTGTTCCCGCTGCCCGCGAGGCAATGGAGAAGTTCAAGATGGAGGCCGCTTCTGAAGTCGGCGTCAACCTGAAGAACGGTTACAACGGCGACCTTACCAGTCGTCAGGCCGGTTCCGTCGGTGGCCAGATGGTCAAGAAGATGATCGAGGCTTACGAGAACGGCATCAAGTAAGAGCGAATATCCGTACAAAAAATTCAGGAGAGCATAATGCCCTCCTGAATTTTTCTTTTTTACCGTATAAGCTTGTATTGTTGTTATTCCCAATGATGTGTTAGAATACGTTTCAGGCTATTACACTTTCTGAGGTGAGAATTATGGCAACGGGCAAAGAGTATCTCAGCTTCATTCTGGAGCAGCTTTCGGAAATTGATGGTATTACATACAGGCGCATGATGGGGGAGTATATCATTTACCATCACGGGAAAATCGCGGCCTATCTCTGCGATGACCGCCTTTTGGTGAAGATACTTCCAAGCAGCGAAGCTCTTATGCCGGAGGCTGTCAGAGAGCCGCCCTATGAGGGCGCGAAGGATATGCTTCTTGTGGACAATGTGGACGACAGGAGCTATCTTAAAAACCTCTTTGAGGCCATGTACCCGGAGCTGCCAGAGCCTGGAAAGAAAAAATAAATCTTTTTCTGAAATATTATAGAAAACACAGTGAGCTACAATAAAACTCACTGTGTTTTTTGCTATCGCTTTTTGTAGACAAGAAGCTGGGGATTTTCTCCGTCTTCTCCGTAAGTGCATATGAGAATAAAGTCCATATTGGCAGCTATTCCAAAGCACACGCTTTTGTCAAATTCACATTCCAGCTGATTACCTAAGTACGTCGCCCCATCATCCAGAAATTTTACGGTTTTTCCGTTGGGAAGCCGATACTCCATGTTGATGTAGCCGCCTACTAGAGCGTTCAGCTTTTCAAGCTTTGGCATGCCATCAATGTTCAGAGCGTTTATTTCATCAATAAGTTTGTGCTTGAATTCCTCAAACTTTTCTGCTCCATCCAGATTCTTATATCTCTTCCAATAATCAAGTTTAGGCAGTAAATCCTTCATATATGCCCGTGCCTGCTCAGCGGAGATGCTGTCGTTTGCCATATTATTTACGCAGACCTCGATCAGATCATCCATGTCGTGATACATATATTCGCCATCTGCATAACACCATTTGCAGTAGTCTTCATTAAAGAAACCGTCTGTTTCCTTGCTGATATTGGAGTCCTCAAGGGGCATACCACAGCACTGGCAGATGAGCTGCCTTGGAGCGCCGAGAAGGGTATTGATAGAAACATCAAAGAGTTTTGAGAGCAGTTTCAGCGTCTCGGTGTTCGGTGTGGTTTCACCGTTTTCCCAGCGGGACACCGCCTGGCGGGTTACGAATACTTTTTCTGCAAGGTCTTCCTGTGACATGCCTTTTTTTGTTCTAAGCTCAAGAATTATATCCTTTGTGTCCATAAAATGCTCACCTCGTACATCAGTATAAATTGTGGAGTGCGAATTGGCAAGAAACTCCCTGTTGCTGTACGTCAGCCATATAGTAAGCCGACAAAACCGCGACTCGTTACCGAACCGCAGTCTTTGCGTGATTTATCTATCATTCAAGATGTCATCAAGGAAGCTACCCAACTCATCAATTGAACAGCCTTTGCGACCAATAGCGCGATCTTCTTCCACAGCGAGAAGGTTTTCTCTCAGTTGAAGCATCTTTTCACACCGTGTGAAGCTTTTAATATCCATGACGACGGTGTCATTCATGCCGTCTACCGTGAGGTACACCGGACTTTGGGTCTGGCGACATATGTCTGCGATTTCATTATAATTTTGCTGAAGGGTAGTAAAGGGATAGACGTTCATATTTGTTCCTCCCAGAACTCCACGGCCTTCTCAATCCAACCCTGGCAGGGGAGGCCTTCGCCAAGGCCGACGCCGTGGTCAACATTATCATAGGAAACAAAACGGTGGGGGACAGCTGCTGCCTTGAGCGCATCGGCCATCATGCGGCTGTTGTCCGGGTCAACCACTTGATCTGCCAGACCGCACCATACAAAGGTGGGTGGATAGTCGGAAGTAACCTGCTTTTCAACGCTGGCAAGCTCTATCATGTCCGCCGAAGGATTTTTACCCAACAGCAGCTCCCGGGTGAGGGGGTGGGTTTTCTCACCCATGCTGATAACGGGGTAGCTGAGGATAATCGCACCGGGCTTGGGAACATCATAGAGCGGATATCCCATAGACGTGGTACCAAAGCTGGCTGCCAGATGACCACCGGCGGATGCGCCCCAAAGGGAGTAGCCCTCCATGTCCAGATTCCACTCCTCGCTGTGTGCGGCTATATCCTTGATTGCCCGGGCCACATCACGCTGCGGCGCGGGGTAGCCCGCATTCTTGCCACATGCATAGTGCACCACAAAAGCAGAATAGCCTCTTTTGTTCAGCCGACGGGCGTAGGGCATACCTTCAACAAAGCTGGCCACAAATCGGTATGCCCCGCCGGGACAGATTATAGCCACCGGGTGTTTCTTCCCATCGTTGATGATATACTTTTCAAGATAATACCCGCCCTTGTGCAGGTTATCTTTGATTTTTCGTATGAGCAGTTCAAGTTTCATACTTTATCCTCGAAACTCCGATTGAAAATTAAGGTTTGCATCGGCCGCAAGGGTCATAACCCCTTGCTATTACATCGCTGCGATCACCTACAAACTCTGCTTTGTTTGATTCTTTCATGTCATCTACACTTGAGCAAGATGGCTTATGGAACTTTTTGGTGTTTGTGTTGAGGATATATGTTGTGCCGGTTGGAGCAGAACTGGAGTCTTCCTGAACGTTTGCAAGGCCTCTGACTGGCTGGTCACTGTCAGAGTAGTCTCCGAGAGAAAGAATATTAAGCAATTCGCCATCGTTGTACTTGTCTTCAATTGTGGAGATTAATTTATAGTACAGGAAAAGCACATCTTCTCCGGAGATAGCTCCATTATAAAAGGCGTCCTTAACATCGTCCTTGTTATAGGGAATTTCATTGAGAAGTTCTTCGAGCACGGCTTTTCTTCCGTCAGTCAGTCCGCTTTCATAGCTTCCGTCGGCGTAAGATACCACAGGCAAGGAGAGCATAAAGAGTACGCACAGGAAGATACATATCAAAGTTTTTGCCTTTTTCATAATAACACCTGACTTTTATCATTATTTTGTTTTTATTTTGAGTATATACCCGATTATATTGCATTTCAACTGATTTCAAGGGATTAGTTATCCCGAACTGGCACTTTTGCAAAAAAGATTAAGTCAAATTAAAACATTGTTTTCTTGTTTTACACTGAAGAATATGATAAAATATTGAAAAATGAGAGGAGGGCTAAATATGTGCACTAATCAACAAGTAAATAGTATTATCAGCCAGTTGTGCTCTGGATTAAAGCCCTTGTTCCCTCAGAGTTCAATGGAAGCGATTTTATTTGGTTCATATGCCAGAGGCGAAGCAGAGTCAGATTCCGATATTGATGTAATGGTTTTAGTTGACTCTTCCCGTCAGGAGATATCGAGCAAGATGTGGCAGATTGGAGATGTAGCAGCAGAGATTCTTTTGAACAGCGGTATCGTAGTCTCACCAATCGTTGAGAACCGCAGCTATTTTCAGCAAAATGCATCGTTTTTCCCCTTGTACAAGAATATCGTTCGCGAGGGAGTAAGATATAATGCTTGATGAAAAATATATAGAATTATCTAAATACCGCTTAGAGCGGGCAGAGGAAATGCTGAAAACGGCCAAACGAGATTTAGCAGCCGGGGACTATGCCTCTGCTAATAATAGGGCATACTACTGTGTTTTTCATGCTATGCGTGCGATGCTTGCCCTTACGGGAGAGGATTATAAAAAGCATTCAGGGGTAATTTCCAGTTTCTCCGAGCAATACTTGAAAACTAAGCTCCTTCCAATTGAGTTGAGCAAAGTCATATCAACGGCATCCATTATTCGAAATAGGAGTGACTATGAAGACTTTTATATTTGCTCTATTCAGGATACCAATAAACTTGTTGCGGATGCACAGATGCTTGAACAAGTCAGTGCTTTTTTAAAAATTAAATATGAATCTTGATTATCAAAAAGCAAGAGTGTATAGTAATACAAAATTCGCCAAAATAATGAAAATATATCCAGAACAAAACCCGCAGCTGATGTCGAAAAATCAGCTGCGGGTTTAAATATGTAACATTACAAAAAGTGCTACAAAAATTTTGAATATAAGACAAAATCTGCGCAAAATATGCTGAATTTGATGCAAAAATGGCTGTGTTAATATGGTTGGGATACAGCCCCATCAGAAGCGGCATCCATCTTGAACTTCTCCATGGCCTCACGGGCAGCGGGAACAACAAGACGATTACTGGAAGAATTGTTAGACATATTCTTTCATCTCCTTTTTCTCAATTGGACTTTTGCCCGAGAATATCTTTTGCGTAAAGTAAAGATATATGCGGAAAAAGAAAGTGTAATTTTTTCATGTTTTGGATAGCTTTATGAGAGGCTGAAATATAATTCATGGAATGTTCTGCACAAGAGGTTTGCAGCAGAGCTGGGGACACACCTCTGGGCCGTGTTTTCACCGACGACTCTGAATCCTCCAATAAAATCCGCCATTGTATCAACAGCGTGTCCTTGAGAATTGTTCCCCTATGAGCATCTGGAGCAGGAGGGCGGCGGGGATTTTATAGAAATCTTTTCATATTGCACATTTTCCCCGCCAGAATTATTTCCCGTCTTGGTCTTGCCGCTTATTATTGTCATAGCTATGGACAATTTCTGCTGATTTATAAATTCGATTTATGTGATATAATTTATAAAAAACAACAGGAGGCAACAACATGAATACTCTGGATGCCATCAAGGCAAGACACAGCTACAGAGGAAAATACCTGCCCACGGCGATTCCCAGAGAGGACCTTGTTGCCATAATGGAAGCCGGACTTGCAGCCCCTTCCGGCTGCAATACCCAGACCACAAGCCTCATCGCAGTAGATGATTATGAAGTTTTGAAGAAGCTCCATAGCGTCATGGACCCTCCGGTGGGTGAAACTGCTCCAGCAGCAATATGTGTGCTGACACAGCGGATAAATGCCTATAGAGATAAGTGCTATGCCGTGCAGGATTATTCAGCCGCTATTGAAAATATGCTTATTGCCATTGTGGAGCTGGGTTATCAAAGCTGCTGGTACGAAGGGCATATCTGCGACGAAGATAATATTGCAGGCAAAATGGCGAAGGTTCTTGGCGTTCCGGAGGGCTATGAGCTGGTGTGTTATTTACCCGTAGGCATTCCGGCGGCAGAGGTGAAAGGACCCGGGAAAAAGCCCTTTGATGAGAGAGCGTGGTTTAATTGTTTTGGTGGAAGGTGAGAATGTATGAGTCTTGATTTTAATGTAAAAAATGCCGTAACGCGCCGTTACAGTGTCCGAACCTATGAAAAGTGTCTGCCGGACGGAGAGCTTTTGAAAAAGCTTCTGGACTATGCCGCAGGCCTTCAAAATCCCTTTGGCCCTAAAATAAGAGTACAGCTTATTGAAAAGGAAACTGCTGCAAATGGTGAAAAACTGGGCACCTACGGAGTCATAAAGGGAGCAAAGCTCTTCCTTGGAGTTACGGTTGCCGATAAGCCCTATGCAATGGAGGCAGTGGGCTATGACTTTGAAAAACTGGTGCTTTATGCTGCCAGTCTCGGCCTTGGAACCTGCTGGCTGGGTGGAACTTTCAACAGAAGCGCCTTCGCAGAGGCAATGGAGATAAAGGAAGGCGAGCTCTTCCCCATCCTCTCACCTCTGGGCTATACTTCGGAGAAAAAAAGCCTTACGGAGAAAATAATGCGAAAGACGGTGAAGGCCGATACACGGCTTGACTGGCAGGATATTTTCTATGAAGGCGATTTCTCAAACTCGCTGACTCAGGGCAGCACTGACTATGCCTACGCCCTTGAAATGCTGCGTCTTGCGCCCTCTGCGGTCAATAAACAGCCCTGGCGGGTAGTGGTCTGCGGCGATAAAGTTCACTTCTATAAGAAAGCTATGGCAGGAGCAGAAATTTCAGCCGTTGATATGCAGCGCATCGACCTTGGCATTGCCATGTGTCACTTTGACCTTGCCATGCAGGAGCAGGGGATGGCAGGACATTTTGAAATAGCAAAGCCTGAAATCAATGCCCCTGATGGACTTGAATATATTGCAAGCTTTATAATGAACTGAAAAATCCGGGTCATAAGACCCGGATTTTTCAGTATATCAGTCTTTTTTCTTGATTTTGTTGAGCTTGGCGTTCATGTCCAGAAGCTGTTCCTTGGTGAGCTTTATACCGGTCATGCCTATCATGCTTGCCATGCGCAGCACGGTGAAGCCGCCCATCATCTGCATGATGCCGCTGTCGGGCTTGAGGTCGATCTGGAAACCGGAGTTGCCCTCTTCCTTGCTCTTCTTCATTTCCTTCATCATGGTGCCCATAAGCCCCATGAAGAACATCTTGCCCTTGACGGTGGCCATAATGTCGCTGATCTTGTCGTTGAGAGAGAAGTATCCTTCAGGCTCGGTAATGTCAAACCAGTTGAGGATAGCGCCCTTTTCCTTGAGACGGTAGTCCTCGTTGAATACCTCCACCTTGCGGATGAGGCTCTCATCGCTCAGCTCGCCTGCTTTGGCAACGAGCTTGGTCTCACCAACATTGGGTACATCAAAGTAGAAGAAGTGAACGTCGCTGGTCTTTTTGCCCAGGCTCACGCCGTTGGCGAAAAGCTCAACCTCAGGGAGATTGGAGTACACAGTGACCTTGGTCACATCCTCAACGCGGTCAATATAGCGCTTGGAGCAAAGATGCACGAAAGGCTCGTCGGAAAGCCATGCCTTGTATGCATAGAAGGAGTCCTTCTTGTAGGAACGGTCGAAGGTTACAAGACCCTTGTGGTTCTGGCCGTTCTCGCCGCCCTCGGCTCTTGCATCTGCGGCAAAGTCAAACATGTTCCACACGTGGGTGGACCAGATATACTTGCGGGTGAAAAGCTGCTTGATAAGCTCTTCATGGTAGTATGCCTGATACTCTTCGGTGTAGTCACCCTGAGTGGGCTTGGAAGTGTGCCAGTTGAGACCCTCACAGCCGTACTCGCTGACGCCAACGGGAATGTTGGGGTGCTTTGCGTGGAAATTATCAAACCAGGGACCGTTCATGGAAGTGTCACCGCCATACCATCCAAAGTAGTGGTTGTAGGAGATGACATCGGGAATGGTCAGATACTCAGCATCAATGGGGCACATGGAGATTGCGGCGATGGTGGTAAGACGGGTCTTGTCCATCTCGTGTGCCAGATCATTGAGGATGCGGTGGTTTTCCAGCAGGTCGGGGTCACCCTCGCCCTTCATGGTGATCTCATTGGAAAGGCCCCATACAACGATGGAGGGATGGTTATAGTTCTGAACGATAAGTTCCTTCATCTGGGAAATGGTGTTTTCACGACCGGTGGGCATGTGCTGGGAGATATAGGGGATTTCGGCCCAGATGACCATGCCGCGCTCGTCGCACAGGTCGTAGAAATACTGGTCGTGCTGATAGTGAGCAAGGCGTATGGTGTTTGCACCCACCTCACAGATAAGGTCCATATCCTCGTCGTGGTGCTCGGGCAGCAGTGCGTTGCCTATGCCCCAGCGGTCCTGATGGCGGGAAACGCCGTGCAGGGGATACTCCTCACCGTTGAGGATGAAGCCGCGCTCAGGGCTGATCTCAAAGCTGCGGCAGCCAAAACGGGTTGCAACAGTGTCAATTTCTTCACCGTTTTCAATAAGGCTCAGCTTTGCGCTGTAGAGATAGGGGTCCTTGCGGCCGTGCCAGAGGTGTGCGTTTTCGATAACAAAGTCAAAGCAGCCTTCAGCATTCTCAGCCTCGGCAACTGTATTGCCCTCAGCATCAAGGATGAGGCATTTTACATTCTGGCCGTCTTTGCGGTTGGTGATATATCCGCTTACTGCGACCTTTGCGTCTTTGCCGTCCATAACGGGGGTCACAGCCAGACCGGGGCCGCCGTAGTAGTCCAGGCAGAAGTGGGAATTGTTGACGCAGATGATATTTACATCGCGGTAAAGACCGCCGTAGAAGGTGAAGTCAGCCATCTGGGGGTAAACAGTCTCATTGACGGAGTTGTCTATTTCCACCACCAGAAGATTGTTAAGCTCCAGCGCCTCGGTGATGTTTACGCGCCAGGTGGAGTAACCACCGTCATGCTCTGCCAGCTTTTTGCCGTTGAGATAGACCTTGGCGGAGGCGTTTGCGCCTTCAAACTCGAGATAGTACTGCTCGCTTTCGGGCAGCTCCATCTTGTCTATGCTCTTTGCATAGTAGCAGGTGCCGCGGTAATAGTCGGCACCGCCGTCCTGACCGTCAATATTGTTCCAGGTATGAGGGAGATTTACCCAGTTCCAGTTCATGGGCATCTGGCTGGGTACAGCATCCGCCTGCTTGGTGAATGCCCATTTGTAGTTAAGATTATAAACAGTTCTCACAGGAATCCTCCATATACTGAATTAAAAATACGGCAGGCAGATGCAGACCTGTCCTGCCGTAATGATTTAGTGTTTAGAAGAGGTCGTCCACATCGTCCTGAGTACCGGCAAGGGACTTTTCTTCAAAGACCTCGGTGCGGCCGAGATCAGCATTCATCTGAGCGAGTGTGGTCTTGTCCAGATTGTAGATAAGACCAAGACCAATCAGCTCAAGAGCTGCGCTGATGGTGTAGAGAGCGGCAACGAGATAACGCATACGCAGAGCAACTTCGGGGGCCTGGTTGCCGCCGTCGGCACCAATGTAGCCCAGAGACACCATGATAACCAAAGCCAGAGCAGGGCCGAGACCCTGAGCCAGCTTACGGAAGAAGGAGTGCAGTGCATACACGGTACCCTCTTCACGCTTGCCGGTCTTCCACTCGTTGTAGTCGATGGCGTCACCCATCATTGCCCAGGAAACAGTGGAGTAGATGCCCAGACCAAGGCTGTTGACCAGCTGACACACAACGTAGATAACGATACCCTTACCATCGGGAGTGATGGGCAGGATAATCATTGCGGCGGAGGCTACGAGGCTGAAAATAGCACCAAAGGTGGCCAGTTCCTTTTTGCCGTACTTTACAACCATCTTACGTGCCAGGGGAGTGAACACCATGACAGGGATCATTGCAAACATCTGTACAATACCGGAGACCTGGACATTGTGGAAGTAGGACTGGAAAAGAACGGTAACGGCGGTGGCAGCACCCTGCATGCCAAGGAACATACCCATTGCAGCGAGAGTTGCACCCACGGCAGGGCGGTTTTTGAGGAAGTTGCCCATAGCTGCCATAACATTGAACTTGGGCTGCTCCTCATTGAGACGCACACTCAGATCAACACGGATCTCGGTGTTGCGGATCATGAACTGGAAGCAGATGAAGCCGAAGAAGCCCATCAGAAGAGCTGCAAAGAAAACTCTCTCGCCGATAAGTTCGTTGTTGGCATCGTAAATGATGAAGGGGAGGATAATCATGGGCAGCATATTGCCGACGATGGAGCCGACAGAACGCCATGCGGAAAGGGAGGCGCGGTCAGCAGGTTCGCTGGAGATAAGGCTCAGCAGAGAACCGTAAGGTACGTTTGCAATAGTGTAGAAAGCATCCCACACTATGTAGCCTGCCACAAAAATGATCATCTGCGCCCACAGGGGAGCATTGGGAGCGGGGATAAAGCAGCATGCGCCGCCGATTATAAGGCCGATGGAGCCTGCCCAGATATAGGTGAGGAACTTATTGCGCTTGTACTGACGCCTGTCAGCGTCAATGATGGAGCCTATCAGGGGGTCATTGATTGCGTCCCAGACCTGAACGATGACCAGAAGCAGGGAGTACCAAAGCTCCAGTCCCATAAACTGAGTCCAGAAAATTGCCATAGTGCCCTTGAGGGCGAAGCTCATGTTGCAGCCAAGGTCACCTGCTGCGTATGCAAGACAGTCACGTATACTGAACTTGCGGTATCCGTTTTCGTCTAACTGTACCTGTTTTGCCATTTGTCAAACCTCTCATTTTCTGTTTTTGCCATAATTAGGGCATTGCTAAGTGTATCCGCCATAATAATAACAATAAAAAACCGGGAGCGGGAGTAAAATTTTTGGCGTTATAGAAAAATTTTTGAAAAAACTATTGAAATAGACAATATTTTATATTATATATAAATTACACCATGTTTTTTTGTGAATGATGCACATTGAGAGTCCGACCCACGTTGGACTAAGAAAAGGGGACTGCACTTTATGGATTACCTGTCAGAACTTGAGTTTATAAAAAATGTTCTGCGTAAGCAGCGAGTCTCGGTACATCTGCTTGATGCCAATAATATCACGGGAGACAGTTTGGATTTTGGGCTGAGGCGTATTTCAGGCCATGAGCTTATGGATATGTCTCAATTTGTAAGAAGCTTCGGAGATATCCGTGAGCGGGTGATATATAAGATGATGGATATTTTTTCCTGCTCGTACATAATGCTGCTCATGCATCAGGCCGACTCCCAGATACTTATGATAGGTCCGTACACCGGCATGCAGATCACCGGGGAGCAGGTAATGGAGTGTGCAGCGCGTCTTTCTGTTTCGCCCAGAAAGGTAAAAGCTCTGGAAGAGTGTTATGCCAATATCCCTGTAATAAAAAATGACAGCATTATCTTTTCCATGGTGTACAGCTATGCAGATCTTATTTGGGGCGGCAGCGGAGCCTATGAGGTAATGGACCTTAATGAAGTGCTTTCAGAGCAGCAAACACCTATGGACACACGGCAGGACAGAGCGGAACCCGAGGATATGGTAGTGGCTATGCAGATAATGGAGCAGCGTTATGCCTGGGAAAATGAGCTTATGCTGATGGTTTCACGCGGCCAGACCAGCCGTGCGGAAAAAATGCTGCCGGATATGGCAAATATATCCTTCAGACAGCGGCTGACAGATCCCGTACGTAATATGAAAAACTACTGTATAATCTGCAATACCCTTATGAGAAAGGCTGCACAGCAAGGTGGTGTCCATCCCATGTATCTGGACAGTGTGTCTTCGGAATATGCACTGAGGATAGAAAGTCTGACGGATATAAATTCAATTACGTCTCTTGTGGGTGAAATGATCCGCAATTATTGCCGGCTTGTAAAAAAACATTCCATGAAGGACTATTCAAATTATGTGCGCCGTGCCATTTTGCTCATTGACTCTCAGCTTACGGAAGAGCTTTGCCTCAGCCGGATATCTGCGGTTCTTGAAGTAAACTCAAGTTATCTCTCCACGCTTTTCAAAAAAGAAACCGGAAGCACCATAACGGCATATATAACAAAACGCCGCATGGAGCAGGCAAAAAATCTTTTGAGAAACACAGGCATGCAGGTACAGAATGTGGCAATATACTGCGGCATACCCGATGCCAATTACTTTTCAAAGCTTTTCAGAAAGGAAACAGGGTTCAGCCCGTTGGAATACAGAAATCTCCCCAGAATAGACCTTTAGTTATCGGCTTGATAAAGCTTGAAATTTTTGATATATTAAAGCTGATAAAGCAAACAATACATCAGCTTGAGGTACACAATGAATTTATACGAAAAACCGGGCGCCGAATCTTTGGGAGAAAGCGTTCTCCACAGCCTGCAAAGAAAGATAATATCCGGTGAGCTTAAAAGCGGGGACTGGCTTCCGCCGGAAAGAGAGATGGCAGAGCAGATGGGCATATCCCGCGGCTCCCTTCATCAGGCTATTCTGGCACTGGAGTATCAGGGCTTTGTGTCAATTATTCCCAGAAAGGGAACCGTGGTCTGTGACTACAGAAAACACCCCACACCTCAGTCTCTGGCTGTATTGATGAGCTACAGCTCAGCAGAGCTTGATAAAAGCATATTTATTGACATGATGGACTACAGGATATGGATGGAGCGTGAATGCGCCAGACTTGCCTGTACCAATATATACGACAGCACACTTCTCGAGATGGGCACCATCGCATCGAGCCTTTGCGGAGTGGAGGTGGACGTGGTGGAGCTTATTTTCCGCTTTCACTATCTTCTTACCCAGGCTTCGGGAAACAGTATATTCAGCATGATTTTCAGAGGCTTTGAGCCCGCTGTGCGCAGTCTAACCCAGCAGAGCTTCCAAACCATGGGTACAGACCTGAAGGAGACGGCACAGCTTATGAAGGAGCTTGTGCATTGCATAGAGATTAAGGATGAGGCCGCTGCCGAAACAACGGTGGTCAGGCTTCTCAGCCATGGTATTGATCAACTTAAATCACGGTATATATGAAGGAGAAATGATATGGAAACAGGAATAAAAGGACGCGCTGAAGTACTTGTAAGCTATGAGAATACCGCAGCCAAGGCTGGTTCGGGCGATCAGCTTGTATTTGCCACACCATGGATGATCGGCCTCATGGAGGAGGCAGCGCAGACTTCGGTGCTGCCCTATTTGGAAGAGGGACAGGCCACTGTCGGGACGCATCTTGACGTAAGTCATGATGCCGCCACCCCCATCGGCATGAAGGTATGGGCGGAGAGCGAGCTTATTGCTGTGGAAGGGCGAAAGCTTGTATTCAATGTTTCGGCCTATGATGAGTGCGGCCTGATCGGAAAGGGCACACATGAGCGCTTCATCATAAACAAGGAAAAATTTATGGCACGGGTCGAGGCGAAAAAAGCAAAGTAAAGCGGAGATACGGAATATGACAAAAGCACAGCTGCAAGTGAATAAAAGAAAGCCGGGGCTGATATATTTTTCAGCCTTTGCTTTGCCTGTTATTATGTTTATGCTGCTGTGCGCGGCAAACGGTAAGCTGCCCTTTGGCGATTCCAGTTATCTGGGCGGCGATATGGTAAATCAGTACATAAAGTATTTCAGTTATCTCCAATCCATTGCCGCCGGAGAAAATGATGTTTTTTATACCTATTCCAAGACTCTTGGCGGAGACATGACAGGGATATGGGCCTATTATCTGCTCAGCCCCTTCAATGTAATTTTCTTTTTTGTGCCGAAGGCGGCTTTTCCCGTGGCTATAACGTGGCTTATAGCCATAAAGCTGGGGCTTTGCGGGCTGACTATGGCAATTTTGCTCACACAGCACCGGAGAAACTGCGCTTCTGTGCTTATCTTTTCCACCGCCTACGCATTTATGTCCTACAATCTGGCCTATTTCAACAACATCATGTGGCTGGACGGGGTTTATATGCTGCCTCTTGCAGTGCTGGGGCTTGAGCGGGTAATTGCAGGCAAAAGCGCGGCATTCTACACCGTCAGTCTCGCCCTTGCGCTTATATTCAATTACTACATTGCATATATGATCTGCATTTTCATGGTGCTTTTCTTTATTTACAGAATGGCAGTTGATATCATATGCAATGGAGCCGGGCTTAAAAAGCCGCTGCTTCACTTTGTTGCAGGCTCTCTCCTTGCAGGTGCCATTGCAGCCTTTGTGCTTGTCCCCACGGCGCTCTCCCTTGGCGGAACAAAAGCCGGATTTGATACTGCAAAGCTTTCCATGTATCCCATGTATACACTGTCCCAGCAGCTTTCAAAGCTTGTCTGCTCTGCCATGCCTACGGGCTTTGTGGAGGGCGATGAGCTTATGCGCGAGCTGCCCTTTGTGTACTGCGGTGCAGTTACTACGGCCTTTGCACTCATGTACTTTTTCAATACCGGCATTAAACGGTCTGAGAGGGCCGTATCCGCTTTGTTCCTTTTGCTGCTGTATCTCAGCTTTAACATGAACGGAAGCTATGTTATATGGCACGCCTTCAACTACACTGCGCTGTTTCCGTACAGGAATGCGTTTCTTATCAGCTTTGTGATGATCTTCTTTGCATGGCGCAGCTATCTTGGTAAGGACAGTATCAGCATAAAAACAGCTCTCTTTTCCGCTTTGGTGGCGGCCGGGGCTGTATTTGTGATAGACCCGCTGAACAATCTGATGATACCGCGCAAGATGCTTTTGTTGGATCTGGGAGTAATTGCTGTTTGTGCAGCTCTATCTCTGTGGAAGGGAAAAAGAAAAAAAGAGCGGCTTTGCGCTCTTTTGATTGCAGCCATGCAGTTTACCATGCTTTTTATAAATGGGGACTGTTATGCCAGCGGCGGATTGAACAAAGATGAGTATGCAGCCTATGTTGGGCAAAAAGGGGCAGAAATTGAAAAGATAAAGGAACTGGACAATGGCTTTTACCGTGTGGGCAGCACCGGTGACGAGTTCAATGAAAATATGCTTTTTGCATATAACGGGCTTTCTCACTTCAGCTCCACGGAAAAGACCGATACCAAGAATTTTGCCGTCAACTTCGGCTTCTGTCATTTTGCGGATGTATGGGCCAAGTACAGGGACGGATCAACATCCTCGGCAGATGCTTTTCTGGGCATGAAATACATAAACGGTCATGTTCCCGAATATAAGGGCTATAAGGAATTATCCGCCGGAGAAAACGGCAGCCTGTATCAGAATGTAAATGCACTGGACATTGCTATGCTGGCGAACGTGGACGTGCTGAATCAAGAGCTTGATGTGGACGATATCTTCCTCTGGCAGGAGCGGGTTTTCTCTGCGGCTCTGGGTAGAGAAGCCGGAATTTTCAAGGCTCAGGAGAAAGTGGAGTTTGAGGCTGTCAACATGAAGGCCAGACCCTACGGTGACGGCGCTACCGAGTATTTGCAGATTGAGCCTGACAGGGAACATTCCCTTGTGTACCGCTTCACTGTCACGGATGATGCGCCCCTTTATATGTATACCACCGAGCCTCTTGTTGAGGGTGAGGTGCGTGGCACCTTGTTTGTCAACGGCGAGGACAGGGGTCCATATATGGGCTCTTTTGACTGGCGGGCAGTATATCTTGGCTGTTTTGAGCCGGGAGAAGAAATTGAGGTCGTGATAAGGCCGGATGCTCAGTTCTATCTTCTCTACAATACCTACTTCGCCTATGAAGACCAGCAGGCGCTTGCGCAGGTCTGCGATGAGATAAGAACAAGGACAGAGCCTGCCACGTTTGAAAAGCTGAGAAACTCTCAGCTTCGCTGGCAAGGTACGGTCGGAGAAGAAAACACTGTGCTGCTTTTGACTGTGCCAGATGACAAGGGCTGGCGTGCAGAGGTTGACGGAAAAGCTGCTGAGATTTTAACTGCGCTGGATACCCTTATCGCTATTGAGCTTGAGGCCGGCGAGCACACAGTGGAGCTTCGTTTCACACCGCCGGGACTCTATGCAGGCCTTGGAATTACGCTTGCAGCGCTTTTGATATTTGCTGTGCTTGCAAAAAAGAAGATAATATGAAAAACTGCCGCTGAGTGAAAAACTCAGCGGCAATTATTTTCAGCTTTATCTGTTTACGGCTTCTATAAGCCTTCCCAACACAGGTTCAAACTTGGCGCCATACCAGTGGGAAGGATCGTCTGCGGTGTATCTTATGCACTCGAGGGTATAGTCTGCAGCAAGCTTTGCGCTTTCAAAGGCATCCTTGCCGCGGATCAGTGCGCCGGTAAAGGCAGAGGCATAGATGTCGCCGGTACCGTGGCAGCTGTTGGGAAGAAATTCATGCTCATAATACTCAAGGGCTGCATTGCGGTACACAGCAATACCGGTTTTGCCGGGGGAGTAGGATACGCCAGTGAGAATCACGTTTTTCACGCCCATTTCGGCCAGCGCTTTCACAAGGGTCAGAATATATGCTTCATCGTATTCTGCTTTGTACTCCATCCCACAGAGGAAGCAGGCCTCGGTGATGTTGGGAAGAAGATAATCCGCTGCACCGCAAAGCTTTTTCATAGCTTCCACATATGCCATGTCAAAAGCAGGATAGAGCTTGCCGTGGTCTGCCATTGCAGGGTCAACTATAAGAGCAAATTCATCTCTTGCACAGTCACGCGCAATGTCCAGCACATAGTCCACCTGTTCGGAAGAACCGAGATAACCTGTATATACAGCGTCAAATCTGATGCCTTCCTTTACCCAGTGTTCTCTTATACCGGGCATATCACCGGCCAGATCACGTACGGTAAAGCCGGTAAATCCAGCGGTATGGGTGGAGAGAACGGCGGAGGGTAAAACGGCAGTCTCAATGCCGCAGGCGGAAATAATAGGGAGAGCAACAGTCATGGAGCACTGCCCCAGGCAGGATATATCCTGAATTGTCAGAACTCTTTTATATTCCATGTTAATTACCTCTTTTTTATTTGTTGTGTAGACATTGTAATATAAAACTGATAATATATAAATAATCAAAACAGGAGTTTTTTATAATACCAGATGAAAGATAAAAAATATTATACACTGTACAATCAAATCAGAAATCATATTATTGTCGGCAAATATTCCGCCGGAGAAAAACTGCCCTCAAAAAGAACCATGGCTGATCTTTTCGGATGCAGTGTCATAACCGTAGCCGCGGCATATGAACTATTGGAACAGGAGGGCTATATATCTGCCAGACAGCGCAGCGGCTACTATGTATGCCGTATAGAGGGCGCAATTGCCAATGAGGAAAGCAAGCCGGCGCTGATAAGGCATCTCCCGGCTGATGCGCCAGACTCAAATGACGGTCTGGAACACTCTCTCTGGTTCAAGACTGTACGCAAGGTCATGAGCGAGAGAGGGGGAGAGCTTTTTACAAAGTCACCAAATAAGGGCTGCGCGGTACTCAGAAATGCTATTTCGGACTATTTGAACCGATACAGAGGAATGCTTGCCCAGCCGGAGCAGATAATAATAGGCTCCGGGGCAGAGCAGCTTTACGAAACGGTTATAAAAATATTGGGCAGAGAAAAAGTATATGCAGTTGAAGACCCATGTTATGAACAGATAAGAGAGGTCTATTCCGGCTTGGATGTAAAGCTTTGCCCGCTGACAATGGGCCCGGACGGCATCCTTTCCCGTGAGCTTGCCCAAAAAGGCTTTGATGTTTTGCACGTTACACCCTTCAACAGCTATCCGTCCGGTATAACCGCCAGTATCTCCAAGCGCTGGGAATATCTGAGCTGGGCGGAGAAAAGCCGGGGCTATATTGTAGAGGATGACTTTGCCAGTGAATTTTTCCTGCCGGGACATCCCATACAGTCCCTTTATTCACTGGATGTGAATAATTCCGTGATATACATAAATACCTTCTCAAAAAGCCTTTCGCCTTCAATGCGCATGGGCTATATGATATTGCCGGCCAAGCTTCTTGATGCCTATGAGAGAAAGCTTGGCGCGTATTCATGCTCTGTGCCCACTTTTGAACAGTACGTACTGGCTGAATTTATATCAGGAGGACATTTTGAAAGACATCTGAACCGGGTCCGCCGCCAGATGAAAGAATAAACATAATACGGTACACATATTATAGTTTACATAAGTTATAAAAACAGTCCGGAGACATAAAACTGTCTCCGGACTGTTTTTTTTATCCTTTTGCGGACTCGACGATCAGCTTCACTGCCTTTTGCTGGGAAAGCTGGGCGCGGATACCGTCCTCACCCACATAGGAGAGGAATTCATCCACATTCATCCCGTAGGAACAGGCCAGTTCATAGGCATACTGCTGTATCTCCATTGCGTTTGGACATATGCCCTCGGCCTTTATCACGGCCTTGAGCATAAGCTCCTCCCGGCACCGCATTTCTGCAAGCTCTCTGCGCTCGTTGCGCCATGCATCCAGGCTTTTTTTCTCGGTGCGAAGGTACGCTTCAAAGACCTGCGCGGCAATTTCATCGGCTGTGAGCTTGCTGCGCTCCTGAGCTCTGGTGACAATACCGCGGAATATGCGCTCCTCCTTGGCATTGCAGACCTCCTTGATCGAGGAAACCATAAGCTCGACTTCCTGAGCGTTCTGATCGATGTAGTTCTCGGCTGCCTTCATAGCCTGTTCCCAGACCTCATCAATACTTTTATCATCCTTCAGCTCAATGTTAAGGCGGGAAATGATGCTGTATATGTCTGCAAGGGTGTGCAGTGCGGTACTCTGAAGCACCTCGCTTTTAGCCTCATTTTCAATAGCATCCAGCTGCCTGTCAATGATAAGCTCCGGTATCTCAACGCTTATATTGTCCGCAGCGGCGCGCAAAACTGCCTTTTCAAAGTCTTCGTTGTGCCCGATTTTGATCTTGAGTCCCTTGTATTGGCCCAGTGTGACCTGGGGACTTACGGCGGCTTCAAGAACAATTTCAAGGTCTCCGTTGTCTGTCTCGGTCATTTCATTTACACTGGCATAGTGTACATCGCTTACACCAAGGCTTTCCGACAGCTCAACGATTGCCTGCTGCACGGCTGCCTGCTGACCTGCTGCCATAACTATATCGTCATATTCAATTAAGAGACGGGCGCTTATCATCCCGTTATCAAGCTTGGAACTGATTATCTGCATACTGTCCCTCCGTGTACTTTATTGGCTTCATTTTATACCCGCGTCAGTTCAGCGTCAATAAGCGATTTGGGCAAAATTGTATGAGAGAGCAGGCAGCTGCGTTGACGAAAAAGGAAGCAGGTGCTATATTCTCATATAGAAACTATCTGAGTTTTCAGGAGATAAGCATGAATAACAAAGTTCCATTCCACAGTGCGGATATTCTTCTGCCCAAAAGCGGCTTTGAGAAATGGGCCTGTATTGCCTGCGACCAGTTTACATCACAGCGGGAATACTGGGAACGCGCCTATGAAATCGTGGGTGATGCACCCTCTGCGCTCAAGCTTGTTTTTCCCGAGGTATATCTTGAGGACGGTGATGCGCCATCGCGCATTGCTAAAATAAACCGCAGTATGGAGCAATACCTGAATGATGACCTTTTCCGGGAGTACAGGGATGCTATGGTGCTTGTAGAGCGCAGGCTTTCCGACGGCAGAGTGCGCCGGGGGCTGGTGGGTGCGTTCCGGCTGGAAGATTACAGCTTTGAAAAGGGCGCAAAGCCTCTGATACGCCCTACCGAGGGCACGGTTCTCTCGCGCATACCGCCAAGGGTCAATATCCGCCGTGACGCAGCTCTGGAGCTGCCCCATATCATGGTACTAATGGACGACAGGGACAGGGAAATAATAGAGAAAATAGATACGGCAAAGCTTGAAAAGCTCTATGACTTTGAACTGATGCTGGGCGGCGGGCATATTGCTGGCTGGCTTCTGGATAAAAATAGTCAGAGCCTTGTAATGACAAAGCTTGAAAAGCTTTACGAAAAGAGTGGAGTGGATGGGGACAGGCTGCTTTTTGCCGTGGGTGACGGCAACCATTCTCTCGCCACAGCCAAGGCGGCGGCAGAGATTAGCGGCACAGAGCAGAGCCGTTTTGCCCTTGCAGAGCTTGTGAATATACACGATGAGGCCATAGATTTTGAGCCTATCTACAGGGTGCTGTTCAATGTGGATGTGAGGGACTTTCTTGCAAAGCTTAAAGCTGCCTTTACTTTTGCTGAGGGCAAGCGTGTAGATTATATGAGTCTTGAAGAAGAGGGCAGTGTGTATGTAAATGGTCTGGAGTCTGATGTGCTGCAGCAGTTTATTGATGACTACATTGAAGCAAATCCCACGGCTCAGGTAGACTACATACATGGCATTGAAGCGACAAAAAAACTGGCAATGAGCCCCAATGCCATTGGTTTTATCTATGGCGGTATAAGCAAGTCGGAGCTGTTTGACTATGTGCGCGAAAACGGCATTCTCCCCAGAAAGACTTTCTCAATAGGACACGCCGAGGATAAGCGTTATTATGTGGAAGCGAGAAAAATCAGATAAATAGGTAAATAGTATAACTCCGTGTATCGAGCCGATACACGGAGTTTTTGTTGGTCTATTCGGTCATATCTTCCGCTTTGGGCAGGCTCCAATGGTATCTTGCAGCCAGAAAACGAAGAATTACAACCACAGACGAGCATATTACTATACAAAATCCTGAGAAAAACCGTCCCCACATCAAAGAGCATATCACAGCCCCGATTATTGAGGCGCTGGCATAGAAGTGCTTCACGAATATATATGGCATATCCCCGGCCAGAACATCGCGTAAAACGCCGCCGCCCACTCCGGTCATGACACCCACGAACACGGCAAGGAAAATACCGGCTTCAGGGACCGTCTCAAAGCAGCGTTGAACCCCGATAGCCGTAAAGATACCAAGGCCGATGGAGTCCATCCAGAACATGCTCAGTCCATAGGCATAGTCGTGAAGTGAAACAAAGCGGCGTACCTTGGGAAGAAAAAGTATTATGGCCACGCTGATGGCGCACAGAGCATAAATGGGATTTTGGAACGTGACAGGCGGTGTGCTGCCAAGAAGAAGATCACGTATAACACCACCGCCCACAGCAACACAGAGGGCCAGAACGCAGATGCCGAGGATATCCATTTTCTTGCGGATACCCACCATGGCACCGGAGGCCGCGAAAGCTACAGTGCCGAGTAGCTCTATAATAAGAGTAAGATTAATATGCATATTATCACCTTATCTGCACACAAAGCAGTGCCATTCTTCCTCCTGAGTATGAGAAACAATTTCAAATCCGTTTTCAAGAAGCTTATGACGCACCTCGTCGCACCTGTTATCAATGATACCGGAGCAGATGAAAATACCGTCTTTGGCCATAAAACTGCGTGCAATAGGGGAGAGGGAGATAATAACATCAGCCACAATGTTAGCAAGAACAAGATCATAGCCGCAGCCCAGCCTGTGGCGAAGAGATGCGTCCTTGATAATATCGCCAATATGTATATCAAGTCTGTCTGAGCCTATAGCATTCAGGGATGCGTTGGACATGGCGGCCTCAGAAGCCATGGGGTCTATATCGCAGCCGAGAGCCGTGTCAGCTCCCAGAATAAGCGCACCTATACCCAGTATACCGCTGCCGCAGCCAAGATCCAGCACCTTTGTACCCGGTTTTGCGTAGGGCTCGAGTGCAGCAAGGGAAAGCTTTGTGGTGGGATGACTGCCGGTACCAAAGGCAATTCCCGGATCAAGCCGGAGGGGCAGGCGCTCACCTTTGGGAGCATCCATCCACTCAGGGACCACAACAAGCCTTTCACCGACTTCTATTGGCTCATAATAATCCCGCCAGCTGTTTTCCCAGTCCTGATCTGCGGTGTAACCGTGCTTTGCCTCAGGAAAGGCAGCCAGAATGGAGGAAAGAACGGCCTCGCCCTGCTCATCGTCCATAAGATACAGCTTTATTCTGCTTACGCCGCTGTATGCATTTTCAAGCTGCTCATCAACATAGTCCCAGTACTGCTGATTGTTTTCAAGAAAATCCTTGAAATCATCCTCGTTTTCAATTACAAATCCTTCAGCGCCAAGAGCGGCCAGCTCCTCACAGCGACTATCAATAAGCTGGGCGGGGGTATCTATGGATACTTCAATATAACGCATAAGCGCCTCCGAAACTATTATTCTGACCCTATTGTATCGCTAATAGTCATTTTGCGCAATAGACAGAATGAGAAATAAAAATTTGTGCAATATTGCCATAAAAATTGACAAAAAAATCGCAAAATAAGCTTGACAAAAGCCTGACAACATACTATAATCCACCTGACAGTTAAAAAACAAACAAATATATGCACACCTTGCATCCCAATATATTATCAGGAGGAATTGTGTATGAAGTGCCCCCGCTGCGGTCATGAAATGGTTATGGACGGTCACAGAAAGATAGATATGCTCATGTGCTATGACTGTGGCTACATTGAAGGCCGTAACAC
>JAFQFH010000083.1 GCA_017398685.1 Oscillospiraceae bacterium
ATGATAAGAGGGAAGAGCCCGTTCATAACACCGACAAGGAAGCCCCAAGCGCAGAAAAGAGCATTTAGTTCGACTCCCGTCGGACTAAATCAAGACTTTAAATTCTTCGGTCTTTGTGATACAATGCACCGATATAAGCGAAGAGAACAAGAAGGAGCCTATTTATGTCAGAAACCGTAACCGTTGCAGCACCGGTAAAAAAGAGAATAGATCATGCAGATACCATGAGAGGCGTATGTATACTCCTTGTGAACTATTTTCACGCAGGAGTAAGCTTTTTCATGCTCAAGTATGTTTCCAATATATGCGTACATCCCTTTATTTTTATGGCCGGGTATTTTTACAGCGGCAAGGGTAGTCTTAAAGATACTTTCAAAAAGAAGTTCCGCACCATGATGGTTCCGTATTTTATACTTGGCCTTGGATACTATCTGGTCTGGCTGGTGTTTTCCTATTCCTCCGGTCAGGATATTATTGCCCCGCTTCGCGCCGTTTTGTTTTTGCCGACCAATGGCTTCCCGATTGAGCCTTCACTCTATTTTCTGCCTGTCATGTTTTTTGGCGGCATGATTTTGGCAGTGATAGTAAAGTATGTCAAAAACGAGTATGTGAGGTGCGCCATTGTAGTGGCGCTCACGCTGGTGGGAAATCTCTGGAACGACAAGCTGTGTATGCGCCTTCCTCTGAGTCTGGACTGTGCGCTTTCGCTGCTGCTTTATTTCTATCTGGGCTTCCACGGCAGAGCCATTCTGGCTTTTACCGACAGGCTTTGGGCGATGCTTCGCTTCAACTGGCTGAAGGTGCTTGTGTTTGCGGCGCTCTCCGTGTTCAACTATGCGCTTATCGAGTATAATTACATCCCCAATATTCTCAACGCATCCTGGACCCATATCCACCTCTGCCACATAAATACCTGCCTTCTTATGCTCCTTTGGGTGTACTTTTTCCGCTTTACGGAAAATCTTTCCTTCCTTCAGGGCATTAACCGGGTACTCAAGTACATAGGTAAAAACTCCATTATGTTCATGTGCTTCAGCCATACCGGTCTTAAAATATCCATGGCAGTTGTATCAAGAATTCCCATTGGAAATGAATTTATTACCAAAACCCTGTACTGCGTACTGGCTCTGGTGATAATCGTGCCGATAATTGAAGTAATAAACAGAACAAAACTGCGCTACATATTCGGCGACAAGTGAAAAACTTCAGTCCGGCCTGAAAATTTTTCAGGCCGGACTTTTGTGTTGCCTTTGATTAAAAAAATATGGTAAAGCACAATGCGCTGTGTTATAATCATGCAGTGAAAATATGAGCCCCCAGAGGAGAGATAGATATGAAATGCCCGTTCTGCGGATATAACGAAAGCAAAGTAATCGACTCAAGACCGGCTGAGGAAGGCGCGACCATACGCCGCCGTCGCGAGTGTCTTGCCTGTTCACGCCGGTTTACCACCTATGAAATAATTGAGAGGATGCCTCTTGTTGTTGTCAAGCGTGACGGAAGCCGCCAGAGCTTTGACAAGGTAAAGCTTATAAACGGTATGGTGCGTGCCTGTGAAAAGCGCCCTGTTCCTCTCGGCAAGCTTGAGCAGGTGGCGGACGATATTGAACAGGAGCTCCAGAGCAATCTTGAGCGGGAGATCAAAACCGTCGCCATTGGTGAGATGGTCATGAACCACCTGAAGGAACTGGATGAGGTGGCCTATGTGCGCTTTGCCTCTGTTTACCGCAGCTTCAAGGACATCAACACATTTATGGAAGAGCTTTCCAAACTTCTTACAGAGGGCGAGTCAAAAAATACTGCCAAATGATGGCTTTTCGCCGCTTTGTATGCTCTCAAGCTGATAAAGCAGTTCATCATAAGCCGGTGCAAGCGCCAGCAGATCCTCCTGATTAAGTTCCTGTATGAGATTATAAAAGGCCATCGTAGTTTCATCCACCTGAGACTGGGTCAGAAATATGCGGGTATATGTGCCATCTTCCTGCCATATTTCAAGTCCTTCGCGGATAAGTTCCCTGGAGTTTTTGAAGTTGAGCTGCTCGGCAGCAGTGCGGGATTTGCACAGCGCAATTCCAATCTCATCAGTGAGCGTATCAATCCTTTTTATATTCAGTATGCTTCCGGCAATAAGCAAAATAAGAACTGCCAGCGCAGCAAATTCCCGTTTCATCATTC
Organism: Oscillospiraceae bacterium; assembly: GCA_017398685.1. Classification (GTDB taxonomy): domain Bacteria; phylum Bacillota; class Clostridia; order Oscillospirales; family Oscillospiraceae; genus Limivicinus. The sequence goes on from JAFQFH010000083.1 coordinate 2,176, forward strand.
GGCGTCCTCCTTCAGAGCAATGAAGCTTTGATGTGCGGAGTTGACCGTCATAAGATACACTTTGTCGGTGCAGTCAATCTTTTTTGCCTGAAGCTCGTTTTTCAGCCAGCCCGCATCCAGTGATAGCCTCTTCAGATTGCTCTCTACTATCCTGCCTGCGCTTATAACAATCAAAGGATACCCTGTGTCGGGGCAGTCAATCTCCATCTGAGCTGCGGTAAGTGGCATCTCTGCCGGATATTTTATTACATTGACCCGGCCGTCTGTTTCAAGGATGGCGTATTTTATCTTGCTGATGTCCATGCAGCCCTGATTACGCAGCTCCTGCATCAGCTCGTCCGCAGTGAAGCGGTTTTTTTCCATTTCCTGCTGCATTATCTGTCCATCCTTTATCAGCACACCCGGCTTCCCGAAAAGAATCGCACGCAGCCGGATACTTTTCATTGCCGCCCAGGAAATGAATACTTCGCAGCAAAACAAAGTCAGTACGGGAACTATGCCGTTTATCATCGGAATACCCAGATCCTGCAGCGGATGTGATGCCAGATCTGCCACCAGTGCGGCTACAACAAATTCCGAAAGCTCCATTTCCCCCAGCTGACGTTTGCCGAGAAGTCTCATCATTATCAGCAAAGTAAAATATACTATCAATGTTCTGATTATTATTATCGCCATATCAAAGCACCCTCGCTTATTTTGTATAAAAGCAGGCCTTATTATGAAAACAATTATTTCCGCTGAAAAAGAAACAATAAATCTGGCAGCAGAGCACATAAAAGGAAAGCTGCATGAAAAGAGCGACACTGTTCTGGCTCTTTGCTGCGGCAGAAGCGTAAGGGGACTCTATGCCCGTTTGCTGGACATGTATTCTGCCGGCGAGCTGAGCTTTTCTCAGGCGCGTATTTTTGCGCTGACCGAATTTCTGGACGCTCCATATAATATGAGCAGCAGAAAACAGATTTATGACGATTATTTCAGCAAAACAGATCTGAAACCGGAAAATTTCATAGTCCCCGATGTACTAAATCCGGAGCATTACGATGCGCTTATTGAAAGCGCCGGAGGAATTGACCTTGCAGTGCTTGGGATAGGGGAGAACGGCCACATCGGCTATAATGAGCCTGCCACTCCTTTTGCCTCGCTGTGCCATGTTCAAAAGCTGACCGATGCCACCAGACGCCAGTTGGAAAAACTGCATGAAAGCCGGCAAATACCCGAAAGGGCTTTTACAATGGGCATCAAAACCATCACTCAGGCCCGGGACATTGTTCTTCTGGCCTTCGGTGAGGATAAATCACAGGCTGTTCATAAAATGTTGTATGGGCGCAATGACAGCGCAGTGCCCGCTGCATTTTTACAAATACCACTGAACGTTACCCTGTATCTTGATGAAGAAGCTTCATCTCAACTCTAGTCCGGAACTTTACCGGGCTGACCCATGTATGGAGGAATAAAAATGGGAAAATACTTTGGAACCGATGGATTTCGCGGAGAAGCCAATATGGAACTGACCGTGGACCATGCCTTCAAGATCGGCCGTTATCTGGGCTGGTACTATGGGCAGGACCATAAGGCTAAGGTAGTTATCGGCAAGGACACACGCCGCTCCAGCTACATGCTTGAAAATGCTCTTTGTGCCGGACTTACGGCATCCGGGGCAGATGCATATCTCCTTCATGTAACCAGCACCCCCAGCGTATCCTACATAACCCGCGCGGATGATTTTGACTGTGGCATCATGATCTCCGCCAGCCACAACCCCTACTACGACAACGGCATTAAGCTTGTAAACTCCAATGGCGAAAAAATGGAAGAAAATCTGCTTCTTGGTATAGAGGCATATATTGACAGCGATGCTGCTCTGCCTTACGCCAAGCGCAGTAATATCGGCTGTACCGTGGACTATGCGGCAGGACGCAACCGCTATATCGGTTATCTTATTTCTCTTGCCACCCGCTCCTATAAGGGCTATCGCATCGGACTTGACTGTGCAAACGGCAGTACATGGCAGATGGCCAAGAGTGTTTTTGACGCGCTTGGAGCAGATACCTATGTTATTGCAAACCACCCTGACGGACTGAATATCAATGTGGACTGCGGCTCCACGCACATAGATAAGCTGCAGCAGTATGTGCTGGAGAATAAGCTGGATCTGGGCTTTGCCTTTGACGGTGACGCGGATCGCTGCCTTGCAGTTGACGATCAGGGAAAAATTGTAAACGGCGACCATATCATGTACCTCAGCGCAAAATATATGAACGAATCCGGCAGGCTCGGTAAGTCCAAAGTAGTTACCACCATCATGTCAAATATGGGGCTTTATAAGGCCCTTGATGAGCTGGGCATAGGCTATGAGAAAACCGACGTGGGCGACAAGTATGTGGCGGAGAATATGCGCCGCAACGGGCATATTCTGGGCGGAGAACAGTCCGGCCATATCATTTTCGGACGTCATGCCAATACCGGTGACGGTATTCTTACGGCCATCAAAATAATGGAGGCGGTGACTGAGTCAAAGCAGCCGCTTTCTGTGCTGGCATCCGGAATGAAGGTATATCCTCAGGTGCTGAAGAATGTTGTTGTGACCGACAAGGATCTCACACTTCAGGATCCTCTGGTCAGAGAAAGCCTTGAAAAAGTTGAAAAGGAACTTGGTGACAACGGAAGAGTCGTACTTCGCAAGAGTGGAACAGAGCCTCTCCTGCGTGTAATGGTTGAGGCTACCAGTGAAAAACTGTGTGAGGATAAGGCAGATGAAATAATTGACGCCATGAGGCAGGCGGGAAGGCTTATTAAGGTGAAGTGAATGTACAGAATATCAGAGCTTTTTGACCTTGAAAAAACCATCGCCTCAGAGCTTTTTTCCGGCAAGGAATACCCTTGGGAAGTGCTTGGAGAAATCAAGGATTTTATATACCGCCTTGGCGAAAGTCTGGACCCTGAGGAATATGACAATGTGTCAGAAGGGGTTTGGATAGCAAAGGATGCAAAGATTTTTCCCTCGGCCTATATCGGTGCTCCATGTATAATCGACAAAGGAGCCGAGATACGACACTGTGCTTTCATAAGGGGCAGTGCCATAGTCGGCAAGGGAGCGGTTGTGGGTAACTCCACAGAGCTTAAAAACGTGCTTCTCTTCGATAAGGTACAGGTACCACATTATAACTATGTCGGAGACTCTGTGCTGGGATATAAGGCCCATATGGGCGCCGGGTCCATAACAAGCAACGTGAAGTCTGATAAGACCCTTGTCAAAGTCAGATGCGGTGATGAAACCTGCGATACCGGGCTGAAAAAATTCGGAGCGATGCTTGGTGATGAAGTTGAGGTAGGCTGCAACAGCGTTCTCAACCCGGGTACGGTTGTAGGCCGCAACTCCAATATTTATCCCTTGTCTTCAGTACGCGGTACGGTAGCTGAGAACAGCATCTACAAAGGCAAGGACAATATAGCTCCCAAGAAATAAACATAATATAGTTTACATAAAAGCACAGTAATCATTTACTGTGCTTTTAAAATAATTATTGATTATTATATGAGAATATGTAATAATTAAAAATAATATCCCACTCGTATGTACTTTTTTCAGCGACAGTTATATCAGTTGAGTGTAAGTTCACCGGACGGAGGTAATTGCCATGGATAAAAATGATGTGAGATATAGTGCCTATGTTCAGATACTGAAAGAGGAGCTTATCCCTGCAATGGGATGCACCGAGCCAATTGCGCTGGCCTATGCAGCAGCCCGGGTTCGGGACGTTTTGGGAGTTATTCCGGACAAAATTCTTCTTCAGGTCAGCGGCAGTATAATAAAAAATGTGAAGAGCGTTATAGTGCCCAATACAGGCGGACTTAAGGGTATGCGCGCCGCTGTTTCTGCGGGAATTGTGGCAGGTGACGCCTCTAAAGAGCTGGAGGTTATATCAAGCGTCAGTCCGCAGCAGCTGGATGAGATGCTCACTTATATGGACATGGCGGATATGGAGATAGTCCATATCGAGCAGGGACATGTGTTTGATATAATAATCACTGCGTCCAAGGCTTCATCCAGTGCAACCGTCCGCATTTCAGACTATCATACCAATATAGTTTATATCGAGAAAGATTCTCAGGTGCTTCATGACAGTAGGGGGGCTTCTGCGGCTTCAGATGAGCGAAGCGAACGTTCTCTTCTGAGCCTTGAGGGGATATGGGACTTTGCCAATACTGCCGAGCTGGACGATGTACGTGAACTTCTGGAGCGGCAGATTGAGTATAATACGGCCATTGCCCGTGAGGGTATAAGCGGCGATTATGGCGCCAATGTAGGCAAAACCCTGTTGAAAACTCAGGGCAACGATGTCAGGGTTCGGGCCAAGGCCATGGCGGCTGCGGGCTCCGATGCCAGAATGAACGGCTGTGAGATGCCTGTTATTATCAACTCAGGCAGCGGAAATCAGGGTATAACCTGCTCTGTGCCGGTAATTGAGTACGCCCGTGAACTGAACGTGGAGCACGATAGGCTCCTGCGCGCGCTTTTGCTTTCCAATCTGGTTTCCATACACGAAAAAACAGGGATAGGCACGCTTTCGGCCTATTGCGGTGCAGTTACGGCCGGAAGCGGTGCAGGCGCCGGAATAGTATATCTTCTGGGCGGCAGCTTTGAAGATGTGTGCAGCACCGTCACAAACGCACTTGCCATCAGCTCCGGCATAATCTGCGACGGTGCCAAGGCCTCCTGCGCAGCAAAGATAGCTGTCTCGCTGGACTCGGCCCTTCTTGGATACGACCTCAACCGTTGTGACAATGAGTTTGAAGCTGGCGATGGGATAGTCAAGGAGGATGTGGACTCTACAATATCCGGCGTCGGACGTATCGGAAACGAGGGTATGCGTACTACCAACGATACAATAATCAAGCTGATGATAGAATAATAAAATAAGGCTGCTTCACATCTGAAGCAGCCTTATTCTTGTTTAATCTTCGATTTTCTTACGAATAAGCTGGATTACGAATATGACGCACAGTACAAGGAAAATACCGGACGCTGCAATAATCGCGATCAATCTGGGAGAAAGCTTAGCCTTGGCGGGAGCTTCCGTGATCTCCGGCTCCTCTCCCGGCGAGATTTCCACCGAAAGCTGACCCTTAACATCGTCGCAGCTCTCGGCGCTTGCAATATAGTAGATCGTATATTGCCCGGCGTCGGGGCCGATGACGGGGAGTTCTTCGCTGTAATTTATACCGTCAACACTGTAGCGGAAGCTTACGCTGCGGCCCATGGTAGTTGAAGCGGTGGCGTTCAGGTTTACGCTGATGGGCGCACCTGTATGGGCAATCTCAGATGCGGCAGATACGGAGACTCCTTCGATGAGGTCTTTTTTTACGGTCAGCTTGAGCCTGTCGCCCACGTAGCTGCCGCTTTCATCACTTACAGTGCAGTAAAGCTCGTAGCTTCCATCTTCAAGATCAGAAGGAGTCTTGAAGCTTTCGGAGCTTGCTCCATCCACACTCCGGCTCTCTCCGCTTTTAAGATCTCTTATGTACCACTGGTATACCGGAGCTCCGGTTCCGGTATATTCCACCCTGAACTCAGCGGATTCACCGGCGAAAATTTCCAGACTTTCCGGTGAGGCGGGCAGACGCCTTGCAAGCTGAAGAATATTACCCTCACCGCACATAAGAGCCTTGGTCTCATCGGTAATTTCAAAATAGGAGCTGATGTCAGTTTCAGAAGGAGCACTCATGGTGATCATATCCCCAACAGCTTCAGATACCACGGTGAATTTTGCGGCAGGATCAATTTCCGGCCCAGCGGCAAGGAGCTTGCCGGATGCCAAAAGAATATCTGCGGTCTGACTGTTGCAGACAGGATTGCCGTTTACAGTGACAGTTCCTTCCCTGAAACCACCGGTCTGGACAATGTAATTGCCACTGAAGCTGCCTTCGGGTGTACCGTCTATGGTCACGGAGCCGTCCTGAGCCTTTATTGCAGCGGCAACGCCTTCAATAGATCCCCCCTCAACAGACACCGTGTTGTTGGGGCCTGCCGCTTCAATTGCGCAGCTTCCGTCCAGAAGGCTTTGTATTTTGCCGTTTTTGACTACAACACTGTCATCACCGCTGAGCTTTATTGGAGCGGAGCTGTTGCTGACAATGGTTCCCTGGTGGACTACCAGCTTTACACCACCGTTGTTTATATCCTGAATACAGGTGGAATTGCACTGGATTTTGCCGCTGCCCTGGCAGTCATATATGTTCAAAGTTGAATTGGGATAGAGGCGTATTGCGCTGCCAAGATTGAGGGTGTGTCCATTAAGGCAGATGTTTACCACGCTTCCGGTGAAAAAGCCGTTACAGCTCAGATCACCTTCCAGATAATAGTTATTCTTGCTCAGGTCCGTATAGGAGCCGTGCAGGGCCAGTACATAGTTTCTGCCGTCATGACTGTGGGATACGGTGCCGTCGTAGCTGTTGTATATGATCTTGTCCTTATAGGTGATGCTGGAACTGGGGGTGGCACTCAGAAAATGTGAGTAGTGCTTTGCCTCGCAGGGTTTGGATATGGCCACTGGATTATCTTCTGTGGGCACAACATCCGTGTGAATGCTTACTCTCACATCACCATAGAAGCCATAATCGCTCATTGAGAAGACTTTGCCCTCGGCAAGCCTTATACCGGCATTGCCGCCCACTATTTCCAGAGATCCGCTCAAAAGGAGCTCGGCGTTTTCAGATATGTCAACACCGTACTTTTCTTCCGAAGTAATGTTTGCAAAGTATAGATTCACATTGCCGCCTGTGCCTACAATAGCAGAGGCGCTGTCGGAGTATACTACGGCTCCGCCATAGGCGTCAAAATTACCTGCTTCCACCCTGACAGCAGGGCAGTCATGACCGACAAGGTTTGCACCGCTGTTTATAACAAAGCGGCCTTTCGGAGCGTTCACAACAACAGTTCCGGGACTTCCGGACTCAGCGGTGATGGTTCCGCCGGCGATTACGGCGTTGTAGTCTCTGGGCTTGGCGGCCTCATCTTCGGGCGCTGCAATCATCACGATTGCGCTGCCGGTACCGGAGGCTTCAATTTTACCTGCGGTAATGACCATGACGCCGCAGCCGTTTGTCTGTACGAGCTGGGCATCTGCTCCAGAGAAGGAGCCGCCTGATATATTGGTCTCGCCACGGTTGAAAAGCACGCTGCGGCCCTGAGTGACGTAATTGCCGCCCAGTACATTGAATGCACCAAAAATTTCAAAAGCGGGCCTGTCTCCGGCTCCTATCAGAAAGCTTCCGCCGGGACTATGCGGACATTCGTATATGGAAATACTGCCGCTCTTCTCGACGGTAATGGTGTGGGAGCCCATATTGATATCAAAACCGTTGAGGCAAAGAGAGAGGCTGCCTGAAACTACAATGTCGGAAGTGAGCGTAATATCAGCTGTGAGATAAGCATCACCGTCTGCATTGAGCGCATCTGCACTGCCGATGGGAATTTCAAACGTAGCCCGTGGGTGTACATGTATATTTCCGGCAGCGTAAGCCGGGGTGCAGGGGATAAACGCACAAACCAAACATGTAAGAAGTAAAGCGACTATAAATCTTTTAGTTTTCATGTTATGCCCTCAAATAAAAATAAGCTGAAAAAGCCGCAGTAATCAAATGTTTACTGCGGCTATCTGATGCTTTGTCAAAACGCGAATAAAATACCAACAAACGCAGAAGCAGCAATAAATACGATGGGGTGGAGCTTTTTCAAAGCTTTGACATATCTTGTGCATATAATGAGCACAATCGCCAAAGCAATAGCCTTGAAGTTGAAAAAATCTGCAAATCTGGAGGTTTCGGAAAAAAGCTCAAAATTGAAAAGGGATATTTTTACGACAAGCATACCGGCTGCTGCAATAAGTCCCACGGAACAGGGGCGAAGACCATAGAATGCAGCATCCACATATTTATTTTTACGGAATGCGTCCAGCACACTGGCTATGATGAGAATAATTACTACGCACGGTGTGGCAAGACCCAAAGTCGCAATGAGAGCTCCGGGTAGACCGGCGGTGGTAAAGCCCACATAGGTGGCCATATTCACGCCGATGGGTCCGGGAGTGGATTCAGCAACTGCAATCATATCCGCAAGCTGGGCTGCGGAAAACCAGCCGGTCTTCTCGGACATACTGTAAAGGAAGGGGAGTGTTGCCATTCCTCCGCCAACAGCGAAAAGCCCGGTTTTGAAAAACTCCCAGTAAAGCTTCAAAAATATCATTTGCCGCGCACCCCCAGTCTGGTGAGAAGGATACCGGCGCAGGCGCAGACGACCACAAAGATTATGGGAGATATATCAAGGAACACGGACAGAATAAAGACAAAAAGGCAAATAAGAAGAGCGCCCTTGTCAGGTACAGCGTTTTTCCATAGCTTGACCACTGCGTTGAATATGAGTACGCAGACGCAGACACGGATACCGGCAAATGCACTTTTTACCGCAGGCAGGTCGGAAAAGTTGCTCAGTACGCCGGCAATAGCACAGATAATCACGAGAGACGGAAAAATCATGCCAAGGGTTGCAGCAATACCGCCGGGAATACCAGCCAGTTTTCTTCCTATGAAAGTAGCCACATTGACGGCTATTATGCCGGGAGTACACTGACCCACGGCATAATAATCCATCAATTCTTCACTCTCTGCCCAGCCCTTGTCTTCCACGATCTCACGTTCAAGTATGGGGATCATGGCATAGCCTCCGCCAAAGGTCATAACGCCTACCTTGGCAAAGGAAAGAAAAAGAGCGAAAAGAGTTTTCATTTATTTGCTCAGACCCTCTGCATATTCCTTGTACTTTGCAATGAGCTCCTCACAGCAGCCGCGGCACTTACCGCGAACCAGCAGGTAGATTTTGATCTTGGGCTCGGTGCCGGAGGGACGAATGATAAAGTTGCTGCCGTTGGCAAGCTCAAAGTAGAGCACATTGGAGCCCTGGAAGGGGGTCTTGTCCACCTTACCGAGTCCTGCCACCCAGATGCTGCCGTCTGCATAGTCGCGGATACGGATAACATCGTCGCCTGCAATTTCAGAAGGAGGATCGTTTCTCATTTTTTCCATGAGTGCAGCCATTTTCTGCAGACCGTCAAGACCGGGCATAACCAGATTGAGGGTACACTCCATGAAGTAACCGTACTTTTCGTAAAGTGCGTTGACGGCGTCCAGCAGAGTCATGCCCTGCTTGCGGTAGTAAGCTGCCATTTCGGCGATGAGCATTGCGGCGGTAACGGCATCCTTGTCACGGACATAATCGCCGCTCATGTAACCGTAGCTCTCTTCAAAGGCGAAAATACTGTTGTAGCTGCCTGCTGCTTCCCAGTCGGCAATGCGCTCTGCCATGAACTTGAAGCCGGTGAAGGTATCCTCAAAGTGAACACCGTTTGCCTCGGCCACAGCGCGGGACATGGCGGTAGAGACGATGCTGGAAAGGGTGCCGGGGTTTTCGGGCATGGTATTGGTAGCCTTGCGGGCCTTGATTATATAGTCAAGGAGGAGAACGCCCATCTGGTTGCCGGTGATGGTAACATACTCGTCATTGCCGCAGCGGACCATACAGCCGATACGGTCTGCATCGGGGTCGGTACCGATAATAAGGTCGCTGTCCACCTTCTTTGCCAGATCAACAGCAAGATAGAAACCCTCAGGATTTTCAGGGTTGGGGCTTACAACAGTGGGGAAGTTGCCGTCTATCACCATCTGCTCGGGAACAGGGTAGAGGTGCTTGATGCCAAGCCTCTTGAGGGCTTCGGGAACAAGCTTGTGTCCGCAGCCGTGGAAAGGTGTGAAAACTATTCTGAAATCGTCTGCAACTTCTTTTACGACCTCTTTGTCGATAGCCTGTCCCAGAACCTTTTCAAGGAAAAGTTCATCGGTCTCCTCGCCAAGTATGACGATTTTGCCTTCGTTTACGGCAGTATCAAAGTCGCAGGTCTTGAAGCCTGTGAAAATGTCAATCTCACGCATCTGTGCGGCTATTGCATCGGCCTCTTTGGGGGGCAGCTGTGCACCGTCAGACCAGTATACCTTGTAGCCGTTATATTCCTTGGGGTTGTGGCTTGCAGTGATGTTAAGACCTGCAGTGGTACCGTAGTGTCTCACAGCAAAGCTGAGCTCAGGAGTGGGGCGCAGGCTTTCAAACATGCGTACATGGATGCCGTTTGCAGCCATGACACAGGCGGCCTCGCGGGCAAATTCCTCACCGTTGAGGCGGCAGTCGCGGGCGATTACAATGCCCTTTTTCATAGCCGCTTCACCTTCAGCGCAGATTACATTGGCGAAAGCCTGGGTAGCATGGCGGATGATGTGAACATTCATGTGATGCAGTCCCACTTTCATGGTGCCGCGAAGGCCGGCGGTGCCGAACTCCAGCGGGGCAAAAAAGCGGTTTTCGATCTCTTTTTCATCGTTTGCTATTGCATTGAGCTCGGCCCATTCCTTTTCGCTCAGTGCGGGGCTGTCCAGCCAGTGCTGATATTCTTCCCTATAGTTCCTCATTGTTTTCCTCCTCACAAAGTGCTTTAGCGTCATTTAACATGCTCGTGGGCACATAGATATCCGTACCGGGTCCGCTCATTCCAAGGACGACCTTGCCGAAGCTGCCATCACCCGGATAAATTCGCAGACAGGGTATTCCATAGGCTTCAAGCATATTTATTCTTAGCTCATCGCCCATGTCGTGATTTCTGCAATTGCAGAGAAATGCAGGGGGCTCCGGCTGTCCCTGACCATCCTTGGGCCAGCGAGACATAAGGTCACGGTTGACACTGCGTCCCCAGTGCAAATTGTTTTCTCCGTTCATTTGCCGCCCCCTTTGAAAAAATGTAGTGATTTGCGTTTATTTATGATAACGGGAGCCTTCGTTTATCTTAAAGCCCCGGTATATCTGCTCAGCCAGCATTACTCTCGCAAGATGATGGGGAAAGGTCATTTCAGACATGCTAAGTCGCAGGTCGGCCCTTTTCTTTATGCTCTCATCCAAACCAAAACTGCCGCCTATAATAAAGCAGATTTTCGGTCTGCCGGAAAGCTCCCGCTCTTTTATCAGCGCGGCCAGTTTTTCGCTGGGCATCTGCTTTCCTTCAACACACATAGCCACCGTGAAAGCCGTATCGGGAATATTCTTTGAAATGTCAGAAGCTTCCTTTTCGAGAGCGGAGCTTATTTCCTTTGATGAAGGAGAGTCGGACAGCCGCTGTTCATTAAGTTCAATGTGCTCAAATTTGCAGTAGGCTCCAAGCCTTTTTGTATACTCAGCAAAAGCATCAGTATAAAATTTTTCCCGCATTTTTCCAACACAGATAAGCCTCACTGACAACATTATATACCTACTCCAATGTCAATTTCAAGGTTTCCCAGCTTGGGTGCGCAAAACAGTGCACAGTCCATACCTGTAAGCGACGCCTCATTTTCCTTCATAGCCAGCTCAGGGAGATTGTTGGTACAGCTTAGATGGCCCAATATGATTTTCTTTGTGCCGTTTTCTGCAAGGTAACGGGCCAAAAGAGAGCAGCAGGTATTTGAGAGATGTCCTCTGTCAGAAAGAATACGCCGCTTGAGATAGAATGGATAAGGCCCGTCGCACAAAAGCCGCTCGTCATGATTGGACTCAATCAAGGCGGCGTCTGAGCCTGAAAGAGCAGACCTGATTTCATCGTTTATACAGCCAGTATCTGTGGCAAGAGAAAAAATTCCGTTGCCCTCAATTCTGTAGCCTACGCTTTCATCAGTGTCGTGACTGGTATGAAAGGCAAAAATCCTGAGATTTCGCAGCGTGAAGTATTCTCCGACAGGTATGGTGATGAGGCGGTTCTCTATCTCCGGCAGCATTCCCCGAAGCCGGTTTCCTACCGTGCGTGGGGCATATACGGGCAAATTATAGTGCTTCAGAAGCATCTTAAGCCCTGAAATGTGATCGGAGTGCTCGTGGGTTATGAGCACTCCGTTAATATCCTGCACAGAAAGCCCCGACAGGGAAAGCGACTTTTCCACCCGGCGCATGGATATTCCGGCATCAAGCAGTATATTGGTGCCGCCATCCGACAGCATAAGGCAGTTTCCGCTGGAGCTGCTGGCATAAATGTTTATTTTCATTGCGTGTTTTTCAGCTGATGGAAAGAATCTCCGCGCCGCTGCAGCTGTCCTCAAAGGAGACAAGCCGGATATCGGCGCCCAGTGAGCGAAGCTTGTCCACAAAATTTTCATAGCCACGCTCAATATAATGAATATCTTCAATCTCGGTTACACCGTTTGCGCAAAGGCCGGCAATAACCATTGCTGCACCGGCTCTCAGGTCACAGGCCTGCACAGGTGCGCCGCTGAGCTTTGCACCACCCTCTATAACGGCAACACGTCCGTCCACATGAGCCTCGGCACCCATTTTTCTCAGTTCACTGACATACTTGAAGCGGTTGTCGTATATACCCTCAGTTATGACGGAGGTACCTTCTGCAAGGCAGAGCAGAGCGCCCATCTGGGGCTGCATATCGGTGGGGAAGCCAGGGTAGGGAAGGGTCTTGATATTTACCTTGCGAAGTGTGCTCGCGCCCTTGACAAGGATAGAGTCTTCATATTCCTGAACTATGGTTCCGGTCTCACGAAGCTTTGCGCTGATGCACTCGAGATGACGGGGAATGACATTCTTCACCAGAACCTCACCGCCGGTAGCTGCGGCAGCCACCATATATGTACCGGCCTCAATCTGGTCGGGAATAATCGCATATGTACCGCCGTGAAGCTTTTCAACGCCATTGATCTTGATCGTGTCAGTACCGGCTCCGCGTACATCTGCACCCATGGAGTTGAGGAAGTTGGCAAGGTCAACTATGTGGGGCTCTCTGGCGGCGTTTTCTATGATAGTGCGGCCCTGTGCCATAACAGCGGCAATAAGGATGTTCATGGTTGCACCCACGGAAACCTTATCAAGATAGATTCGGGTACCGTGAAGCCTTCCGCCGGCAACATCCGCGTATACAAAGCCGTTTTTGACTTCTACATTAGCGCCCAGTGCGGTCATACCCTTGATGTGCTGGTCAATCGGACGTACGCCGAAATTGCATCCGCCGGGCATGGTGGTCTTGGCACTGCCAAAGCGGCCAAGCATGGCGCCTATGAGATAGTATGAAGCGCGGATCTTACGCATGAGATCATAAGGCGCATCCTGATAGCGCACTTTGGAGCAGTCTATCTCAATAGTGGAATGGTTTATGTAGTTTACCTTGGCACCGAGCTCACTGAGAATGGTCAGAAGCATATCGGTATCACTTATCTGGGGCATATTTTCAATGCGGCAGACACCGTCCACCATCAATGCTGCGGGAATAATGGCAACAGCGGCGTTTTTTGCACCGCTTATTTCAACTTCTCCGCGCAGCACTGCGCCGCCTTTGACTATATATTTATCCAAAATCTGCACCTTCCAATAGTAATGGAGACTGTAATTCAGCCCGCCATTTCAAATTTTACCACATGTACTATCAAATAGCAACTATTTTCTATATATGGAGATATAAAAGCATTTTTTGCGCCGGGAATGACAGTATCTTGTGCCGAAAACTAAAACCTACTTTCGTGATGCCCCAAATACAAAGGTTGAAATAATCAGATTTACATAATGTGATACACAGTATAGCACAGCAGTGCTTGAATTACCATATTTTTTGAATGGAAAAATGCTGATTATTTTATTATCATCATTTTGTACGTATTATACAGCGTGATTTTATACATTTTAACAAAAAGAGGAAATATTATGGTTACATACTTTGTCAGTGCCGATGCTGTGGCGCTGGGGCTGAGCGAGAAGGAAAAGAACAGCTCAGAGCTGCTCGTCAGACAGTGCCTCAAGGAACACGGGATGGTCCCCTGGGAACATATGGAGTCGGAAATCTTTTTGTCAGCAGGGGAGAGTCTGTTGATTGCCAGACCAAAGTCCCCGCGCACATGCAGATTGAACATGAAAACACCCAGACTTCGCCGTATGTAGGTCGGACTGTTTACAATTTATGCTTTTATTTTGCTGTCAGCTGTGGTAATATTATCCTGCCTTATATAGGGACGTATGCAGTAGAGGAAGTGAGATGTATGCCGAAAGCGCAGGGCAGGAAGGAAATAAGCACCAACCGCAAAGCTTTCCATGAGTATTTCGTGCTTGAGCGTTTTGAGGCTGGCATCGAGCTTGCCGGTACAGAAGTCAAGTCCATCCGTGCCGGTAATGTCAATCTGAAGGATGCGTTTTGCACCGTGAAGGATGGAGAGCTTTTTATTCGTTCCATGCATATTTCTCCCTACGAGCAGGGCAATATCTTTAATAAAGACCCTGTCAGACCGCGCAGGCTGCTTATGCATAAGCGGGAAATTCTGAAGCTTCATGCCCGTATTATGCAGGATGGTGTTGCACTTATTCCTCTCTCTCTTTATTTTAAGGACAGCAGGGTGAAGGTTGAGCTGGGCCTGTGTAAGGGCAAAAAACTGCACGACAAGCGCGACAGTGAGGCAGACAGGCAGTCAAAACGAGATATCGACAGAATAATGAAAGAGAGGAACTACCAATGAGTAATCCCATAGTAACTTTTGAAATGGAAAACGGCGATGTGATGAAGGCAGAACTTTACCCCGAAATCGCTCCCAACACTGTCAACAATTTTATTTCCCTTATCAACAAGGGCTTTTATGACGGTATCATCTTCCACCGCGTTATTTCCGGCTTTATGATTCAGGGCGGCGACCCCAAGGGCATGGGTACCGGCGGCCCCGGCTATTCCATCAAGGGTGAATTTACCTCAAACGGCTTCAAAAATGACCTTAAGCATGACCGCGGCGTTCTCTCCATGGCCCGCACCATGGCTCCCAACTCCGCAGGTAGCCAGTTTTTCGTAATGCACCAGAATTCTCCTCATCTGGATGGCCAGTATGCCGCTTTCGGCAAGGTCGTAGAGGGCATTGAGACAGTCGATAAGATCTGCGCTGTCAGAACTGACTATAATGACAAGCCCAGAACTCCTCAGGTTATGAAAAAGGTCACTGTTGACACCTTCGGTGTTGAGTATCCCGAACCTGAAAAGGCATAATTTCCTTCCCAACTCAGTAATTCTTACCAAATATTCGCGGCATCATCGGATGCCGCCATATGGGGGCGTAAGGGTTTCGACGGGGGTGCGGAGGCAGGAATAGCGGGCGGATGCGCCTGGCATCCATAAAACGGGCAAACCTTATAAATTAAAGAACAACAACGAAACTGTTCTTCTCGCTGCATAATTAGCGAGCGTTCCACCCGGGAGTACCACGGCCCGGGATGGAGCGTCGACTAGTGGTGAACGTGAGTACGCAAAGCTTTGAGCGTGCCACGCATCATGAAGCTACCAGGTCCCTGAGCGTGACGGCTCGCGCTGGGATGAGGGAATGTAAATAACCGTCTGCGCCCGGAGAAGTTTCTGTTAAAGTGCTTTCGGACAGGGGTTCAACTCCCCTCGCCTCCACCACGTCAGAAGAAGTCAAGTCCATTCCGCTTCCGCCGAGAAGGCGAAAGCTTCATATCCCTTGACTCCTTCTTCCTTTCCAAAACGAATCAGTGCTGATTCGTTTTGGCGTAATGGGGTATGTACAGAGCCTGCACAGCTTTACCATTGTAGAGTTGTACGAACCATGGACAGTTCATTGGGGGCTATCTAGCTCCACCAAAATCAAAGACCCGCCATTCGGCGGGTCTTTGATTTTGTAAAGAAAAAAGGAGGGTATTGACATGGAAATCAAGCTCGTCAGGCAAATCAAGGCTTTTGAACACTTTCTTGCGGTGCAGGAAAAAAGCAAAGGAACCATAGGCAAGTACACTCGTGATGTAAAGGCGTTTGTGTTGTGGTTGGGCGACAGAGAGATAGACAAGAAGCATACCGTTGACTGGAAAGAGCACCTGATTTCATCGGGATATGCCGCCGTAACAATAAACTCCATGATCTCATCTCTTAACAGTTTTCTCAGATTTTCCGGCAGGGAAGACTGCCAACTGAAATTCCTGAGGATACAGCGTAAAATGTTCAGACCGGAGTCGAGAGAACTTAACAAGAATGAGTATTTTCGGCTTGTTCACGCGGCGCAAAACGAGGAGCGAATAGCGCTGCTTCTGGAAACTCTCTGCTCAACCGGGGTACGGGTAAGCGAGGTAAAGTATATAACTGTAGAGGCTGCTTTAGCACAGATCACAGAAATATCAATGAAAGGCAAAATACGTACAATAGTCCTGCCTGAAAAGCTGTGCCGTAAGCTACTGAGATATGCCGCAGAGAACAATATAAGCCATGGAGAAATTTTCCTAACAAAAAACGGGAAAAGCCTCAATAGAAAGCAGATATGGCAGGCAATGAAAAAGCTGTGCGATCAGGCGGAGGTCGATGAGACGAAGGTATTTCCGCATAATCTGAGGCATCTGTTTGCAAGAACATATTATTCACAGTATCACGATATAGTGAGATTAGCCAATGTTATGGGCCACAGCAGCGCCGAGACGACAAGACTCTATCTTAAAACCAGCAGCCTTGAAAACGCAAGGCAGCTGGACACACTGGGATTGGTTTCGTAGAAACAGGGGAGAGGGGAGAACAAAGAAAAATGGTTCTATAATAAATGTTGGGGTGGACGCTCGTAAAGAGCGGTCCACACCCAACATTTTTGATATAAAAAAGTAGAGCATAAAGAAAAAATCCTTTAAAATGAAGTAGCTACACAAACACCCGAAAGGATATCCATATGCTCTATGAAAGATAATACTACAACGTTGCTCGGATTAAAAGATGTAATCGTAAAAAGTGTGGAAGAAACCGCAGAGTCAATTCATATAGAAATAGAGTTGCCCCGGCATCCGCATAAATGCCCCTGCTGTGGAAAAACTACAGACCGCATTCATGACTACCGAAGACAAATCGTTAAAGACAGTTCTGCTTTCGGGAAACAGGTATATCTCCACTTGAGAAAGCGCAGATATGTATGTACACAGTGCGGCAAGAGATTTCATGAATTCAATAGCTTTCTGCCAAGATACTACCGGTCAACGCAGCGTAAGATCCTGAACGTGATCCACAGCTTTAGAGAAACGGTATCCGCAGCTCATATAGCCAAAGAAAACGACATTTCGGTATCTACCGCGATCAGGTATTTTACGCTGGTGCAGTACGGTTCATATACACTTCCCCGGGTGTTGTCTTTGGACGAATTTAAAGGCAATGCCGACGGCGAAAAGTTCCAGACCATCATTACAGACGCAGAACATCATATTGTTTTAGATGTATTTAAAAACAGGAAATCCAGCGATTTGATTCAATATTTCCTTAGGTTTCCGCGAAAAGAACGGCTTAAAGTTCAATATGTTGTTATGGATATGAGTTCCCTTTTCTATGGAGTTGCCAAGGCTTGCTTCCCGAATGCAAAGATCATTGCGGATAGATACCATGTTGTACGTCAGGCGAACTGGGCCATGGAGAACGTGCGTAAACGCGTTCAGAAAACGCTTTCCGTCGAGTGGAGGAAATACTTTAAACGATCACGGTTCCTGTTAAACAAAAATCCGGAGAAACTATCTCCGGACGAAAAAGACCGCTTGAGGGTAATACTGGGGATATCCTCCGATCTTGAATACGCATATATCCTTAAAAACAGTTTCGCTGAATTAATGCATTCAGACAGCTCATTGGTAAGCAGCGGCTCAGCGAATGGGTGTATACTGCGGAATCCGCCAGGTTAAAAGAGTTTGACGCCTGCACAAAAGCAGTTCATAACTGGTCTGATGAAATTCTGAATTCCTTTGATTGCGTGTACACTACCACCAGTGATCATAATGGTTTCGTTATCAAATGCAGACATTTTTATTTCCTCCTGTATCTTAAACAACCAATTATCTATTCAAAAATTTCAAGGATTTGCTTCTAGTAAAAAACAATGTTAACAGATATGC
>JAFQFH010000084.1 GCA_017398685.1 Oscillospiraceae bacterium
ACTCTGCGTATAGGAAAGCGCATGCTTATACCAAAGGACAAACTGATGGAGTGGATAGACCGGAACACAGGAGGCGGCTATGCAGTGGGAGAATAAGCAAGTATCCATTCCTGTGGAGCGGCCAAACGGGAATTTCAGAATGAACGCAGATACAAAAGATCTGTATGAAATCGAAAGAGATTTGCAGCGGAAAATGAATCCTACATATCTTAAAACCTTTACCATGGCAGAGCTGTACGAAGAAGTGTTTGAAAGCAGGCCCTCAATAATTGAGGGTCTTCTGACAGTCGGCACATATATCCTTGCCGGGGCTCCAAAGCTTGGCAAGTCCTTTCTGGTGATGCAGTTTGCATGGCACATAAGTACAGGGACTCCTATCTGGGGAATGGAGGTAACACAGAGTCATGTACTGTATTTGGCTCTTGAGGACGATAAAAGAAGATTGCAAACAAGAATGTACCGGATGTTCGGCGAGGAGCCGACAGACAAGCTGCATTTAACTGTTTACTCCCGGAGTATAGGCAGCGGACTTATACAGCAGATAGAACATTTCATTGAGGAACACCGTGGTACAAGGCTTGTTATCGTAGATACCCTGCAAAAGGTACGGGACGCAAACAGGGAACAATACAGTTATGCAGGAGACTATGCTGAGATAGCTGAACTTAAGAAGCTTTCAGATAAACACTCTATATGTATTATCCTTGTGCATCACACAAGAAAACAACAGGCGGATGACGGTTTTGACATGATATCCGGCACTACAGGTTTGATGGGGGCCGCTGACGGAGCCTTTCTTCTGCGTAAAGAGAGGCGCACAGCGAATACCGCTTCCCTGGAAGTTTCGGGACGTGACCAGCAGGATCAGAAGCTTTATTTGAAAAGGAACGAAGAAAGCCTGTGCTGGGAACTTGAGAGTGTAGAGACCGAAATCTGGAAAGAAGCCCCGGAGCCGGTGTTAGGGCAGCTTAACAGACTTATTGGGAATGCAGATCATTGGAGCGGCAGCCCCACGGAGCTGGTACAGGCTTTAGGTATAGATATGAAAGCCAATGCTCTGACATTTAAGCTGAACGCAAACGCCGGACGGCTGCATGATGAATATGGAATAAAATACAGCAGCAGCCGCAGTCACGCCGGGAGAAGAATTGAACTTAAGCGTGACAATGCGTGACGGTGTGACGATGGTTTTGACGGTACCAAAAATACCGTCACTATCGTCACCACCGTCACGGTGGGCGGCAGTGTGGCAATACACGCTGTCGTCCACTGTGAGGCTTCCGCAGAAGCCGCAAACTGCCTCGCAGAGCGCATGGTACTTTTGATGCTATGTGTCAAAAGTGCTTTTGCGTTACTTTTGCCAAAAGTAACAAAACGCTTTTTACAAGGAGGAATTGATTGAAAAAAACGATAAGCGCAATGTCCGGGCCGGGAGTAGTGGCCCATAACAGAAGAACATATACTGCAGCCAATGTTGATAAGGACAGAACCAGGGACAACATCGAGTACTGCTATACGGATATAAAGCAAGTCTACCATGAACTGTTTGACGAGGCGTTGGCTGAGTATAACGCCAAGCAAACCCGCCGGGACAGAATGATAGACGATTACTATAAAAAGATATGCTCCGGCAAACAGGAAAAGCCCTTCTATGAGGTCATCTTCCAGATAGGCAACAAGGACGATATGGCGGTAGGGACTCCCGAAGGAGACAAGGCCAAAGAAGTTCTTCACCAGTTCATGCTGGGCTTTGAGGAAAGAAACCCGCAGCTGAAAGTATTCTCAGCGCATTTACATATGGATGAGGCAACACCTCATCTGCATATAGACTTTGTGCCCTTCATCACCGGCAGCAAGCGAGGCCTGTCAACCAGAGTATCGCTGAAAAAGGCCCTTGAGGCGCAGGGCTTCAAGGGTGAAGGCAAGACAAGCAACGAGCGCAATCTCTGGATAGAGTCCGAGAAAGAAGCACTGGCCGAGATAATGCACAGGCACGGTATAAAGTGGGAGCGGAAAGACACCCACCTTGAGCATTTGGATGTGCTCAACTTCAAGAAAGAACAGCGGGCCAGGGAGGTGGCCGAGCTTGAACATCGACTTGAGCAGCTGACGCCGGAGGTGGAAAATGCGGAGTATCTGGCTGAGGAGTATTCTAAATCTCCGGAAGAAATACTCCCGGAAGCTGCACCGTTTGAGACGGCGAAAAGCTACCGGGAGAAGAAAGCAAAACCTATAATTGAAAAGATGGCAAAAGTGATAATGTCAATATACTCAGCCTACGTGAAGCTGAAGCGGAACCACGAACATATTGAGAGCTTGTACCATCAGGAGAAGAATAAAAATATCTTTCTGGAGTCATTGCTTAACTCTGCTTCAAAAGAGATGCGCTCCCTCAAGGCCAAGGCAAAAGACCTTGAGCGTGTGAAGAA
>JAFQFH010000085.1 GCA_017398685.1 Oscillospiraceae bacterium
ATGATGACCTTGAGAAGATTAAGACGCCCAAGGAGAAGTCTATCCAGATCCTCCACTTCGCACAGCTGAACCAGATCAGCCCCATCTACTATGATAAGGCCTACCATGTGACGCCGGAAGCAGGCGGCGATAAGGCCTTTGAGCTACTGCGCCGGGCGTTGATGGACAGTCAGAAGGTAGCCATCGGCAAAACGGTCATGGGCAGCCATGAGACGCTTATGGCCATCATACCCCGAGAGGATGGGATGCTTCTGGCTACTATGCACTTTTCCGACGAAATTAAGGACATCCCCAGGAGCTATCCAAAGCCGGAGATCACAGACCAGGAGCTGGCCATGGCCCGGACGCTGATCGATTCCATGGACACGCCTTTCAACCCGGAACAGTATCATGATGAGTACCAGGTCAAGCTGCGGCAACTCATTGAGGATAAGATCGCCGGCAAGGAGATCGTGGCCGCCGAGTCTGAGCACCATGCTAATGTGATCGATTTGATGGAGGCGCTCAAGGCCAGTATTGAGCAGCACAAGCCGGAGAAGCCCAAACGCACGCCCAGAAGGAAGCAGGGCGCATGAGCCTTTTGGAGCAAGGACCCATGCTGATCGGGGCGGAAGGGGAACCCTTTGACAGCTCGGACTATCTCTTTGAATTGAAGCTGGACGGGGAGCGGTGTCTTGCCTTGCTGGATCGAGAAAAGACGGTACTTCGCAATAAGCGGGGTAATCTGTTGCTGCCCAGGTTTCCGGAACTGGCAGAGATCCACCGACAGGTAAAGGCGCCCTGCATCCTCGACGGCGAGCTGATGGTGCAGAAGAACGGTACCCCCTCCTTTGCCGAGGTACAGCGGCGCACCATGATGACCGACAAGCTCAAGATCCAGCTTGCCGCACGCCGCTCTCCGGCCACCTTCGTGGCCTTTGACCTGCTGGAGTTGAGGGGCGACGACATGATGGGGCAGCCCCTATACCGGCGGAAGGAGCAGATTACCGCCACGGTCCGGGAGTCAGAGCGACTGGCCGTTTCCCGCGTGATTAAGGAGCATGGCACGGCCCTCTACGACTTGGCGGTTGAGAAAAATCTGGAGGGTATTGTGGCCAAACGTTGGGACAGCCTTTATTACCCCGGCAAGCGAACGAAGGACTGGATCAAGATCAAATTCCTGAAGGACGATGATTTTGTGGTCTGCGGCTATATCCGAAAATCCGGTAGTGTGACCAGCCTCGTGCTCGGGCAGTATGAGAATGGAATGCTTGCCTATAAAGGCCATGTAACACTGGGCGTCTCCAACGATGTCCTGCACCAGCTTATGGCATCGGTGCAGCGGCCGGAGCCGCCCATGCCCGTGCCGTCCGGCCATGAGAAGGCCGTCTGGCTGGAGCCGGAGCTGGTCTGCAGCGTCCGGTATATGGAGAGGACTGCCTCGGGCGCCCTGCGCCAGCCAGTGTTCAAGGGCTTGCGGCCGGATAAACAGCCCGAGGAGTGCCGAGGAGATTAAAAAACAGCGCAGCTACTTGCCTTACGACAAGTAGTTGCGCTGTTTTTCTTATCCTTCTCTCGAACACCATAAAGGGGTTCTCATGCATGCTTGCTCTCTTTTTTCACAAGGACATTGACAAGACCACCCTCGAAGTAGCTGGCATACAGGTACTGCGTTTCGCCGTCCCCAGCAATGCACTCCACGTTCCACTCCCGGCCGTTGCAGGTATCAACCATTGCGGCGTCAAACCGG
>JAFQFH010000007.1 GCA_017398685.1 Oscillospiraceae bacterium
ACGCATTACATACGGCTTGACTTCCTTGAGCAAATACTACTCTGTGAGGTCAACAGACTGGCTGCTTTTGCGGAGGAGTACGAGGATGCTTTTCTGAAAACGGTTATAGGGCTATCTGCTAAGACAGCCGAAACTAAGTGGCAGCAGAAAAAGAAAGAGCTTGCTGCCCTCACTGCAAGAGATAAGGAACTGGACATGCTCTTTGCAAGGCTGTATGAGGATAATGTATCGGGAAAAATTGACGATGCACGCTTTTCCAAAATGTCCAAGAAATATGAGGAAGAGCAGGGAGAAATCACTGGCAAGCTGAAACTGCTACGGCAGGAACTTAAAAAGCTGGAGAGCCGTCATGTGGATGTGGATGATTTTCTGCAAAGCGTTAGGCGGTACAGAAATGTGACAGAGATTACCCCACGTATGGTGGGTGAACTTATAGACCACATAGACGTATACCAAGCTGAAAAATCCGAAGGCATTCACACCCAGCGCATCGTTATCTACTACAACTGTATCGGTCAATTTGTTGTTCCGGACGCAAAGAACATCCCTGAAACAAACATCGTCATGGAAACGAGAAAGGGAGTAGCCGTAAGCTACTCCCCAGAAAGGTCTGCATAATAAAAAATAATACGGAGTGTCCTCAAATCCTTTAAGGACACTCCGTATGGTCCGAGTGACTGGAGTTGAACCAGCGGCCTCTTGAACCCCATTCTGATATAGTATTAGCTTCAATGCATCAAAATTAAGGCAATATTAGCAAATAGATGCAAAAACCGCAAACCCGTTAACTTTTAAGAAAATATGGAGATTAAGGAACTATCTCCACAAATGGAAATGTTAGAAAAGTGTTAGACAGAAACAGATACCCGTTACTACTTTTTGTCTGCTGATTTGAACACATTAATGATGTGCTGAAATAAACAGATATAGCTATCTCTCAGAATTCAAATTATGTAAACCGAATGTGATTTGATGAAAAATTATCGATTTTTGAATATTAATTTTCATAAGTTTTCCGAGATTATGCGGATATATCCGAAAGAAAAGTCGTCACATTGTCCGGGGCGGCTTAGTCCTTTTCATTTGCCATGTTTTCCAGAGCAAACTTGATGCACTGATTTATAAATTCGTTGCGGGATATATCAATTCCAGCGGCCTTTTTGTCAACTTCTGCAATTAAATCTGCTGGAGGTACAACAAATATCTCATCAAACGATCTCGTTGAGAGCGCAGAAGAGAACAATAATTTGGAAGAAAGTAAAATCTCTTCGAATAAAAATGATGACCCGTATATTCTGGGTGAGGCGCTTGTCTGGATACTTGGTACTGCTATACTGTGCATTTTCGCATGGATATTGCAACCTTTATTGGAGTGGGTCGGTTGGATAGCGCCCATTGCTTTTTTCTTGTTTTTCCCAACGACTTTTGGAAGTACAAAAAAACAAGAAATGAGAATAAAAGAAAGAGAAATAAATCAAGCAAATTATCTTTCTGAACACAACGTTAACAAAAGTATTGATGTCATGTATAATGACCAACTTTTGAATAAGTGCATTCGTTTTATTGCAGATGAAATAAACAGAAATATCTATATTTCCCAGTCTGTCAAAAAAGGTTATACAGGAGCTCCTGTTTCTGGTAACATGGAAGAAACGGGGGCTGCTGTATAACCTTTTTTGACACGCTGAAATCTCTCTTGTCTGCTGAGACAAGAGAGATTTTTTATATAGTTTTCGTAATTAAATATGTGTGGGTATCGTTCCACCAATTTTTCCGCACGTGCGAGTCGATATTCAAAAATATCTAGGTAATTTCCTCAAAAAATTGCTCATACAGCTTCTCAGCCCTGCTTCGAACCACAGCTTCAAATTCCAGATATGCACGCAGAAGCACGTTGCCCTTATCTGTCAGCACGCTTCCGGAACCGGAGGCTCCGCCTTTATTACGGTGCACCAGAGTAAAGTCCAGTTCAGACTCTGCCTGATTGAGCATATTCCATGCACTTGAATATGATATCTGCATCCTGCTGCATGCTTCTCTGACGGATTGAGTTTCGTCTATAAGGTATAACAGGCTGATGAGCTTCTTGTCTACTATCTGTCTCCCACAGTGAATGCTCAGGTCCAGCGAAATACCGGTTATCATTGCATTGTGTGCTTTATAACGATCAGTCATGTCCTGTGCGTCGCTTGCTGTCAGCAGTATGCCGTCATCATCCACAGGCAGGTGTAGCACATCAAGCATTGGATTTGTCTGCTCCAGAGCCTTCCTTGCCCCAACTGCCGAGAATAAAAGCGGCTTTCCGGGTCTCTCTTTACAGAAAGGCACTATCAGCTCTCCTTCGTGGGAAAGCATCCTGTTCAGAGTGTCCGGGGAGAGCAAGGGGCGGTCCATATCAATGAGAAATATGCGCCGGCATTTTTTGCTGAGATATTCAAGTCCCACTCGGGCTGAAGCTTCTCTGCTTATATGGCTTTTGCTGCGGAGAAACATCACACCGTACTGAGAAAGCTGCTTTTCAAGGGGCTTATCATCCGGCTTGGTGACCACAACTATCATGTCCGTTCCCGCTTTGCGGAAAACCGACACCATTCTCTCAACTACAGAGAGTTTACCGGCGGGAAGCATGGCTTTATCCCCAAGCCCTGCACTTACAATTACTGCACCTGTGTTGATTGCGGTCACCTCCCCAAATACAAAGAGAGCTTCATAAGAAGCTCCCCCTGAGAATACATGTTCATGGAACAGCTCCGAGCGTCTGGCAACAGACTCGTCCGTTTCTTTGAACACATTATATTGTCTTAAATCACGTCCCGCAAGTGCGCCAAATGAATTCCGCACGAAACCGCACGAAATTAAACAAAGCCGCACATAGCACTCAAAGCAGAATACAGCGTTTGCCGGGGTACATCGGCTTGTCTGAATAATCGAAAGCTCTCAGGCTGAGCTGAATCTTTGCCTGAGGATACAGCTCTTTTATTATCATCTCCAACGCTTTCCGATCCGGCTGAGCCAGACAGCTTAGTTCAAGCCTGAGCTCACGGTCATAGACAACCCGGTAATCGATGATCCCGTCCACGGGGAAAATTGCGCTGTCCAGTTTCTCTATGGACAAGGCCCCCTCTTCCCTTGTCACCCGGTCAATGCGCTTTGTGACACCGCCGCAGGGGCAGGGCGACAGAATGCGGGTATAGTCTCCGGTGCGATAGCGGATAAGAGGCATAGCCTCAAGACCGATGGTGGTGATTACAAGCTCTCCGAATTCACCCTCAGGCAGAACTTTGCCGTTCTCATCGACGATTTCGGCGATGATATGGTTTTCCCGAAGATGCATACCTTCAAAGGCCGGACAGGTGACAGCCCCGCCAAGGCCGCATTCCCGGCTGCCGTAATGGGGATAGAGCTTTGACCCGAGGGCTTTTTCCAGCTCACGCATAAGCCCATCCGGACAGGCATCACCGGACACCAAAGCCCGTTTTATGGGGAAACTGTCGCCGTACACCCGGCACAGCCCCAGCAGTACCGCAGGAAATCCGATATAGGTGTCCGGCTGAGTCTTATTTACCAGTGCACAAAGCTCTGCCCAGCTTTGACCAAAACCGGCTTTTACAGGAATAGCCCCCAGCCGCTCTACGGCTTTTGCAATCAAGTCTCCCAAACCAAAGGGGCCTGAGAACGGAAAGGCTATGAGACACTTTTCCCCCGCAGAGAGCATTTCGGATATGCCGGCGGCAAAAAAGCCCACTGTGTGCTCCGTGTCTTTTTCGGTGTAGAACACACGTTTTGCAGGGCCGGTGGTGCCGGAGGTGGCCCCGGATATTACCCGACTGACCTCAGACTGGGAGGAAAGCAGATAATGACCGGGTTTATCCGCAAGCATCTGCGCTGTGGTAAAAGGCAGGGCTTCAAGCTCTTTCAGGCTGCCGACAGACTCCGGGTAAGCTCTGCCGCTGTCATGCAGGCGCTTGAGTGTCTCATTCAGCCGCCTGAGCTGCAAAGCGTCCAAGGCCTCCCGTGTAAGCTGCGGGAGGCCTTCAATTTCCTGTATCCAGTTTTCAAGCCTTGTTTTTCTCATTTGCGATATAGGGCGCGTCCGTTCACATCGGTAAGATTATAGGCGCAGAAAGGCACCATGCCCTTTTTGCTGTCCACTTCACAGATGTAGCAGCGGCGAAGCCGCTCAAGGTCAAGATTATGTGCGTCCTGAAACACCATACCGGAGACGGTGAAGGTGTTTTCGACCAGTTCCTGCAAAAATTCATCCAGAGACGAAGTTGCCTCGTCCCCGTCGCAGCAGGCGGCCTTGCCGCTCCACTGCTGTGATACAAAGTCTCTGGCCTCGCTGCTTTTTACACAGCAGCAGCCGCTGTTTTTCCTCTTGGGCAGTGCCTTTATGCTGCCGTCGTCAAGCCTTCTGTAGCTTGCGTGGAAGGAGCAATAGGGGCTTTCTGCACCACCGCCGCCAAAATGCTCATAGCGCATAAGCCCATCCGTCTGCGCCTCAATACGGCGAAGCACTGCGGGTATGGTCAGGCGTATCTCCGGTGCATCCAGACCGCAGCGGCCAAAGTAGGATATGGGCTGAATGTGTACACCACGCACATGGGGCGCATTGTTCAGAGCAAAGCGGATAATATCCCCCAATGACCGGTCATTGACACCGGGAGCCACCGTAGGCACCAGCACCACCGGCAGTCCGGCAGCCTTGCAGTTTTCTATAGCACGCAGCTTTGTATCTTTGAGAGCTGCACCGCGAAGGCTCATGTATATATCATCATCCAGACCGTCAAACTGCAAAAATACCGTGCTGACACCGGCCTTTGCCAAATGCTGAGCGTAGCCCGGCTCATCTGCAAGGCGCAGACCGTTGGTGTTGAGCTGAAAGAAGCTGAAGCCCTTTTCGCGGCCCAGAGCAATTATTCTGTCAAGGTCATCCCGGACTGTAGGCTCGCCGCCGGAAAGCTGAATGTTGAAGGGGCCGCCGTGCTCCATCAGCATATCGTACTGCTTTGCAATTTCTTCAAGGCTCAGGTCAGTATCGGTATCATCCACACCGGCAGAGGCAAAGCACACCGGGCATTTAAGATTGCAGCGCTTTGTAAGCTCCAGCAGCACACAGCAGCCGTCCCGCTCATGGTTCTGGCAGAGGCCGCAGTCATATGGGCAGCCCTGCTCCACCGGCTTTGCCCGCACCGGCAGCACCCTGCCGTCGGCATCATTTGCGCCCCATGCCCTGTAGCTTTCAACATCGCCCTCCCAGATGAGAGTGCGGAAGCTGCCGTGCTCCCAGCAGCGTTTTTCCATATAGATATTGCCGTCCTCACCCAGCACCTTGCTGGCCGGAATTTTACCGAGGCAGACGGGACAGACACTCATGGTTTTTCCTATAAGCATTTTATATAAGACCCTTGCTTTCCAGTATTTCCATGCACTTTTCGTAAACCGCCGCTATGATCTGCGGGCAGTACTGCACCTTTTTTGCAGGGCTTGTGCCCACGACATCGCGGCAGTCGATGCTGCCGTATTCCAGCATCATTTCCTCCTCAAACCACTTGGAAAACTCCGCCATGGCTGACTTGTGATGAGGGCTGTCATAGTCCATATCAGCGGGCTTGCCGGTGAAATTGGAAATAAGACAGCAGCCCGCCGCCATACAGCCGCATACGTCGCCGCTGCTGCCGATGCCGCCGTTGAGCCCCTGCATCATGCGCACAAGCTGGGGATTTTCTTCCCCCGTGGTATCAAGCAGCAATATGGCAAGTATCTGT
Organism: Oscillospiraceae bacterium; assembly: GCA_017398685.1. Lineage (GTDB taxonomy): Bacteria > Bacillota > Clostridia > Oscillospirales > Oscillospiraceae > Limivicinus. Next base: position 5,769 of record JAFQFH010000007.1, read on the forward strand.
CCGCAGGCGTAGCCGTAGCGGCTAAGCTCCATTATTCTCTCTTCAAGGTCCATCCGCTCACATCCTTTCGCATACGAAAAGCACATAGCTCGCCTTTTTGCCCGTGGGCAGGCAGCCGCTCTCATCCTTCCAAAGCGCTTCCAGATAATATTCCTTCCACGCATCGGACATATCCTCCATGTGCCTTACCGCAAAGCCCGCGGCGCGCACATCGTTGAGAAGCTTTACCACATCTCTTGTAATATCCGAGAAAACCAGCTTGCCGCCCTTTCTGAGCATCCTGCTGGCCTCTTTGAGGGCCTTTGGCACATTGCCGCTTATGAAAAAGCTGCACTGGCTTATTATACCGTCAAAGACTGCATCTTCATAGGGGGCTGAAAGATAGTCCCCCTCCGTCACATCCTCGCCGCGTGGGACAAGGTCAATACCCTCCGCCTCGTGACCCAGAGAGCGGAGAAGTCTCACGGTGTCGCCGTTTCCCGCTCCCATATCCAGCCATCTGGAGGGCGTATCAAGAAAGGCCAATTCTATAAGATAGCGGCTGTGTTCCTCGCCGCCGGGGTGTGAATTCATTACTTATCCTCCAAAGCCTTCTCCACCGACAGCACCTTGCCCAATGCCAGCTCCTCCGGCACGTACACAAAGCCGCAGCCGGGGCAGACAGGCAGCTCTACGGGAAAACCGTTGTCCAGATACATGAACTTGGCCTTGCCCTTGTGGAGCTTGACCTTACACTTCATGCACGTGAGCTTGCCTTCCGGGTCGATTGTGTAGTAATTCTTTTCAGCCATTATAGCCTCCTTATGTCAGCGGTTGACGATGTTCATGCGGTGGCTGTATGCACGGTGCACCAGATATCCGCTCTCCGTCTCCTCGTACCTGACCCAGAAAGT